>JAZKCA010000027.1:0-84472 GCA_040388275.1 Pseudomonadota bacterium
ATGGACGCTACCTTATGAATCAATAACTTACGCGTTTAACTGTTGAACTCGGGTGTACTCGCGCATCGTCAATGAGCATTCGAGGATCAAATCCGCCTGCAAGGCTTTTAATCGGCTTATTGGATTTCATTCGAATTTACGGAAAAAGTTACGAGATTGGACAACGTGGACGTCTGATTTATTAGTCGGCCCAAAGCATACCTTCGCTCGGCATGAATTCATCTTGAAGTGTGCGTAGCTTCGATCTAGACAATAATCATTTCTGGATAAATCTTAACGCTTTCGAACTGCATCGAACTGTCGTGCAGATGTAGCTCCAATCCACCTTTCAGACGAATTTCCAGTAACCTTTCATGAACTACGGCATAGGCCTCGATCACTGGCTCAAGCAACATTTGGAAGCTGGAATTCGACCAGATGCTCTCTGGCCCCCACGCCGAGATCAACGCGTCATCTCGAAATACCTCTACCAATGCCTGTGAACAGATTGTTCGTTCTGCACCAAAACGGAACTGCACATCAAAACGCCCGAGACAGATTTGTTCTATCTGCATCCCGATAATGTCGTCCAAATTCAGGTCGCTGGGAAAACCGTACATTGCATCCTTTCATATTTCAGTATCCAATTTGGGTAACCGCTCTGGCTGCTTGCTGCCACGAGTTCCCCGACCGACACGCATCATCGCCCCGTAGCTTGCCGCAAAAACCAGTCCAAATATAGCTAGCGCTGTTACTGCCTCAATCGTTCGGGTCTCAAACAGCAGGAACGCCATGTATGGTGAGATGGGAGCCCACACCAAGAACTCCGGAAAGGAAGAAAACGGGGCGTGCGGATGACCTTCGAAATGTGGCCACATGATATACATGAGGCAAGCGAATGCTCGCTAAAAAATAGGAGAACAAACTCCTCAAAAAAATCAGATCCCTCTTCACCATTTCAGCCCTATTCCGCGATTGCGAAAATGTCCCGCATTCAGTTGGCGCGCAACTATTCTGTCGTCAAGGATAACAGAGAGAGAAGAGTCTGGTGTTGGACTGAGGTTAAGCTGTTAGCAGAGAATGATCGTTTTCACCGCGGCGGCAGGCATCGATGAACACCATTGCCGCACCGCGGTCATTTTGGAACAACGCAAATTGATCGAGGCTGATTGCGTAGATTTCCTCGTAGTCCGCCATCGGGGTAGGCGTAAAAAAAGACAGGACGCGAGTCCCTGTCTGTTCCACAATGCCAAGCGAGTATCGCCGTGCGCTGTCGGCGAAGGTGTATTTGTAGATCAACGCATCTTCACCGAATTCAACCGCGTACCGCCGCTTCGATTGCGGCAACGTCGATTTTCCCCATCGTCATCATCGCCTCGAATGCGCGCTTGGCCACTGCCCGGTCAGAACTGCCGACCGCTTCGGTAAGGACGCGCGGTGTGATTTGCCACGACAGGCCCCATTTGTCCTGGCACCAGCCGCAGACGTTTGCATGGCCGCCGTTATTGACAATCGCGTTCCACAAACGGTCGGTCTCGGCCTGATCCTCTGTTGATATCTGGAAGGAGAATGCAAGGCTGTGCTTGAATTCCGGGCCGGCATTGAGTGCGATACAAGGGATGCCCGCCACGGTAAACTCGACCATCAAGACATCGCCCTCCTTGCCAGCGGGATAGTCGCCGGGGGCACGGTGAATTTTTCCCACCGAGCTATCCGGAAACGTCTCGGCGTAAAACCGGGTCGCTTCCAATGCAGTGCCGCTGAAACCCAAGCAAATCGTGTTCTTGCTGACCATGTTCGTGCTCCCTATGGATGACAAAGGCATACCTTAGACCACACGCGGCCGAAACGGCACGACGCACTTCAAAAGTACTTACTTGGCGCGGTAAAGCGCACAGAGCTTGTTACCGTCAGGATCGCGTACATAGGCCAGGTGCAATGCTCCCATGAGGCTTTCGCGGAGGCCCGGCGGGTCTTCGATGGATTTTCCGCCGTGCGCAACAGCCGTATCATGGAATTGTTTTACTTGCTCAGGCGAGCTGCACTTGAAGCCGATCGTGCCGCCATTCGCGAAGCACGCCTCTTCACCATTGATTGGCTCACCGACGCAAAAGGTATTCCCCTCGTGCCGGTAAAAGAGCCGGCTTCGGCCAGTAGATGCCTTGTCACGAAATGGCTCCTTTGCGCCCAGCATTCCGAGGAGTGCATCGTAGAACTTTTTTGACCGCTCGATGTCATTCGTGCCGATCATGATGTGACTGAACATGCTGTCTCCTTGTGAGATACGTGGAATATTGTACCTTGCGTACGGAACCATAAAGTAGCACAGGACGCATGGTTCCGCTCGGTGGACGTGCAGACGCCTTCCCCCGATCCAAGGGGAAAGCAAACGCCGGTGTGGGCGCAGACCTACATCACCCGCGGTACGCAGGCGATCGCAGCATTAACGAGCGCTGATCAGGGTATCAGCACGAAAAAAATCAGTCCCGCGCCAGTGAGCAGAACGGCTTCAAGCCCGAATACGATGGCCGGGATTTGCAGCTCTTTGGGAATTTTCATGGCGTCCTCGCTTTCGTCCATACACTAGAGTTAGTGTATGAAAGAACGACGAAAGTTCAAGTCAAACCAGCTCGCGGACCACGCGAAAACCCACAATGTCGTTGCTGAGCGTTGCGGAAAAGCCATTGCGCAGGGCCGAGCGCAGATAGCGCGGGTTGTACAGCCAGGAGCCGCCACGCAAGATGCGCCGGCTCTGGTCGCCGCCGGTTTCCCACGCCACGCCGGTGATGGGCGCGCCGTCATACGTGTCGTGCACTACGTCCTGTACCCATTCCCACACGTTGCCGTGCATGTCGAACAGCCCCCATGGATTGGGCGGGAATTCGCCCCCGCGTGAAGTGCCCTGCCGGTATTCGCCCTTGGGGCTGCCGTTATAGGTGTAATTGCCGTCGTAGTTGGCAAGCGAAGTATCGATCTGGTCGCCGAAGCTGAAGGCGGTCTTGGTGCCTGCCCGGCACGCGTACTCCCACTCCGCTTCGCTGGGCAGCCGATACGGCTGGCCAGTCTGCGCGCTGAGCCAGCGCACATACAGCTGGGCGTCGTGCCAGGTCACGCCAACCACCGGGTGCTCGTCGGTCTGGCGAAAGCCCGGCGACTGCCAGTTGACTTCCCCGTGCGGATGCCAGCCCGTGGCACGCACGAACTGGCGCCATTCGGCCACGGTGACGGGATAGCGGCCCATGGCGATCGGCTGTTCGATGCCGACCCAGCGCTGCGGCGTTTCGCGCTCGACCCACGACTTCTGCGAGCCGGCGTCCATCGCGCGCTTGCGTTCGACTTCGGTTGATCCCATCTGAAAGCGCCCGGTCGGGATCAGCACCAGCTCGGGCCCTTTGCCGCTGCCGTCGAGGAAGCGGTCGCGCAGCACGCCCTCGGTGTCAGCCACCGGGGTCGCGGGAATCGGCATTTTCGCTTCAAGTTCGGCCTGATTGCGGGCAGCCAGGTCAGCGCGTGCGCGTTCCTGTTCGCTGCGATAGGCCGCCACGGCCTTTGCCTGCAGGGCCTTGCGCAGTTGCTCCTCCTTGGCCAGGCGCGCCTTTTCGGCATCGGCCTCGCGCCGCTGCTGCAGTTGCTGGCGCAGCGTTTCCTTGCGCTCGCGCTTGGCGGTTTCGGCGTCTGCCCGTTCCAGCGCCTCCTGCTCGCGGCGCTGCTTGTCCTTGACCAGTTGGGCGGCGACGGCCGCCTCGGCTTCGGCCCGGCGCTTCAAAGCCAGCTTGGCCAGGCGCTGCTCTTCATGCGCGCGGGCCGCCGCTTGCTGGGTTGCCAGTTCGGCCGGCGTGGGGCCGACCGCGCCGCTCAATTCGGCCAGCAGCACCGCCACGGTTGCCGGGCGCTGCGACGCTTCGAACGCAAAGCCCCTGCGCAGCACATCCCACTGGTGCGGCGTGAGCGCGGCCGGCATGGACGGCTCGTGGCTGGCGCTGCGCGGGCCGTCGAACGGCATGCGCCCTTCCACCATCTGGTAGATCATCACGGCCACCGCATACACGTCCAGCGCACGTCCTGGCTGGCTGGCGTGCGTGCCCGCTTCGGGCGCGCGGTAGCCTGCCGTGCCCGAGTTGCCCGGCGCTTCCAGCCCGATGCTGCTTGCGCTGCTGCGCGCGCGCGCCGCAATGCCGAAGTCGAGCAGCTTGATCTCGCCCTTGTTGGTCAGGAAGACATTGCCCGGCTTGATATCGCGGTGCACCAGCTTGTGCTTGTCCCAGGCGTACTGCAAGGCGTTGGCAACGGGCGCCAGCAATTCCTGCACGCGTTCGAGCGGCAGCGCACCTTCGCGCGCCAGCACGCTGTCGAGGTCCTCGCCTTCCAGGCACTCCATGATGATGAAATAGCTGGCCGTTGCCGGATCCTGGGCCCACTCGTAGACCCGCACGATATTTTCATGCGCCAGGCGGCGGGCCTGGGTGGCCTCTTCAACCAGCAGCTTGGCGTGAATGGCGCTTTGGGTCAGCTGCGGCGGCAGGATCTTGACCGCGACCATCGCGCTGTGACCCAGTTCTGCGTGGGTGGCCAGGTCCATAGCCTGCCATACCTGCCCCATACCGCCCTGGGCGATAAGGCGTTCGAGGCGGTAGCGGCGGTTTTGCGGGCCGATTTCCTGGCCCGCCATCAGGCCGATTTCAGTTCCTTGCTTGATGTGGATGGGCGGCGTAACGGGCGTGGCGCTGCTGCCCGGCGGCGCGTATTCGGCGTCGAGGATGGCGTTCTTGCGGCTGTCGAATTCCTGCTGGCTCAGCAGCCCGTCTTCGTGCAGGGTGCGCAGTTCGCGGATCTTGTCTCGTGCCGTTTGCATCGGTCCTGTCAAGGCTGGATCGCCGCGCCGCATTCAGCGCAGAATTTATCGTTGAGGCCAGCGCGGTGCCCGTTCGGACAGGCGCGTGGCGCCGGTTCAAAGAGCGCATGGGCCACACCTGCGCCCAGTTCGGCCTGTTTGGCCAGCGCTGCCTTGTTCACATCGTTTTGCAAGCCGAGCAGGTCAAGCTGGTGGCGCCGGTCCTTGTCGACCTCGGCGTCGCGGCGCGCCTGCTCCCGTTCCAGCTGCTGCTGGACCTGGATGGCGGCCTCGCCGGCGGTGACGCCATTGGTCGCTGCGACCACGCCTGCCAGTGCGGCGAGCTGCTCCGGGCTCATGTTGGCATGCACCTGGGTCTTCATGACATCGGCCAGTGCTGCCGCATTGGGGCCGGCAGTCAGTGCCACCTTGGCGCTGTCGCTCATGGATCCGATCGACTCGGCGCGTGCTATTTCGATGCGCGCAAGTTCCAGTTCATGTGCCTGCAGCGCGTATTTTTCCTCGCGTACGTGGTCCATGCGGCGCAGCTCCTGCTGCCACTGGGCCTCGTGCTCGGCTTGGCGCAGCGCCTGGCGCTTTTGTTCGGCGTCGAGTTCGATCTGCTGCGCCTGGCGCGCATGCATCCCGTCAGCCTCGATCGTGCGCAGCAGCTTTTCGTACTGGGCGATGGACTCGGCCTGCGCCCCGCTGCGCCGCATCGCTTCGATCTTCTGGCTGACCTCTTCCACTTCGGCCTGCCCCGCAACATGCTTGAGGGCGTCGGTGCGCAGCAGTTCACGCTGGCGGTCCAGCGCAAGCTGGTCTTCCCATTCGGCGATGCGTTCGGCTTCGCGCTTGTGGGCGGCATTGGTCAGCGCCAGCGACTGCCAGCGCGCCTTATGCTGTTCGTCCTCGATTTCAAGTTCGCGTGCATTGGCCATGACCTGCTTCTGGTTCAGGCGCAGCAATTCGGCGCGCTTGCGTGATTCGTCCTCGATGCCGAGCGCCTGGGCGATTTTGTTCTGTATTTGCTGCTGCAGCAGCTGGTGCGAAAAACGCTGCTGCGCCAACTGGCGCGCCTCGCTCGCCGCCTGCTGCGCAATTTCAAGCTCGGTGCGCATGTGGATGCCGGCCAGTTCGCGCAGGTGCGCCCACTGGGTCGATTCATCCTCGCGCGCGGCGCCTTTTTTTGCCAGCTCGTGTTCGAGTTCGATGACGATCTCGCCCGCGCCCCGTTCAAGCGCCTGTTTGCGGTTGCTGGAGTCGGCGATGCGCCCATACAGTTCGATCTCTCGCGCGCGCACTGCCTGCAGGCGCTCCGCGTTCTGCAGGGTCAGCTCCGCTTTCTCGATGCTTTCGTCCTGGCGCAGCTCCTGGCGCCGGTGGCGCAGGCGGCCTTGCTGTTCCTCGCGCCAGATGGCCTGCCATTCCTCGTCGTTGTACAACTGGTCGATGTGCTTGGCGTGCTCGAGCTGCACATGGCGTTCGTCGGCCACCAGGTACAGGCTGCCGATGCGGGCGCGGTTGGCGTCGAACTTGTCGTGGCGCAGGGCCAGCGTATCGACCTGCACCACCGCCAGCCCGTACTGGGCCAGGCGCATTTTCAGCGCGCCCTGCAGCCGTTCGTCAAGCTGCGGACGCAGATCGCGGTTGTTGGCCATGTCGCGCACCGGCTGCCCGGCGATGAATTCGGCGGCCAGCTGGCGGACCGACGGCGCCAGCAGTTCGCGCAGGTGTTCGGTGGTGACGGTGCCGGGCATGGTCATGAAATGCTGCGCAAAGGCGCTGACTTGTTCGATCTTGATGCCGACCGAAAAGCGCGCCGACACGCTCAGGTGTTCGGCCGTTTGCAGGTCGTCGAAATCGAATTCGACCGGCATCGCGGCAGTGCGGGTGATCAGGATTTCGGCGTGCTGGTTGCGCAGCAGGTTGTTCAGGCGGGTGAAAAAGCCTTCGATCTCGTACTCGCCTTGCGGCACCTCGGTCGCTTTTTCGCCTTGCAGGATGTAGGCGCGGGTGGTGGCCGGCACGCGCAATGTCTTGACGAACAGGCCAGACAGTTCGCGCATGCCGAAGAACACGGCCAGCTCGTTGTCGGCCGGGATCCAGCGGTTGTCGCGCATGATCGGTTCGCTGCGCGCCGCCCCCAGGGTCAGGCCGCACTGGGCGCAATAGCCGGAATCGCCGGCATTCTTATGCTCGCAGCGCGGGCACTTTACCCCGCCAAAACCAAACATCTGGAACATGTTGGACTCCTGGTTATTCAATCTATGCCACTTTTCGATTCTAGCAGGGGAAAGCACCCTGTACATTGCGCACGCTAGCGTGCGCCCCTGGTTCTAAATGATCCCGATCCGGTCAATACAGGCGATGCTGGCGCCCTTTTCCTTCAAACCGGCGGCAAAATCGGCCGGCAGCGCCGCTTCCCACGCCTTTGGCAGCAGCACGCGGTCGCCGGCCAGCGCGTGCCCTGCGATCAGCGCGCACTTCGGCGCGCAGCCTTCGACCGATTCCACCGCCCCAGCGTGCCAGGCACTCGAGCCGCCGCTGGCGATCAGGCGGCCGCGCGGCACGAACTCGCGTCCGCGTGCGATGCGGTCGGCCATCACCAGCGCCAGTTCGAATGAGTTACCCTGGAAGCGAGGCTGCCCGAAGCGCACCACGGTGCGCCAGCGGCCCAGCGCCCGCCCGTCGAAATGGCGGGCCCCGGCCAGCGCCTGGCGCACGGCCAGTTGCAGGGCCAGGTCCACGCCCGGCACGGCGATGCTGTCTTCTTCCTCCCCCGCCGGGCTGGCCAAGGGATAGACGCTCACTTCGACCGAGCACAGGCTGTCGTTGATGCCGCCGCTATGCAGCGGGAACCAGGCGCGCGCCGAGGCCACGCTGGCCGCGCTGTCTGGCTGGCCGTTCAGGCCTGCCAGGTGCGCCAGGCCTTCGGGACCGCCAAGGATGGCGCCTGCGACTGCCCCGTCGTGCCCTTCCACCCGGCCCAGCTGCCATTGCGACGACCAGCCGTTGGCAGTGATGCCGGCGCTGCCCTGCCATACGCCGCGCACCATGCGGTCGGCCAGCACCACGGCCAGTTCCCAGTCGCGTTCATGGCGCCCGGGCGCGCGGTCGATGCTGATGACCACCTGGTCGCGGCTGTCGAGGCGCGCTTCAGTGTGGCGCGCCAGGCGCACCACCTGCTGCATGCGTTCGGCCAGGGCGGCGTCGCCAGCTGCGCCGCACTTGACGTCGGCCCGGCCTGCGCGGGCGCGCCGGGTTGCCGTCACCGTGGCAAAGGCGCCGCCGGCTAGCATGGTGCGGCACTGGGCTGTGGCGGGAAGCGGGCTCATGCCTCACCACTTTCCTGCAGCGCCGCGCGCCGCCCGCTGCCGTGAAATTCGAGATTGGCGACGATGCGGTCGGCTTCATCGAACAGTGCCGCCAGTTGCCCTGCGCCTGCCAGCGACAGGCGCGCCAGCAGCGCCCAGGCTTCGTCGAGCGCGGCCACGGCTGCTACGCTGTGCGCCGCACGGCGCGCCTGCTGATCCGGTGCCAGGGCCTGCCCGGGCGCGGCCAGTTCCAGCGCCGGCATGGTGGCGACCAGCAGGCTGACCTGGTCGAGCCGCTGCAGCAGTTCCTGGTGCTGGCGAAACAGCGCCTGCCCGGGCGGAAGCACCGCCAGTCGCAACGCGCACATCACGCATGGCAGCTCCAGGAACAGGCGGCGCAGCGCCTGCGCATCCGACAAGGCCGCCGGCGTGGCGTCCGGCGCAGGCATGGAGGCCGGGGCGGGAACACGGAGCGCGCGCGCCAGCAGGATCTGGGCGTAATCGACGTTCGCGCCCAGGTCGACCGGAATGCAGTCCTCGACGATCAGGCCGAAGCGGGTGTACAGCAACTGGTTCAGGCCCGCCCGAAAGGCGTTCCATTCGGCGAGCGACGTACAGGGAGGCAGTTCAAGATTGCCCTGGGCGAGCGCGCGCTGCAGCGCGCCTTCGATGGCGGCGACCATGTCGGCCAGCGCCACGCCGGTTCCCGCTTCGCTCATCAAATACAGGTCGAAGCGCTGCTGCGCCACGCGCGGGTCGGGTGCGTCGATGGCGAAGCCAAGCCGCAGGCCCAGTTCGGGTGCGGCTGCAAACGGCAGCAAGTCAGCAGCGTACGGCCCGGGGTGGAAGCAGCATGCGCTTTCATGCGCTTCGAGCTGGATGCGGCCGCCCTGTGCGATGCGGCGGGTGCGCCCGCCTTTGTCGAAGGCCACGCCCACGCACCCTGGCGGAATGAGCGCGCCTGATGGCATGCCCAGCGCAAGCGCAGTCCTGCCCAGCGCCGATGTATCGGGCGCGGCGATGGCGGGTGAGCGCTTGAACAATCTGAGCATCTTGGTCCTCAGGTGTGCACCGGTTCGACCGCGAAGCGCGCGCCGAATGCGTGGAAATGCATGGCGGGCGCGCTCTCGAACGGCCAGGCGCTTTCGCATTCGCCGTCGGCGTCCAGGCTGCCCTGCAGGACGATAGCGCCGCCGCCGTCGACCACGCGCAGCATCGGCTGCTCGCGCACCAGGCGTGCCGCGAACGGCGCCGTCGCTGCTAGCGTCAGGATGACGCGCCAGGCGCCGTCCTGCTCCAGGAAGTGCAGCGCCCAGTGGCCGTCGTCCGTGGCCAGCGCGCCAAGCGGATGGCCGTCGGCGGCCGCCCTCAGCATGCCCGCGCTGCCGCTCCACGCATCGTTGGCCGGTAAGGCCGCGCGCCGCTGTCCGGTGGACAGCGCGCGAAAACGGCGCAGCGTCAATGGCGACGCGCTCAGAGCGGCGCGCTCACCAGCGGTGAGCGTGCGGCTGCCATCGAGCGCGGCGAGCAGGATAGCGTCGGCCAGCACCAGGTGGTCGCCTTCCACGCGGCGCGCCAGCAGCACTTGCTCCTGCAGTTTGCGGTCGATCTGTCCAGTTGTCTTCATCTCGTTCCTTTCAAGGCGCGGGCGCCGCCAGAAGCCTGGCGATAGCCGCGTCGCGCCGCTTGCGCAGGGTCGGCAGCGAGAGCCGGTCCAGCGCAGCCAGCTGCGCCATCGTGGGCAGCTCGCCAGTGGCCGGATCGAGCCACTCGCCCGGATAGGCATCATCGAAGCGGCCCAGCATTTTCAGGTACACCGCCAGCCGCACCGGCAGCGATTCGTCGGCCAGCATGCGCATGCTCCAGCTACCCTGGTCCTGCGCCGCCCGTGCCAATTGCATAAAGCGGAGGGGCAGTGAAACGCTGGCCGCCGCGGCCTGTTCCTGCTCGTCGGGCTGCTGCGCGTCCTGGGCAGGTTCCTGCAGCTGGTCGGCACCGGCATTGTCGGGCGCATCCAGGACGCGCCACAGGTCGTCCATCCATTCGGCCGCCTCATCGGCGTCGTGCAGCCAGTCCTGGTCGCGGTTGGCCGAGAGCTCCTCGTAGTCGCCGATCTCGCCCATCATGGCCGCGATCTTGTCAGGGCTGCCTTTCAGGCTCGCGAAGCGCTTCGAGCGCGTGTGCAGCGGGCCTGGAGCGCCGTCAAACTGCTCGAGCGATGCGCTCCAGCGGATCACCCACTCGGCCTTGCAATGGGCGATCGACTTCATCTGGCGTGCTTCGATCGGCATGGCGTCGACATCGCGCCCGAGGATCGCCGCCACCTGCGCCTTGTTTTCCTGCCAGCCGCTGAACAGCCGGGCGATGTCGCCGTAAGCGGTATCGAGCATGCGGTAGCCGTACATCCGGTTCTGACTGCAAGGGCGCCCGCAGGCGACCTGGTAGTTGTCCGAATCGACCTTGTCGCGCAGGACCGCGAACATGTCGTTGACCTTCTTGCGCAAGATGGCCTCGCCGCCGGGCTGCTGCCAGAACGCGCCCATCTTTGCATGCTCCCCGACGACAGCCGTGCACAAGGCTGCCCAGTCGGCGGGGCGGGCCTGCAGTTCATACAACAGGGCCGTGGCCAGTTCGAACACGCTTTCGCCGTAGCTGTTGCCGGGCGCATCGAAGCCGGTGGCGCGGCCGGCGTCGCGCAGCGCTTCGGCGGTCAGGTCGATATACAGGGAAAGCTGGTGCCCGGCGTCCAGCGGGTGGATGTGGGCGAACGCCTGCAGGGAGCAGCGCCCAAGCATTTTGCGCACGTGTTCCCATCCATGTTCCTGATACCGGGTCCCCGGTAAGCGCATACCGTCCTCATCGTGATTTCTTACCTCAAAATGATGCCACACAAGCCGGCTCGGCAAGGCGCGCTTGAAGTGGAGAAACACCCTTCTATTCCCCAAAATCGGGGTCAGACCTCTACAAATCGGGGTCAGACCTCTATGCAGGAAAGTTAATTGAAGTTAGGCGTGTGTAAGAACAGAAGCGCGCCCTTGCCACAAGCCGGGACGAAAATAGCCGGATTGAGGTCTGACCCCGAAGTTTCAGACCTCTACAACTCGGGGTCAGACCCCTATGCAGGAAAGTTAATTGAAGTTAGGCGTGTGTAAGAACAGAAGCGCGCCCTTGCCACAAGCCGGGACGAAAATAGCCGGATTGAGGTCTGACCCCGAAGTTTAGAGGTCTGACCCCGATGTTCCGATTTTCAAGGTTTGGAGGCGATCGAACTTAGTACGGCAGCCACTATGGGGGCTGCGTGCTCGCCGCCGCTCGCTTCCGAATGGCTGACGAAGGCGGCTATCGCGAGCCGGTGTTTCTGGCCGGAAATAGTCTCTGGCTCCAGCCAGCCCGTGAACCATACCGTGGCCAGCTCGCGTCGCACGCCGTCGGCGCCGGTGACGATGGCCGGGGAGGTGCCGGTTTTCCCCGACAAGCCGCGCCGCAGCGCTTTCATGTGATCGCCGCGGAACGCCCCGGCCGCCGTGCCGGCATCGACCACGCCTTTCATGCCTTCGCGGATGCGGTCCAGCCGCACCCCGAGCCTGGCGCCCGCGGGCGCGCTCGCGGCATCGCCGTCCAGCTCCAGCAGCAGGCGCGGTACCACCGCCCTGCCCTGGCCCACCGCCCCCGCCACCAGGGCCATGTGCAAGGGCGTGACCTGCATCCGCAAGCCGATCGCCATCTGGCGCAGTTCGTGGCGCGTGTGGATGGGATCGATGTGGGCTTCGCTCGCTTGCAACGCGTCCCAGCGCGACCAGTTAAAGCCGCCCGGGAGCAAGCCGCCGTCAAGCCGCAGTTCCTGCCCGAAGCCGAGCCGGTGCGCCATGGCGGCTATTGGGCGCACGCTGTCGAGCGCACCTGCTTCGAGCGCCTGCAGGTCCGGGGCGCCGCCTTCGGCGCGGCCGAACAGGCTGCGGTCGCTCAGCTCGCCCGACCACGCGAACCAGGTGTTCAGGCTGAAGGTCAGCGCTTCCGACAGGCCCAGGCGGCCGTCGCGCGCGCGCCGGTCCAGGTGCTGGTCCTTGTAGTTGGTGATGTGCGCCAGCTGGGTGCCGAACGGATAGCTGGCGGCGTCCGTCCGGAACGCGAAGCCCTTCCTGTGCGCCATGCGGTTGATCGCGGCCAGCGGCATCCCGGCCAGCAGCGACTCGAGCTGCGGGTCGCGCTGCGCGGCCAGCTCCAGCCCCAGAGCGCTGACGATCTTGAAGGTGGAGCCCGGACTGCGATGCGCGCCGCCGTCGTGCTGCAGCGCCGGCAGGCGCAGCGGACTGCGCGCGGGGTTGGCCTTGTCGAAGTCGCGTACCTCGTTCCAGTTGGCGGCGTCCACCTGCCCGGTTCCGGCGCCGGCGGCGGCAAGAATGTCGCCGTTGTCCGCGTCGACGATGACGATGCCGGCCTGGCGCCCTGCCGGCGCAGGCTGGCCCCCGGAACAATGCGCACCATCCCAGCGGCCACGCCGCATGCCGATGCAGTCGAGCGCCGCGTGGCTGGCCTTTTGCAGGGCCAGGTCGAGCGTCAGGCGCGCGCTGTGCGGCTCGCCTCCGGGCGACGGTATGCGCGCCAACATGCCCGCCACACTGTTCGCATGGTCGGCGCGCAGTCCCAGCATCGGCGCCAGCCCGGCCTCGGCCGCCGCCACCGTTGGCGCACCGCCGCTCCATACCACGGCGCCACGGCGATCCAGCAAAGTCACACCGGCCAGCGCGGGCGCCCGTGCAGCGCTGCTGTTGTTTGCCAGCGCGCGCCATTCGAGGCGCGTCCCTGCCACGCGCAGGTGGCGATAGCGCTCTTCGCCGACACCTGCCAGCGCCCCCATGTCGAGCGCCGCCGCGTCCAGCGCAATCCGCCGCGCGCCCGGCAATGCCTCCAGTTGCACCAGCTGGACGGCAGCGCCCGACGGACAGGCGCGTCCGCTGCAAGCCTCGCGCGGCGGCCCAAGCAGGCGCGCGCCGTCGACCGCCAGCACGCGCCCAACCAGCATCAGCTCGATGCGTTCGCCGCCCATGGCCGCGCGCGGCAAGGCCATGGCGATGCGTACCGGCGCGCCAGGATCGGCATCCGGCCACGCCGCCACCCGCGTCCACGGCGCCCAGCCATGCGGCACTTCGGCGAACAGGCGCGCCGCCGCCAATGGCAGCTCGCCCGTAGTTGCCAGGGGCGCCGCGCCGACGCTGGCCTGCCACGCCAGCTGCGCCTGGGCCGGGCGCACGCGCCACGCCAGCAGGCGCCGCTCGTTGTTAAAGATGCGTACCTGCTCGCGCACGTAGTGGCCGTCGGCCATGCGGTATAGGCGTTTGAACAAGGTGTGCGTGGCCGGGTCGCGCGCCACCGCGGCCCAGCTTTGCAACTGGCCGCCCCTGGCGCCGTCCGGCGCGTCCTGCCAGGCCGCCAGGTCGCGCGGCGCCAGCTCGACCAGCCCACCCTTCCCGAGCCGTACCAGGCCATGCGCCTGCAGATCCTGGAACAGGGCCTGGTCTTCCAGGCTGGCGCGCGGCGTTTGCGGCACGGTATAGCTGCCGGCGCTTAACGACGCCGACAGCGCCCCGCCATGCGCGGGAAAGGCCATGACCAGCGCCCTGCCGGCATCAGCGTCACCCTTGCGGTACAGCTGAATCACCAGTTCGCCCGCACCGGGACAGGCCCGGCTGGCGCGCCGATGCAGCCGCAGCGCCGCGTCCTTCCACACCAGCCAGCCGTCGCGCCGGAATGCGCCCGCCCCGGCGTCGCCCGCCCAGCGCGCCTGCGTGCCGTTCCATGTCACTTTCAGGGCAGTGTCGAAATCGGCCGCCGCCATACCGCTGACCTGCACCGGCGGCATGGCCGCGCTTGCATCCGCCACCAGCGCCACGTTGCGCAAGCCGGCCGCAGGGCTGGCCGCGAGCAGCCGCGCGACATCGGCAAACTGGTAGCCGATGCGAATTGGAAGCAAGCGCGGCCGTGATCCTTCCAGCATCTGGGCACACAGGTCAATGTGAACCGGCGCGGCGGCGCGCATGCCGGCTGCCACAACGATGACGGCGTCGCCGTGCGCGGCCAGCGTGACCGAAGAAGTGGACGGCACCACGAAGGCGGCGCCGGGAATGGCGCCCTGCAGTGCATCGACCGAGGATGGCAAGCCAGGGGCCGCATCGGGAACGGCATTGCCGAGCTGGCGCGCGTGGGTGGCGATCACGGCGGCGCCGCCAAGCATGGCCAGCAGGCCGCCGACCGCCAGCGACGGCATGGCCGGCGCCGCGCTGCGCGAGCGCGCCCCCGCCCGCAGATTGCGGGCGCGCCGCCACTGTCTGTGGCGCGCCGCCAGTGCCTGCATTGCCGTACCGATCATCGCGTTCTCCCGTCAGGCCGCACCGAGCAGCCCTGCACAGCAGTAGCGGGGGGATGGCGAAAGCGCAGTTTATCGTCCCATTTCGCAGGTCGCTCCGCAAAACCGGCGCCCCGTCGCAATCCGGTGGCCCCCGCCGCGGCGCGGGACTACAGTGACTACATCGCAGCCCAACCCTGAAAGGAAATAGTATGAACATCCTCAAACACATGGAAGCCGTCTTCGTCGCTACTGTTGCCCTCGCGGTCTCGGGCGCCTACCTCGTCGACACACTGCCCGAAGCGCACGCCAAACCGGTCGTCACGGCCAGCGCCATCCCTGCGGTCGTGGTCAGCGCAAAGCGCATGAGCGCTCTGGAAAAGCAGCAGTCGCTGCAGGCGGAACGCGCCGACGCAGCCAAGCTTGCGAGCCGCATTTGAACGTGATTCATCCGCCTGTACGCAACGCTGAACCGACACAGCGCAGCGCGTAACAGGCGGATCGTTTGCCGCAATCCCCCCGCACGGCCCCTTCCGCAAGAACTTACAAACAATCCCCCAACTTGTTTCAATTGTAAGCAACTGAATCATTTCTCCTGAACGGCGAAACGCGTTGATATATTGAACCGTACGCTTTCCTAAGGAGTCACAAAAATGAAACGCACCCTCACCTTTGCAGCAGCACTTACTCTTGGCGCAGCAGCGCTCATGCCGATTTCCGCAAGCGCCCAGGTTGGCCTGGGCGTCTTTATCAACGCCGCTCCGCCAGCCCCGCGCTACGAGGCCATCCCCGCGCCGCGCGCCGGTCATGTATGGGCGCCCGGCTACTGGAATTACGAAGGCAACCGCCACGTCTGGATCGACGGCCGCTACGAGCCGGTACGCCAGGGCTATCAGTACCAGCGCGCCGAATGGCAGCGCGATAACAGCGGCTGGCGCCTCAATCGCGGCGGCTGGATGCAGGTAGGCGGTGCTTCCGGCATCGACATGATTCGCGTCGCGCCACCGGCACCGCGCTATGAGCGCGTCCCGCGTGCACGTCAGGGTTACGTCTGGGTACCTGGCTACTGGAACTGGCGCGGCAATCGCCACGAATGGGTCAGCGGCAGCTGGATGCGCGAGCGCAGCGGTTATAACTACTCGCAGCCGCGCTGGATGCAACGCGACGGCCAGTGGTTCCTGGAACAGGGCCGCTGGGAACAGGGCCGAGGCCGCGACCGTGACCGCGACGGGATTCCCGATCGCTTCGAAGGCGGTGCAGACCGCGACCGCGATGGCGTGCCAGATCGCCGCGAACGGCGCGGTGACCGCGACCGCGATGGCGTGCCTGACCGCTTCGAGAACGGACGTGACCGCGACCGCGACGCCGTGCCGGACCGCCTGGAACGCCGCCGTGACGGCGACCGTGACGGGGTTCCGGACTCCTACGACCGCGACCGCGACAACGACGGTGTGCGCAACCGCAACGACGCCGACCGCGACGGCGACGGCGTACGCAACGATCAAGACCGCTATCCGGACGATCGTACCCGCCGTTAAGCTGTTCTAGCACGAAAAAAAACGCCATCCGGTTCGTCCGCGATGGCGTTTTTTTATTGTGGGGCCGGCGTTACTTGAGGTATTTGTCGAGGAACTGCAGGATTTTCGCGTTCGCTTCGGCCTGGTTCTTCTTCTTGCTGAAGCCATGCCCTTCGTCGGCGAACACCACATACTCGACAGGCACATTGTTTTTCCGGACCGCCTCGACGATCTCGTCGCTTTCCGGCTTGATCACGCGCGGATCGTTGGCGCCCTGGACCACCATCAGCGGCATGCGGATCTCCTTCGCGTGGAACAGCGGCGAGGTCGCGGTCAAAAATTCCTTCTCCTTGGCGGGATCGCCGATCTCGTCGTACAAGGCTTTGCGCTGGTCTTCCCAGTACGCGGGAATGCTTTCCAGCGTGCGGATCCAGTTGCTGACCCCGAAAATATCGATGCCGACCTTGAACGCTTCGGGACGGAACGCCATCGCCGACAGCACCATGTAGCCGCCGTAGCTGCCACCCATGATGCCGATGCGCTGCGGGTCGATGTAGCCAAGGCTGGCAAGGTAGGTCTTGGCCTCGATGCAGTCCCACAAAGGTTCGCGTCCGTGCTTGCGGTCGTCGGCGGCGAAGAAGGACTTGCCGTAGCCCGAGCTGCCGCGGTTGTTGATGCCGAGGACCGCATAGCCGTGGTTGACCAGGTACTGGATCTGGGCACTGTAGCCGCGCCGGGTTTGGCCGCCCGGCCCGCCATGCACATACACCAGGGCCGGTACCTTGCTCGCGCCGGACGCGCCCTTGGGACGGAAGTAGATCGACGGGATCACCGTGCCGTCGAAGGACTTGAAGCGCACCACTTCGCCTTCGACCAGGTCAGTCGGGTCGATTTCCTTGCTCAGGCTGCGCGTGAGCTGCCTGGTCTGGCGCGTCTTGAAGTCGTGCACATACAGGTTGTTGGGCGAGCGGTCGCCATTTACGTAATAGGCCATCAGGCGCCCGCTCGGCGAGAACGTGGTGTCGCGCATTTCGCCGCCGGGCAGCCTGGGCAGGGCTACCGCTTTTTCGCCGGGCCCTTCGACCACCCGGATCACGGTGCTGCCATCCTGGTTGATGGCGCTGATCCGATAGCGCCCGTTGCGCGAATACCCGGTGCCCCGCATTTCCCAGTCCGCCTTCTCGTGCAGGGCCAGTTTGCCGCTGGCCAGGTCGTAGGTATAGATGGCGGCAAATTCGCCGCTGGCGTTCGATGTCAGGAACAGGCGTTGCGAGTCCGGATCGAAGGTGGTCGCGCTGAAGCTGGCCGGCGCCGCGTGCGGCGTGATGTGCCTGGCCGTTTTGCTGGCCAGGTCGTACAGATAGATGTCGCTGTCCGACGTGGTAATGAGCTTGCTCAGCGCGAGCCACCTTTCGTCGCGGCTGATGACGGACACGTTCATGCCGGTCTTGTTCTCGTAGATCATGGTGCGGGCGTAGGTCTTCGCGTCGTACCGATACAGATCGAACACCTTGGGGTCGCGCTCATTGGTGCTGACGTAGAAGGCGCCGCCATCGGGGCGCCAGCCTTTGAACGACGCCTTGTGCTTCTCGCCCGGGGTCAGGTCCTTCTCGCTGCCGTCCACCTCGCGTACGTACAGGTGGTTGTTTTCGTTGCCGCCCTTGTCGCGGGTGAACAGGATCCGGTCGTCGCCATAAAAATACTCGACCCCATAGGTGCTGTCGGTCGTCGAGCGGGTCAGCGCGACGGGTTGTCCGCCCTCGACCGGAACCGCATAAGCGTTGAAAATGCCGGTTTCATTGCTGCTGATGAGGATGTGCTTTTCGTCCTTGCTGAACGAGGCCCCGCTGAGCGAGGTCGTGGCCATGAACTGTTCAATCGTGTAGCGCTTGGGCGGCGCGCTGGCCGGCTTGGCCGACGCGGCACTAACGGAAACGGCGACGATGCAAAAAACGAGCGCTGTTGCGCGCGCTGCGGGACGGAATGACTTCATGAAGACTCCTGGTCGGACTACACTCGGCTGTGGCAAACGAGTGTTGCAAATTTGCCCAGGGAAGTCAACACGCCAGTTTGTCGGCTAGTTTCAGTTATGCTGCGGCGATGAGCGACCCATCCCACCTCCACGCCATCGCCTACAAGGGCGAACGGCTTGCCAGCCGCAGGCTCGCGCAGCGCACCGGCATCACGCTCCAGGAAGCGCTGCATGCGACCTTGGTGCAGGCCGCTGGCGCCGACGGCCTGGCGTTGCTGGTCGCGCAGCGCGAGGCTGTGCAGGCGGCCGAAGCGGCGCGCGCCGCCGTGCGTGCGCAATCGCGCTCGCGCGCGCTGGCCGAGCGGCAGCAGCGCCACGCTGGCCCGGGCACGCCGTGGCGCGCCTGGTTCGACGGTTCGGCCCACCCCAATCCCGGCCGCTGCGGGATAGGCGGCCTGCTGACGGGGCCAGGCGGCGAACGGATTGAAGTGTGCCAGGCGGCCGGCTACGGCAACAGCAGCGAAGCGGAGTACCGGGCTCTGATTGCGGTGCTTGAGGCGGCGCTGCAGGCCGGCGCGCATGAACTGACGGTGTATGGCGACAGCCAGGTGGTGATCAACGATGTTGGCGCCGCGCAGGCGTCGCGCGCGGCGTCGCTGTCCGATTTGCGCGAGGCAGCGGTGGCGCTGATTGCGCAGCTGGGGCAGGTGGCGCTGCGCTGGATCCCGCGCCACAAGAACCCGGAAGCCGACGCGCTGTCGCAGCGCGCCGTGGCGGCCTGGGTTGGTGAACCCTAGCGGCTTTGCTGCATCTTCTCGGCCGCATCGAGGCGCTTGAACAGCTCCTGGTGCAGCGAACGGGTGTATTTCGTCATGTGCTTGCGCGTGTGGTGCAGTTCCTTCAGCTGGGCGTCGGCCACGACCTGGTCGCGCCGCGACAACGCCCACAGCGCGTATTCGGCGCGCGTTTCAATCCCCGAGAACAGCGTGACCGCCTCGGCAAACTCGGCGCCCGCATCGGCATGCTTGCCGGCCGCGGCATACGATTTGGCCAGCAACACGGCAAGCTGCTCCTGGCGGAAGCCCGGATGGGTCTTGCGCAGCTCGAGCAGCGCACCGATTGCCGCATCGGCCTGGTTGTTGGCCAGGCGCGCCTGCGCCGCCGCAAAGCGGATTTCAGGGTCGCCCGAGAAAGGGCCGCGCAGGCAGGCTTCGAACTGCTCCACGGCCTGCGAATACATGCCGGCTTCGAGCATGGCGCCGGCGAGGCGGGTCTGGTTGTGCGCGGTCGGCGTCAGGTCGAAGGCTTGCTGGGCCTCGCGCATCGCGCGTCCCGGGTCCAGGCTGCGCCCGACCGCGCCGACGGCCTTGCCCAGGGTGCGCTCAAGGCGCGACTGCGGCAGGAAAATAGCCAGGAAATACACCAGGCTTCCCAGCAGCGGGAACGAAAACAGCAAGATCAGCCAGTACAGCTCGCGGCCGGTGCGCACCACGTGTACGGCGAAAAAAAGGGCGATCAGAAAATGAACGCCCAGGCCCAGAATTGGCATAGCGGCTCCAGCGGTGTTGGTGAGTGAATCTATCGGACGTCATGTTATACACTGTGCAAGATTTATGCAATGCGGCAAGGGCAATACATGGGCTGATGCGTTAAGATATGCCTTCCTTTTACCCGTCCCAGCCTCTATGAGCAGCGTTCCCGCCACTTCGCCAGCACGCGCCGGCAACCTGAACTTCGTGTTGGTGTGCATCTTCATCGACATGCTCGGCATCGGCCTGATCGTGCCGGTGCTGCCGGTACTGGTGGGCGAATTCGTCCAGGGCCGCGACCAGCAGGCGATGTGGTTCGGGATCATGTCGGCCTCGTTCGGCCTGATGCAGTTCATCTTCATGCCGATGCTGGGCGTGATCAGCGACCGCATCGGACGCCGCCCGGTGCTGCTCTATTCGATGGCCGGCATGTGCCTCAATTTCCTGATCACCGCCTGGGCGCCGACGCTGGCCTTCCTGTTCATCGGGCGCCTGGTGGGCGGCATGTCGTCGGCCAGCATGTCGGTCGCGTCGGCCTACGCGGCCGACATTTCCACCCATGAAAACCGCGCCAAGAGCTTCGGCAAAGTGGGCGCGGCCTTCGGGCTGGGCTTCATCTGCGGCCCGATGCTGGGCGGCGTGTTGGGCAGCATTAACCTGCAATTGCCGTTTTACGTCGCCGCCGGCCTGGGCGCGGCCAATTTCGTGTACGGCTATTTCTTCGTTCCCGAGTCGCTGGCGGTGGAGGCGCGCCGTCCGTTTTCGCTGGCCCGCATCAATCCCTTCGCGGCCCTGCTCAAGCTGGTGCGGCGGGTCGAAATCCGCGGCCTGGTGATTGTGTATGCGCTGTCGGCGCTGGCCCAGATGATGCTGCAGTCGACCTGGGTGCTGTACACCACGTTCCGCTTTAACTGGACCCCGCTCGACAACGGCATCGCCCTGTTTTGCGTGGGCCTGGCCGCCGCCGTAGTCCAGGCCGGGCTGCTGACGGTGCTGATGAAGCGCTTCGGCGAAGTGCGGCTGTCGCTGATGGGCCTGGCCTCGGGCTGCATCACGTTCACGCTGTACGGCCTGGCGACCCAAGGCTGGATGATGTACGTTTTCATCCTGTGCAATCTGCTCGCCTTCGCGGCCGGCCCGGCGCTCCAAGGCGTGATCTCGAAATCGTCGCCGCCCAATGAACAGGGCGAACTGATGGGGTCCCTGCAGTCGATCAACAGCATCGGCATCGTCTTCATGCCGATTCTCGGCACCACGATCCTGGGCCTGGCCAGCCACTTGCCGGCCAACGACTGGCGCATCGGCAGCACCTTTTTCGTGTGTGCGGCGATGCAGGCGGTCGCCATTCTCGTCGCCAGCCGCTACTTCAAGTCGCACCACTACAAAGTCTGAACGGCGGCAAAACAATTGATCAAGTTGTGACATCCAAATTCAGGTCCGACCTCGACGTCCAAATTCAGGTCCGACCTCGATTGGTCAGAACTTCATTTCGACCGTGGCGCGCACGTTCATCACGCCCGGCGAGGTGGTGCGGCGCCGGGTGGTATTGCCGCCGTCGACGTAGATGCTTTCGACCACATAGTCCTGCGCCAGCACGTTCCCAAGCGCCACCCGCAACTGGTTCTTCGGGTCATACTTCCACAGTCCGTACATTTCCAGGTCGCGCCGCACCGAGGTGTAGCCGCTCTGCTTGTCCGAGATCGTCACCGGTCCGCCGTTCCTGAACGAGTAGCTGCCGCCCGTGGTCAGCTTTCCGGTCTTGTAATCCATGCCCACCGTGGCCGAAAACGGGGTCTGCTGGTCGAGCCGGTTGTTCGGGCCTGGCACCTTGTCCACCGACGACCAGTTGCGGCTCAGATTGGCCCGAAGATCGATGGCCGGCGCGCTCGGCAGCACCGCCTTGAGCGGGAATTTGGCTTCGAATTCGATGCCGCGCGTGTGCGCCGTGCCGTCATTGATCGGCGTCGATACGAATTCATTGGGGCTGACTTCTTTGGTCTGGCTGCGCGTGTAGTCGTCGATCTTGCGCATCGACGCGCTGATCGACACCATCGCGCCCTTGGTCCAGTAATGCTCGTACGAGGCATCGAAGCCCAGCGCCAGTTCCGGCCTCAGATTCGGATTGCCCTCGATGTGCGGATCGGTATTGGTCGACGTCTGGCTGGTCGCGGTGAAACGGCGCGGGATCAGGTTTTGCGTGTTGGGCGCCTTGTAGGTTCGGGTGACGGCAAAGCGGATCTGGTCGCCCTTGGTGTCGGGCAGCTTGTACAGGGTTTGGAACAGCGGGCTCCAGACCCCGGTGCGGGTGGTGCTGTCGGTGAAATCGGAACCGGAGACGGCCGTCTTGATGCCCTCCCAGCGCATGCCGACGTACACCGACCAGCGCGGCGTGACGTTCCACTCGTCCTGCGCATACGCGGCCAGGCGCGTCACGTCGGCCGAGAATTCTACATCGCTGTTGTTCGGTTTGCTCACCCCGGCGACTATGCCCGTTTCAGTCTGGAGGCGCGCGTCGTTGCGGTTATTGAAGCCGAAGTCCCAGCCGACCGACAGCGCATGCCCTTTTCCGAGCGGCGTGGAGTACTTGGCGGTGGAAGTGTAGCCCTCATCGGTGGCGTGCGAGTTGACCAGGCTGTCGAGCGTCTTGCTGCCGTATTGCGCTACATATCCGCGGCGCAGGGAATCGTTGCGGCCACTGGCGACGGAGGCGCCGATCTTGACGTCCAGCTTGGCCCCGGCCTCGAGCTTCTTGACCCAGTTCAGGTCCGAGCGGAACGAACGGCTCTCGTTGGTCATGTCCCAGTTCAGGAAAGGATACGGCGATGGCAAGCCGACGCTGGCGGTCGAGGCGGAATCGACCTTGCGCTTGAAACGGCCGATATTGATGAACGATTGCGAGGTCAACGTATCGCCGTTGGCAAAGGTCCAGTTCAGACGCGGGCCGATATTGATGCCGTCGAAAGCGCCGTCTTCGTGGGAGGGAGTGTAGCGCACCAAGGTAGGATTGCCGGCCGCATTGGTTGCCGTCTCCAGATCCGGCGTATCGCGCTTGAAGCTGCTGTGAAAACCATTGACTGACAAGGAGTACGACAGCTGGTCCTTGCGGTCGGACAGTTGCAGGCTGTAGGTCGGCGAAAAGAAGCCGTCGCCGATGCCGATGCCGGCCTTCATTTCGCGCTGCGCCGTCTTGATCGCCTTTTTTAGCACGATGTTGATGGTCCCGGCGATGGACTGGGTGCTAAATTCTGCCGTCGCCGCGCGCATCACTTCGATCCGCTCGATCGACTCTGGCGCCAGCGAATCCATCGAGAAGCCGGCAGGCGCCCGTTCGCCGTTGATCAGCACCTGGGTATAGCCGCTGCCCAGGCCGCGCATGCGCACCTCGCCGCCGCGTCCCGCAGCCCCACCGACGGTCACGCCCGGCAGGCGCTTGAGCACGTCGAGCACCGTGGTGTCGCCGTATTTGACGATCTCGTCGTGATTAAGGACGATCTTCGACGCGGTATCCTCGCGCCGCGCGTCATAGGCTTCGGTCGAGCCCTTGACCTCGACCTTCTGGATTTTTTCCTTGGCGGCAGGTTTGACCTGCTGCGCCTGGGCGGACAAGGCGGCGGCAAGGGTGGCCGCGAGGACGGTAAGGCGAAGTGGCGCGTGCTGCGAATTCATGTTCAGTTCCGGCAAAGTGGTTCGAGGGCGCAATTGTCCATTAGATTCGCATTGCATAGATCGCAAGCAATGAATATTTTTGATATACATGTTTTAGCGGAAACTTATTGCGTCCTCGCTGCAACGTGCGTAGGGGCGGTCAGCCCGTTATAATTGACCATCATTCCCCTCTACAGGCTCCTATCGTGTCGCGAATCAAAGTGTTGCCGCAGTATTTACTCCCGAAACAGGGATTGACCAGGTTCGCCGGGCACGTGGCCGGCGCCAGGGGCGGCTCGTACACGACGACGCTGATCCGCTGGTTTGTCCAGAAGTACGGCGTCAACATGGACGAGGCTGCCAATGCCGACATCGGCAGCTACGCCAGTTTCAATGAATTTTTCACGCGCCCGCTGCGCGAGGGCGCCCGCCCGCTGGCCAAGGCCGATTTCGTGTGCCCTGTCGACGGCGCCATCAGCCAGTTCGGCCAGATCGAAGACGACCAGATTTTCCAGGCCAAGGGCCACAAGTTCAGCACCACGGCGCTGGTCGGCGGCGACGCGGCCCTGGCGGCCCAGTTCCAGCACGGTAGTTTCGCCAACCTGTACCTGAGCCCCAAGGATTACCACCGCCTGCACATGCCGTGCGACGCCCGCCTGCTGCGCATGATCTACGTGCCGGGCGCGCTGTTCTCGGTCAACCCGACCACCGCGCGCGGCATCCCCAACCTGTTTGCCCGCAACGAGCGCGTGGTGTGCGTGTTCGAATCGCCCAAATTCGGTCAGTTCGTCTCGGTGCTGGTGGGCGCAACCATTGTCGGCAGCATGGCCACCGTTTGGCACGGCGTGGTCAATCCGCCGCGCTCGTCCGAGCTGCGCGAATGGCGCTATGACGACCAGAACATCGTGCTCAAAAAAGGCGAGGAAATGGGCCGCTTCCTGCTCGGCTCCACCATCGTCATGCTGTTCAAGAAGGACACCATCAAGTTCAATCCCGACTGGGCGCCGGAGCGTTCGGTGCGCCTTGGGGAAATAATGGGCAACAAGCCGTGATCGACGCCGCGCCGGCGGACCTGCCCGAGCAAGCAGCAGCACCTGCGCCACGCGCATCCCTGCTGGCCTGGGTGCACGAAGGCGCGCGCACGCTGGCATTTTGCTGGCCGCGCTGGGAGCGGCTGCACGCGACGCCGGCCATGCTGGCGCTGTTGCTGGCACTGTCCATGCTGGTCTCGGTCGGCGCCGGCCGTCTGTATTTCGACGGTGACGCCCTTTTTTCATGGCGCTCGATGCTCGCAGGCTGGTCCCCCTTTGTACTGACCATCTGGGCGTGCTACGTGTTGCGCCGCGCCCCGCGCAGCGACCCGCGTACTGCCCCGGACAGCGCGCACCTGATCGCACTGCTGCTGGCGCAATCGCTGTGCCTGTCGCTTGTCATGCACACGATAGCGCTGGCCATGAAATACTCCGGCCGCTTCGACGATCCCGCCATCTGGGTCAGCTGGCTGGTGTGGCTGACACCGGTGCTATGGGGATCGCTGGCGCAGCTGTTCGCCATGATGCGGGCCGGAGACCGCGAGCTGTCCAGCCGCGTGCAAGCCATCTATGCCTTCGCCCTGGCCTGCGCGATCGGCTATTACTTCGCCCCTCATCCCGACTACTGGCGCGAAAAGCCGGTTGCCGACGCCGAACGCCTCGAACCGCTGCGCTTCACGCAGGACAGCGTGGAAGCGCAGGCGCCGCTGCTGGAAGAGAAGGTAGCGGCCCTCAAACCGCAGCGCGACGGCATCGCCGACATGTACACCATCACCTTCGCCCCCTACGAAGGCGAAGAAGTTTTCCGGCGCGAGAGCCGCATGGTCAGCGAGGTGATGGCCAAGCGCTTCGACGCCGCCGGCCGCGGCCTGCAACTGCTGAACCACCGCGAACATCTGGAGGACATGCCCTGGGCCACGCCGCTGAACCTGCAGCGCGCCATCGAGGGCGTCGCCGCGACCATGAATTTGGACGAAGACGTGCTGTTCATCCACCTTACTTCGCACGGCGCCCGGGATGGCGAACTGGCGGCCGAATTCTGGCCGCTGGACGTCGAACCGGTGACCCCGCCCGAGCTGCGCAAGTGGCTCGATGAAGCCGGGATCAAGCATCGGGTCATTTCGATCTCGGCCTGCTTCGCCGGCAGCTGGATCGATGCCCTGGCCAGCGACGACACGCTGGTGATGACGGCGTCCGACGCCGATCATACGTCCTACGGCTGCGGCAAAAAATCGCCGCTGACCTTCTTCGGGCGGGCCATGTACGACGAGCAGCTGCGCACGACCACGCTGTCGTTCGAGGACGCCCACGCGGCCTCGCGCAAGATCATCGACAAGCGCGAAAAGGAAGCGGGAAAGAGCGACGGTTATTCGAATCCGCAGATCAAGGTGGGCAGCGCAATCAAGCCCTACCTCGCAAAAATGCGGGCGCGGCTGGGCGGCTAAGGGGCGCGGGCCATTTCGCCCGCGTGTTACGCTAGTTCATTAGTCGCACTTCGGAGTCGTTAATGTTGTTTGCTTGGAAATGGACGGCGGCGCTGGCAATGCTGCTGATGATCGCGCCGGCGCAGGCGAAGGACGCGCCCGCCCGCCTGCGGATTTGCGCGATGGATGTCGACTACCCGCCCTTCGGCAAAGTCGACGGCACCGGGCACCTGCAGTACCTGGTCCAGCAGACTGCCAAAGGGATGAACCTGGAACTCGAACGTCATATCGCACCGCGCCGGCGCTGCCTTGAAGAGATCAAGACGGGCATCAGCGACGCCATGGCGTCCGCCTACTCGCCCCTGCGCGCGGAAATCGCGGCCTTCCCTTTGGCCGGCTCCGGCGTCGACGCCAGCAAGGCCATGGGGGTGATGACCTATTACGCCTACCGCCGCACCGGTTCGGCGCTCGAGTGGGATGGGCGGCGCTTCAGGGAACTGGGCGACAAAAAACTCGGCGTCCAGGCCGGCTTTGTGTATGTCACCGACCGTTTCACGCAATTGGGCGTGCCCTATGATGACGGTGTCAAGGCGCTCGAGCCGACCCTGGCCAAGCTCGCTGCCGGCAGGGTCGAAGGCGTGGTGGGGATGATGGAAGAAACCGACGGCCTGATCGCCAAACACTACCCCGGCCAGATGGAACGCGCCGGCAAGGTGTTCGACCAGACGCCGATCTACCTGATGGTGTCGCGCCAGTACTACAGCCAGAATCCGAAGCTGGTCGAGCGGCTGTGGCATGCAATGCGCAGTTACCGCGCTTCAGAAGCCTACCGGCGCTACCAGCTGGCGAATCCCTGAAGGTCTGCGCAAGTTCCTGTCGCTCGTATCCAAAATAGATTACCCGAGGAACGATTTTAACGAATGAAAAAAATAATGTATGGCATGGCACTGCTTGGCTTAGGAATGCTGCTCGGCAGCGCTTTTATGATCAGAAACAACATGATGTTTTATAAAGCGGCTGTGACAGTTCAGGGGCGCATTGTCGATATCAACCGCACCTCAGTCGCCGGTTCATCCAGGGCGAGCACAGCCCCGTCGTGCAATTCATCGACCGGCAAGGCGCAGAAATCAAGTTCATTTCGAAGGCAAGCTGCGGGAAACACAGGGGACGCCAATTGAAACAGAATTTCAAAGCGCCAGCCGGAGTGGATCACGAAAGATTAACGACAAAATTCACGAGTCGTTCGAGCTCCTGACGCGGTGGCAAGATCCCGCCACCCTGGAAGTGCACAATGTTCGAAGCGGGATCGTTTGGGGCGACCCGACCAGCCACATCAATGGCAGGCGCATCAAGGTCTTCATCGAACCGAACAATCCCAAGATTACTACATCGATCTGTCGTTCCTGCCTGAAGGGTTTTGACGGGCCTGCCTGATCAACCGGCTCGGTGAACGCGCTTGCGCGCCTCATCGCAGCACATCTCTTCCATCATATCCAAAAACACCCGCGTCTTGGCCGGCATCAGCCGGCGGCCCGGGAACACCGCCCACCCGGTCACTTCGGGCAGCGACCATTCCGGCAGTACTCGCACCAGTTCTCCCTTTTCCACCGAGCCTTCGGCGAACAGGTGCGAGCTGGCCGCGATGCCCGCGCCGGTGCAGGCTATCCTGGCCAGCAAGTCGGGCGAGTTGGCCGCCAGCCTGGCAGGCAGGTCGCGCTCCCATACGGTTTTCCCTTTGGTGAGCGTCCATGATTTTGCGCCGCCGTCGCGCGTGGCCATGCACAGCAGGTCGTGCTGCAGCAGTTCGTCGGGATGCTGCGGCATGCCGCGCCGGGCGATGTAGGACGGCGCGGCGTACAGCGCCACCTTTTCCAGCGCCACGCGGCGCGCGTGCAGCGATGAATCCTCGGGCAGGTCGCCCATGCGGATCGCGATATCGAAATTTTCACCCACCAGGTCCACCCGGCGCGGCGACAAATCCAGCTCGAGCACGATGGCCGGATAGCGTTCGATGAATCTGGCAATGATAGCCGTCATGCCCAGGTTGGCGAAGTCGCCCGGCATGGAAATGCGTAACCGCCCGCTGGGCGCGAGCTGGCGGTGCTGCACCAGCGCGCCGGCGGCCTCCACCTCTTCCACTACCTTGCGCGCGTGTTCGAGCAGGCTGGCGCCAAATTCGGTGAGCATCAGCTTGCGCGTGGTCCGTTGCAGCAGCCGCTCGCCGAGTTTGGCTTCCAGCAGCGCGATGCGGCGCGACACGGTGGACTTGGGCAGGTCCATGCGTTGCGCCGCCAGGCTGAAGCTGCCGCTCTCGACAATACGGGCAAACAGCGCCAGGTCGTTCGGTTCTACGTCCATGATTGTGCCATCAGTGGGTTAATCTTATCCATTCTATGGGCTTCCGCATCGTTTTTGGAACGTATAAAGTGTACCTCATCGCAGCCCAACCAGACAAAAGGAAACAAAATGAACATCCTGCAAATCAATTCAAGCGCCCGCAGCACCGGTTCCGAATCCACCCGCCTGGCTGACGCGATTGTCGCCAAGCTGCAAGCGACCACTGCCGGCGCCACCCTGGTCCGGCGCGACCTGGCCGTGACGCCGCATCCGCCGATTGACGAAGCGACCCTGGGCGCCCTGTTCACCCCGGCCGCCCAGCGCAGCCCTGAACAAGCTGCCCGCGTGGCCCTGGACGACGCCCTGATCGCGGAAGCCCAGGCCGCCGACGTGATCGTGATCGGCGCGCCAATGTACAATTTTGGCATTACGGTGCAGCTGAAAAGCTGGTTCGACGCGGTTGCCCGCGCCGGCGTCACCTTCGCCTACACAGCCACCGGTCCGGTCGGCCTCTTGAAGGATAAAAAAGTGTATGTCACGCTGGCGCGCGGCGGCTTCCACAAGGAAGACGACCTGCAGGCCCAGCACCTGAAGAAGTTCCTGGGCTTCATCGGCCTGACGGATGTGACGTTCGTCTACTCCGAAGGCCTGGGCATGGGTCCGGAAGCCGTGGCAAAGGCGCAGGCACAGGCCGACGCCGATATCAACGCAGTACTGGTGTAAGCCAGTTTCATTGGGGAGCAAATCATGACACAGCAAGTGACGGCAGAGAACGTGCGGCAAGGCCGCGGCGTGGAACGCCTGATCAACGGCCAGTTCGTGATGGACGGGGCTGGCGTGAAGATCAATCGCGTGTTGACGCAGGGGCTGCAACGCCGCCTCGACCCCTTCCTGATGCTCGATGCCTTCGGCAGCGACAAGCCGGGCGACTATATCGCCGGCTTCCCCGAGCATCCGCATCGCGGCTTCGAGACGGTGTCGTACATGATCAAAGGGAGCATGCGGCATCGCGACAGCGCCGGCAATGAAGGCCTGATCACCGACGGCGGCGTGCAATGGATGACGGCGGGCCGCGGCGTGGCCCACTCGGAAATGCCGGAGCAGACCGACGGCCTGATGGAAGGCTTCCAGCTGTGGCTGAACCTGCCCGCCAAAGACAAGATGATGGCGCCGTGGTACCGCGACATTCCAAGCGAGGAGATTCCCCGCTTTAGTACGGAGTCGGGTGCCACGGTCCAGGTGATCGCCGGCGAGAGCCATGGCGTGGCCGGGGCTGTGCAGCGCGCCCATACCGAGCCGCTTTACCTCGACATCGAACTGGCGGCCAACGCCACCTTCGAGCAGCTGCTGCCGCCCGGGCACAACGCGTTCATTTACGTGTTCCGTGGCCAGGTGCTGGTCGACGACCAGTGCGTGACGCAGTCGCGCATGGCAATCCTGGCCAATGGCGCCGAGGCGGACGGGGTGAAGATCGTCGCCGCTCAGCCGAGCCGTCTGATCCTGATTGCGGGGCGTCCTCTCAACGAGCCGATCGCGCAGTACGGCCCGTTTGTGATGAATACGCAGGACGAGCTGCGTCAGGCGGTCGAGGACTTCCGCAACGGTACCTTCTAGCGCTTGCTGGCCTGGGCGCCGCGCAGAACGGCAATCCGTTCGGCGTCGCTCGGGTGGGAGCTGAGGTAATCTGGCGTCGGCTCGCGGCGCCGTTCCGGCTCTTCCTGCGGTTCTTCGTCTTCGTCGTCCTCTTCGTCCCGCGCGGGAGACGGCTTGGACATCGATTCGAACAGCGCCGCCATCGGCTCGAGCGGCAGTTTATTTGCCAGCATCATGTCGATGGCGTAGCGGTCGGCCTCGCGTTCGAAGTCGCGCGAATGCTTCAGGTTCGCCAGCACGGCCGGCACCGCCGCCAGCGCGGTCGAGACGTCGCCGACCCAGATATTGAGCACAATGCCCACCCCGGCCGACTGCAGCAGCTGGCGCGTCGAATGGCGCCGCTGCACGTGGCCCAGCTCGTGGCACAGCACCCCTAGCAGCGCCTCTTCGCTCTCGGCCGATTTGATCATGTCGTCGGTGATGACGATCACGCCGTTGGGCAGCGCAAACGCGTTCGCGCCCATCTTGCCGGACCTGAATTCGAGGCGGTACGGCGTCTTTTGGCCGCGTGGCTCCGCCAGAGAGGCAAAGCGCGCGCGCAGGTGCTGCTGGTAGTCCATCGGCAGTGTCGACGGCTTGAGCATCTGCTTTTCCATGGCGGCGAAGCCCTGGTCGCCGATCTTCTTGCCGAACGAGGCTGGCATTTTGGCCGAGAGCGATTCGGCGGCCGCTGGCACACCCCACTGGTAAATCGACAGCATTGACGCCAGCAAGACCACCAGCGCCAGCAGCGACAGCGGCCAGTTGTTCTGCCAGCGCACCACGCGCGTATCCTTGAAGCGGTTCGCCGCCAGCATTTTGTCCAGCCGCTTGTGGTCGTTCGCCTCGATGAAGGCGCCGTCGGGAAAACGCAGGATGCGCGGCGCATGCTGCAGCCGTTCCGATACATCCATCTGCGACAGGCGCGCGTTGCGGCGGAGGCCAGCGCCGCGCATGGCCACCACGCGTTTGTGAATCAGGATGGTGACCGGGTGGCGGCGCGAATTGACGCCGTCGTAATAGATTGCGTCGATCATAGGGCGATCTCGATATCGAACAGGTCGCCGGTTTCCTGGCCCAGCGCCCCGGCGTTATCGCCCGCGTGCTCGCACATGAATTCTTCCAGGCTGCCATCGGGGACCAGGGTCAGGCACTCGACCCGGTACTTCATCACGCGCATCTGCGCGAACGGCTTGTACAGGCCGCAGGTCAGGGTCACCAGCAGCAGATTGGTCGAATGGATCCACAGCAGGCGGCGCGCCTTGACCTTGCTGGTAAAGCGATGCCCGGCCAGCTCGGTGTGCTGCCATACCAGGTTCTGGACGCGGCTTTGCAGGTACGGCGTGACGAACAGGTAGAACGCGTAGGCGCTCAACACGCCATACACCAGCGTGAAAAACCAGCCGAACATGGTGGACTCGAAATACTTGAAGACCCGGTGCGTGAGCACGCCGAACAGACCGGCCGAGACCGAGCCGAGCATCAGGAAGCCGATCGCCTTGGCGTAAATCTTGAAAAATTCGGCGGGCGTGGCGTCGAAAAACACCGGGGTCTGGCCGAAATAGGCATTGTTGTGCTGGAAGCGCTTGAGCAGGTAGTGCCCCAGCGGCACGGTGCCCAGAATGACTACCAGCAGGGTCAGGCCCAGCACCACCGTGCCCACGCCGATGAACGCGATGCCGGAAACTGCCACGTTCCAGCCGTAGAACACGGTGAAGGCGGCCAGGATCGGAAACAGGCTAAGCATCTTGTACGCGTCGACCGCGCTGCCGGTGAAGCGAAAGCGCAGCCCGCGGTAACTGGAATTGACCATCTTGAAGCGGAACGAGCGCGCCAGCAGCCAGGGCACCAGCGCCACCAGCAGCACCGCCACGCCGATCGCGGCCTGGTATGACAGCTCATAGGCGACCTTGTAGGCGACCACTAAAGACAGCGCCAGCAGCCGTCCCTTGAGGATGGCCATGGGCTTGCCGTGGTAGTCGAAGGTGGCGTTGTCGACCCGCGTATTGCGGTAGAAGTACTGGAGCCGGCGCACCTTGGCCCAGGCCGAATACACGCCCAGGGTCAGGACCGTCAGCAGCAGGTTGACGACCCAGATGCGGAAATACTCCTCGCCGGTGCCGGTGAACTGGAACGTCACCGTGCGCGGGGTCTTGTCGTAGACGGGACGCGGCGGCGGCGGTGCGGGCACTGCGCGCGGCACTGGCGGGGCGTCTTCAAGCTCGAAATCGGGGAACGGCTCGTCGAGAAATGGATCTGGCTTGTTCATGAAAAATGTCGGTACGGCGCGCGGCCAGAAGTTGCACGATTATCAAGCAGCAGCGCGTAAATGTCACTAAAAAGATCGCCGCTCTGCAAGCCGGGCCAGTTGCGCTACACTAGCGCATGTTCCCAATTCTTAACCAGGGCCTCGCGTGGCTAAGCCGCGTGTGCGGCTTCGACACCGTTGACTCTTTCCCGCCCGGCCATGCCTATTCGCGCACGCGCTGGAATGCGGCCTATTTCGATATCGCCTCCGACCTGAAGCCCGAACAGATCGAACGGTCGATCTGCGAGCGGATCGCCAACACGCCGACCATTTTTGCCCACATCGTCAGTCCCACGCCGCGCATGCAGCGTGCGCTGATGGAAGTGATCGACGCGCGCATGCGCCGTTCATGCGGTAATCCGGCCGACCTGGTGGCGCTGTTGATCAACGCTTACCGCAGCCCGTACACGATCGAAGCGGTGCCTGACCTGCGCTCCGTAATCATCAACAGCGACGGCGATGTGCAGGCGGTGACCGGTTTCCTGCGCGGGATGCCGGCTGCGTTCGATATTATCGAAGCGTAGATCCGATACGGATTTACGAAGCCATCGAAAAAATCCGTATCATTTTCGGCCCACAAAGACAAGTAGCGCACGTTTCGTCTTGTCGAATAGTTCTCGCGACGCCGGCTCGATATCATCGCGCAGCATGTCGCGATAGTCAGTGTGCGCGCACAGCCCGCCAACCAGGCACGGCGTCAGGACCAGCAAGCCGTCTTTGCAATTTCCGACAATTTCACACGCTGCGGCGCCGGCCGCCGCATACAGCACGGGCCGATTCTGCCCATCGGCGTACGCGGGATCGATCTTCGGGGCCAGGTAATCCGCATTGTTCTCCACGGTCAGCGCGAGCAGGTAGGGATCTCTTGATGCGATGGCGCGCGCGATATCGGCGGCGTAAAATTTCTTACTTGCCGACGATAGCCCACCGCGTTCGTCCAGCAAGGTATCGGGCCTGCCTTTGGCGTTCGAATGGAGTAGCGCTTTTATAAAGACCAGATCGTTCGGGAAAAAAGCCTTCACGCCGCTGCACCGCTTCTTGAGGTCCTCGACAGCCTTTTCCGCATTTTCCCGAAGCTGCGGGTTGCCGACCACCTTCGCGTCCGGATTGGACGTCACGGTGAGAATCTCGCTGCAGCGATTGTGGGCCAAATACGCGTAAAACCGTCCTCCCTCGGTCGGCCGCTGCATGGCGTCGTGTATGAACGCCGCGTAATCACGCGCCTCTTCAAAATTCTTGCGCATATCATCCGATGGCGCTTTCACAGGGCCTGGCTGTGCTGTCGCTACGATTTTTTCCGTGGCAGGGGAAGCAACGGGACTGCCCTGAACCGCGATTTTCTCAGGGGCCAAGGCAGCCGGCTCCCGATTGAAATAGACAACAAGGCCGCCAGCCAGTACCGCTCCGCTGAAAAGGACAATCCGCAACAAGCGCATTTCTTGCTCCGGTTTATCCAGCGGTTCTAAAATTGGTCGGCACCCAGCGTTCGCGCAGCTTCATGAACGGGGTCTCGACAACAAAGAATAACAGCCATCCCGACAGCACGCTGGCCACCATGATCAGCGTGACCGCCAGCAGCGACTCGGGGCCGTAGCCGAGGTTTTCGAGCGGCTCGCGCGCCAGGATGCCCAGCTGCTTGTGGGTCAGGTAGATCGCATAGGACCACAGCGCCAGTTTGGCGGCGCCGGGCACGCGCACGCTGCGCAGCCAACTCTTGTCGCTCAGCGCGGCCAGGATCAGCAGCGCGAAGCCCAGCGCCAGCAGCGGGAAACCCACCACCGTGACCGGCAGCCCCTGGCGATCGTCCAGGAACAGCCAGAACGCGCACGCGGTCACGCCGCTGCCCGCCGCCAGGGCCAGGTTGCCGTGCGCGGTCAACGCGCGCCACAGGCGAACGTGGTAATTGCGTACCAGCGCCAGCGCCACGCCCGCCACCAGTTCGTCGAAGCGGCAAAAGGTCGAATAGTAGATGTACTTGAAATAGCTCATGCGCCCGGTGACGCCCACCAGTTCATTCCACAGCACGTAGCGCACCACCATCCCCGCCACAAAGGCGAAAGCGACCACGCCCCAGGTCCAGCGCAGCGGCAGGCGCAGCGTCGCCAGCAGCAGCGCCAGCGCCGGCAGCAGCATGTAGAACTGCTCTTCGATGCACAGCGACCAGGCATGCGAAAACGCGGTGCCGGGCGTCAGGTTGATGTTCTGGGTGAAGGTCAGGAACTGCCACAGCGGCAGCAGCGGCGAACCATGGCTGAACCACGGCCACAGGTAGTACAGCGCCAGCACCACGTAAAAATTGGGCAAGGTCCGCAGCAGGCGGCGCGCGTAAAAGCGCGGCAGCGAAAAATCGCTTTGGCTGCGCAGCGCGGCGAAGATCTGGTTGCCAATCAAATAACCGGACAGCGCAAAAAACAGGTCCACGCCCACCCAGCCGATCCGGCCGACCCAGCCGAAGGTATCGGACTGGCTCACGAACAGCACATAGTGGTGCAGCACCACCAGCACGATGGCCAGTGCGCGCAGCGTATCGAGGCCGTGGTTGCGGGAAGTGGGGGCGGTAGGATTCATGAAGCGGCGATCATGCCATGCGCCTTCAACGCGCGCCAGTGTTTCGCTATAAAATAGTGCTCCCGACCCCGACGACCAGCCTCCAATGACCAGCGCCCGCGACTTGCAGTTCAAATCCATCAACTACACGGGGCTGGACAAGGGCCCGCGCCTGATCGTCACCGGGGCCGTGCACGGCAACGAAACCTGCGGCACCAAGGCGATCCGCCGCGTGATGGAGGAAATCGACAGCGGCCAGCTGCTGGTCAAGGCCGGCAGCGTGACCTTCGTCCCGGTCACCAATCCCCTCGCCTACCAGCTGAACCAGCGTTCCGGCGAGCGCAACCTGAACCGCAATCTGTTCCCCAAGGATGCGCCGCAAGATTTCGAAGACCAGATCGCCAACTGGCTGTGCCCTTTGCTGGCCCATCACGACGTGCTGCTCGACCTGCATTCGTTCAACGCCCAGAGCCAGCCTTTCGCCATGGTCGGTCCGCGCAACAATGGCGGTACGCTGCAGCCGTTCAGGCACGCCGAAAAGGAGCGTGCGCTGGCGCGCCGGCTGGGCGTGTCGCGCTTTGTGGACGGCTGGCTGGCCACCTACGGCCAGGGCGTGCAGCGCCGCATGCAGGGCAGCGATGCGTCTGAACTGAAAACGGTTCTGCGCTATGGCGTGGGCACCACCGAATACATGCGCACCACGGGCGGCTACGCGCTCACGCTCGAATGCGGGCAGCACCTCGATCCGGCCGCGCCCGATGTGGCTTACCGTGCGATCATGAACACGCTGGCCTTCCTGAAGCTGATCGATGCGCCCGAACCCGAACCGATCGCGCTGGACAAGATGGAGTCGCTGTCGATGGTGGTGGTGCACGACCGGCTCGACGCGGCGGACAAGTTCAGCAAGGTGTGGTCAAGCTTCGACGCGGTGGCCAAGGGTGATTTGATCGGCACGCGCGCCGACGGCACGCCCGTCACGGCCGATTTCGACGGCAAGATCCTGTTCCCGGACGTGAACGCGGCGCCCAACAACGAGTGGTTCTACATGACGCGGCCGAATACCGATTTCGACCGGATCGCCGAATAGGCACTAACTATGAGCGGATGCCCCACACGAAGGGATCGCTCTCGTCGAACAGCAGCGTAGCCTGCGCATTGACCCAGGCCTTGCCGCGGATGCTGGGTTTGATGCGCTCGCCGTCGTGCCGGTAGCGCGCTTCGAACACGCTGCCGATCACGCTCTCCTGGCGCCACAGCGCGCCCTCTTCCAGCTCGCCGTCGGCGGCCAGGCAGGCCAGCTTGGCGCTGGTGCCGGTGCCGCAAGGCGAACGGTCGTAGGCCTTGCCGGGACATAGCACGAAATTCTGGCAATCCGACCCGGTGCGCGATGGCGCGTACAACTCCACATGGTCGATCACTGCGCCGCCATGGCCGGTGATGCCGTTCGCCTCCAGTGCCGCGCGCACGGCCGAGGAAAACGCGGACAGCGCCTCGACGTTGGACACGCGCAGCTCCAGGCCATGCTCGCCCACCAAAAAGAACCAGTTGCCGCCCCATGCGACGTCGCCAGTGACTTCGCCGTAGCCGGGCACCTGCACGCGCACGCCTTTCTGGCTGCGGTAGGAAGGCACATTGTCGATGGTGACGCTGCCGTCGGCGTTGAGCTCGGCCTCAATCACGCCGACCGGAGTGTCGAAGCGGTGCCGCCCTGGCGTGAGCCGGCCAAGGTAGGCCAGCGAAGCGACCACGCCCATCATGCCGTGCCCGCACATGCCGAGGTAGGCGACATTATTGAAGAAGATGATGCCCGCGACGCAATTGCCGGCGTGCGGTTCGCACAGCAGCGCGCCGACCACGACGTCGGAGCCGCGCGGCTCGCACACGACAGCCGAACGGATATGGTCGAACTCGTCGCGAAAGCGCGCAAGGCGCTCGGACAGCGGGCCGCTGCCCAGGTCGGGACCGCCCTCAATGATGAGGCGGGTAGGCTCGCCGCCGGTGTGCGAGTCGATGATGGAGATTGGAGTCATGGGCAGAGGATAGCGTCTGCGGCGGTAATTGTCTTGTACAGAAATCCATCGCCTGACGTGGAATCGGACACAAACGTCAAAATGGGTCCTCGCTTTCGCAAGGACGATGTGTTGGCGCATCGTCCTTGCAAAAGCGAGGACCCATTTTTATGCCGGCGTGAGCAGCTTCAGTCCGAAAATCCCCATCACGATCAGTGAAATGCACCCCAGCCGCATCGCCCCCGCCGGTTCGCCCAGCAGGATCATCCCCGCGATCGCCGTGCCCACCGTGCCGATGCCGGTCCATACCGCGTACGCGGTTCCCAGCGGCAGGTGGCGCAGCGCCAGTCCCAGCAAGGCCATGCTGCCGGCCATCGACACCAGCGTCAATACCGACGGCGCCAGCTTGGTGAAACCGTGCGTGTACTTGAGCCCTACGGCCCAGCCGATCTCGAGCAAGCCCGCGCAAAACAAATAAACCCAAGCCATGTCAGCCCTCCTTGATGTGCGCCGAGTATAGCATCGGCCCGGCGCCTGCAAGCGGGCGCGAATAGCCCCATAATGGATCCGATGAAAACCACGATGACCGCCACCGATATCCTGATTGCGCTTGGCGTGGTCACCATCTGGGGCGTCAATTTCGTGGTGATCAAGATCGGCCTGCAGGACCTGCCCCCGGTCCTGTTCACCGCCCTGCGCTTCATCTTCGCGGCGCTGCCGCTGGTGTTTTTCGTCAAGCGTCCGCAGGCTGCCTGGCATCTGGTGCTCGCCTACGGCATGTTCCAGTTCGCGCTCCAGTTCACCCTGCTCTTTTCCGGCATCAAACTCGGTCTGCCGGCCGGCCTGGCCTCGCTGGTGATCCAGCTGCAAGCCTTCTTTACCATCGCCCTGGCGGTGCTGATGCTCGGTGAACGGCCAAGACTGGTGCAGCTGCTCGGCGCGCTGGTGGCCATGTCCGGCATGGGCCTGGTCGCCATCCACCTCGAAGGCCAGGCCACCCTGATCGGCTTCGTGCTGGTGGTACTGGGCGGCGTGTGCTGGGCGGTGGCCAATATCGCCACCAAGAAGATGGGCCAGGTGAATGCACTGTCGCTGGTGGTCTGGGGTTCGCTGCTCGCGTCGCCGCCGCTGCTGCTGGCGTCGTGGCTGATGGAAGGCCCGGCCGCATGGCAGCTGGCGGCCAACAACTTCAGCCTCAAGTCGCTGCTCACGGTGCTGTTCCAGTCCTACCCGAACACCATCCTCGGCTTCGGCATCTGGTCGCTGTTGATGCGCAAGTACGCGGCCGCCACCATTGCTCCTTTTACCTTGCTGGTGCCGGTGGCCGGCATGACCAGCGCGGCCCTGATCCTGGGCGAAGAGCTGCAGTGGTGGAAGGTGGCCGCAGGCGCGCTGGTGCTGGGCGGCCTGGCGCTGAACCAGTTCGGCGCCCGCCTTTGGGCAAGGGCGACCTCGCCACGCTGAGCGCCTGCAGGTACACTGTGGCTTCCTACATAAGAATGGAGCCACCCATGGCCATCGCCGCACAAGTCCTGATTGGATTGATCCTGCTGTTGCACGTGTACTTCCTGCTGCTCGAAACGGTGTTGTTCAAAACGCGCGGGCGCCGCGTGTTCGGCCTGACCGCCGAAAAAGCCGAGATCCTGGCGCCGGCCATGTCGAACCAGGGCTGCTACAACGGCTTCCTGGCCGTGGCGCTGGCCATCGGCCTGCTCCATCCGAATCCTGCCGTCGCCTTCTATTTCCAGGTCTACGGCCTTGGCTGCATCGCCGTCGCCGGCATCTGGGGCGCCCTGACCGTCAAGCCCGTGATCCTGTTCTTCCAGACCGTGCCCGCCGTGCTGGCCCTGATCCTGATCCACATCCCCGCCTGAGTTTTCCCGTTTTGGCCTTGCTCCGGCAGGCTTTCCATTTATATCGTAATATGACGATATTAGATTCGTAGAAACCCGATATATGCAAATCGACGCGATCCACAAGGCCCTGGCCAACCCGGTCAGGCGCGACATCCTGCACTGGCTGAAGGAGCCACAGGTGCATTTCGCGCACCAGCAGCATCCCCTGGAGCTGGGCGTGTGCGCCGGCCTGATCGACGCGCGCAGCGGGCTGTCGCAGTCGACCGTATCGGCCCACCTGGCCACCTTGCAGCGCGCCGGCCTGGTGCACTCCCAGCGTGTCGGACAATGGATCTATTACAAGCGCAACGAGGACACCATCCAAGCCTTCCTCGACCATATGAACCAGGGACTGTAGGAGCCACACATGAGCACATTATTCGATCCGATCACCGTCGGCGACCTTGAACTGCCGAACCGCGTCATCATGGCGCCGCTCACGCGCGCCCGCGCCATCGGCGGCGCACGTGTTCCGAATGCGTTGATGGCGCAGTACTACGTGCAGCGCGCCTCGGCTGGCCTGATCCTGAGCGAAGCCACCGCCGTCACGCCGCAAGGCGTGGGCTACGCCGACACCCCGGGCATCTGGTCCGACGAACAGGTGGCCGGCTGGAAGCTGGTCACCGACGCCGTGCACCAGGCGGGCGGGCGCATCTTCCTGCAGCTGTGGCACGTGGGCCGCATCTCGGACCCCGAGTTCCTGGACGGCGCCGCGCCGGTGGCGCCAAGCGCGCTGGCGGCCAGGGGCCACGTCAGCATCCTGCGCCCGCTGCGCGACTATCCGGTGCCGCGCGCGCTGGCCCTTGACGAGATTCCCGGCGTGGTGGCGGCCTACCGCAAGGGCGCCGAGAACGCCAAGCTGGCCGGCTTCGACGGCGTCGAAATCCACGGCGCCAACGGCTACCTGCTCGACCAGTTCCTCCAGGACAGCACCAACCGGCGCACCGACGTCTACGGCGGGCCGGTCGAAAACCGCGCGCGCCTGATGCTGGAAGTGACCGACGCCTGCATCGACGTGTGGGGCGCGGGCCGGGTCGGCATGCACCTGGCGCCGCGCCGCGATTCGCACGACATGGGCGACTCCGATCCGAAGGCCACCTTCGGCTACGTGGCGCGCGAGCTTGGCAAACGCGGCATCGCCTTCATCTGCGCGCGCGAAGGCCTGGGCGACGACCGTCTGGGACCGTACCTGAAGCAGGAATTTGGCGGCGTCTACATCGCCAATGAAAAGCTGACCAAGGAAAGCGCCGAAGCGCTGGTGCAGTCCGGCGAAGCCGATGCGGTCGCCTTCGGCAAGTGGTTCATTGCGAACCCCGACCTGCCGCGCCGCCTGGCCAGCAACGCACCGCTGAACGAGGTGCGGGCCGACCGCTTCTACCATCCGAGCGCCGAAGGCTATACCGACTATCCGGCGCTGTAGTCCGACTCTTGCAGTACCCCGTCCGGGTCCGAGTGCGCCAGGATCGCGCAATTGCGGCCCTCGTGCTTGGCGCGGTACAGGGCCTGGTCCGCCTTCCACACCAGTTCGTCGGCGCCCTCGCCCCGCGCGGGGACCATGGACGCCACGCCGACACTGATCGTCACATGGCCGCACGGCGCAAGCGCGTGCGGCAGCTTGAGCGCGGCTACGGCGGCGCACATTTCCTGCGCCATCTGCAGCGCCTGCGGCCCGTAGCTGAGGGGCGCGAGCAATGCAAACTCTTCGCCGCCGTAGCGCGCCGCCATGTCGCCAGGGCGCCGCGCGTGTGCCGAAATCGCTTGCGCGATCGCGCGCAGGCACTGGTCGCCGGCCTGATGGCCGTAATGATCGTTATACATCTTGAAGTGGTCGACATCGAGCATCGCCAGCCCGAGCGGCTCGCCCGTGCGCGCCGCGCGCGACCATTCATCTGCCAGCGCGGCGTCGAAACCGCGCCGGTTGATCACTCCGGTCAGCCCGTCCGTCATCGACAGGGCCGCCAGCTTGGCGTTGCTCTCGGCCAGTTCGCGCGTACGGGCGCCGACCAGTTCCTCGAGCAGTCGCTTGCTGCGGGTCAGGCTGCGCACGCGCTGGCTGAACGCCGCCAGCAGCAGCGCCACGGCCAGCACCGCCACCAGCGTGCGGAACCACCAGGTTTTCCAGTACGGCGGCAAGATGGTGATGGCCAGCGTGGTGGGCGTGTCATTCCACAGGCCGCGGTTGTTGGACGCCTTGACCTTGAACAGGTACTTGCCGGGGTTCAGATTGGTGTAGGTGGCAACCCGGTGCGCCGCATCGGCCATGACCCAGTCGCGGTCGAAGCCGAGCAGTTGATAGGCGTAGCGGTTCAGACCCGGGTCGGTAAAATGCAGCGCGGCGAATTCGATCGCAAACACCGGCTGGTCGGGCGGCAGCTCGAGCGTGCGGGCGCTTGTCACTGGGGCGTCGAGGTGAATCCCGGGCGGATGGGCGCCGTGCGCCAGTGACCGGTTGCTCACCGTGATGTCGGTGATGGCCACCTGCGGCGCGATCGAATCGAAACCCACCAGCGACGGCTGGACGGTCGTGATGCCGGCCGAGCCGCCGAAGTACAGCCTGCCGTCCGGCCCCATGAACGCGGCGCCGATGCGGTAGCTGTCCATGCCGCCGTCGATGGCGGCGTACTGGTCGGCCGCGCCGGTTGCAGGGTCGAACTTGATCAGCGTGGCGTTGGTGCTGGTCCAGATGCGCCCGTCGGCGTCGCTGCGGATGGCGAACACCCTGCCCCGCCCGACCATCGAAGGCACTGCACGGAAGCTGATCTTGCCGTCGGGCGCGGTCAGGATCTCGCTCAGGCCGGTGCCGGTGCCGACCCAGATGCGCCCCTGGGCGTCCTCGTGCAGGGCCGAGACGCTGTCGTCCGTCAGCCCGGGTGCGGTCGGATCGTCGCGCTGGAAATAGCGGAACAGGCCGGTGGCAAGGTCCAGCATGTCCATGCCGCTGCCGGACTCCGATCCCATCCATACGCGTCCATGCCGGTCTTGCAGCAGCGTGGTGGCGCCGCGCTGGCGCGGCCGGTTCAGCGGATCGCCCCCGTCCATCGTGTAGCTGACGCCGGTTTCGTCCTTGGGGTTGAAGTGGACCGTGCCGGCGCCGGTGCCGATCCACAGCTTGCCGTTCGAACCGGGCACGATGGTGTTGATGAAGCTGCCCGCCTTGCCGGGGAATTGGGTGAGCGCGAAATGACCGTCGGGCCGGTCCAGCCGGTGCAGTCCGCGCGGCGTGCCGACCCATAACGGGCCGCCCGGCTGCTGATAGAAGCAATAGATGGTGTCGGACACGAGCGAACCGGGGCGGTCGCGCGAGGCCCGGTATTCGCGGTCCACGCGGCCGCTGGCCGGATCGTACAAGCTGATGCCGCTCAAGCCGCCCAGCCAGATGCGCCCGTCCGGCGCGGCCGCGATCGCCTGGATCGTGTTGTTCTGTTCCGGCGCCGAAGGATCGGCCGCCGGCGGTATCAGGCGCGCAAAGCCGCGCGAACCAAGGTTGGCCACGCTGACGCCGTTATTGAAGGTGCCCACCCACAGGTTGCCGGCGCGGTCGCGCATGGCCGAGGCAATGCTCGCCGTGGGCAGGCTGTAGGGGTCCATGGGATTGAAGCGGAATACTTCAGGGTCGTCGCTGCCTTCGTTCCAGCGTACCAGCCCCCCGCTCTGGGTACCGGCCCACAAGGCGCCGTCCTGGTCCGAGTAAAAGCGGTTGAAGCGGCTGCTCGGCGAAGGCACATTTGCCAGCGTGCTCCAGGGCGTGCCGTCGGTCCAGCGATAGGCGCCGCGGCCGGTGCCGATTTACAGCCGGTTCCTGGCGTCCATGTGCAGCGCGTACACCAGGTTCACTTCAGGATTGGGCGCGTGCGCCGAATCGACCCTGAAGTGCTGGAAGCTTTTCGAGCCCGGCGCCAGGTAATCCAGCCCGCCGGGCCAGGTGCCTATCCACAGGCCACCCTTGGCGTCGAGCGCCAGCGCGTCCAGGCTGTTCGAGCCGATACTGTCGGGCACAGCGTCGTCGTGCTGGTACTGCACCAGCTTGCCGTTGGCCGGGTCGAAGTGCTGCAGCCCGGCCCAGGTGGCCAGCCACATGCCGTCGGCGCCGTCGGAAATGATGTTCTTGATCATGCGCGGGCTGCCCGGCGCCGGCAAAGGCAGGAAGCGGGTAAACGTGCCGTTGCCGGGATTGAAGCGCGCGAGGCCGTCGCGCGTGGCGACCCAGATCCGGCCCGCCTTGTCCTCGAACAGCGCGGTGGTACGGTCGCTCGGCAAACTGGTCTTGTCCTGTGGGTCGTTGACGAAACGTACGGCCTGGTAGCCGTCGTAGCGGTATAGCCCGCCGTTCAGGCTGGCCATCCAGATGAAACCCTGGCGGTCCTGCAAAGTGGCCAGCACCGACAGGTCGTCGGTGGCCAGGGCGGTCATGCGTTTGAAGCGCAAAGCGGGCGCGGGCGCGGCGAAGGTCCAGGCGCACAGCAGCAGGCAGGCGAACGCAAGCAACTTGCGCAGGCAGCCGGCAACTACAACAGCGTCGGATCGAACAGTATCCATGGCCCGGCGTGTGGATGCGGAATGGTCACTTTGATACCAATAGTGACTTAAGTCAATATATTATATCCACTTCGGGTAAGCCCCGGCGCCCGCACGCGCGGCTTTGCAACACCAGGCCACTCGTTCCTACAAACTGGCCAGATATTGTTCGTAGACATCGTACATGCCGCCGAAACCTTGCTGCATAGAAGCATGGCCAGCCTTGAAGGTCTCAATTTCAATGGCGTTGGCGTTCAGCGGGGTCGAGCGCAGGGTCAGCACGGTCTTGCCGTCGTGCTCGGCCAGGGTGGTGGTATTGAGCACCTCGATCGGCCAGGTGGGGCTCATTTCGTAACGGATCGAATTTCCTTCGGCATCGGCGAAACCGTTGACGAAGACGATGCGCTCCGGGCGCACGATCTCGCGGTACTGAAACTTGCCGTACATGCCGCCCACCGGGCCGAAGCGCATGCAATAGTGGAACACGCCGCCCGGGCGCAGCTCATGCTTGACCACTTCGATCGTACAGCCTTGCGGACCCCACCACTTTTGCAGGTGCTCGGTCTGGGTCATGGTGTCGAAGACCAGTTCGCGCGGGGCGTTGAAAGTGCGGGTGATGACGAAGTCGGCGCTGCTGTCGGGGCTAGTCATGGGTGTTCTCCTTGGTTTGCATCGTGTTGAGATAGGCGTCCAGGCTGTCGAAGCGATCTTCCCAGAAAGCGCGGTACTGCGCCATCCAGTCGCTTGCCTCGCGCAGCGGCTGTGCGTCAAGCTTGCAGGGGCGCCACTGGGCCAGGCGCCCGCGCGTGATCAGGCCTGCCCGCTCGAGTACCTTGAGGTGCTTGGTCACCGCCGGCAGGCTCATGGCGAACGGTTCGGCCAGCGCCGTGACCGAAGTTTCGCCGCCGGCCAGGCGCGCCAGGATAGCCCGCCGGGTTGGATCGGCCAGCGCGGCGAAAGTGCTGCTCAGGTGGTCTTGCTGCATATAAAACCCATCGGTTAATTAACCTATTGGTAAAGTAATGTATGCGGGCTGGATTGTCAAGACCGATTCAAAAGAGTTGGCGAGAACCACCGGAGCATGTTCCAATAGCGTCCTCCGAACTTAGCAAAGAATAATCATGCGCAAAATAACAACAACGAGCATGTTCGCCGCCGCGCTGTTGCTGTCGGCGAGCGCGGCCGCCGCGCCTGCATGCACCTCGGTGGACAAGGGCAATGCCGCCGCCCTCGCCACCCGCGCCAACGATATCCGCAATGACGATGGCATCTACAAATTTTTGGTGAAAGCGAATGGCTCGCCAGGGCTATGCAAGGGCAGCATCGTGACCGCTGCGGCGCAGGTTGACGGCTGGGTCGAATTCACCTGGCCCGACCGGTCCGTATTGCAAACGCAGTTCATGGCGCCCGAAATTTTCAAGCTGCGCTATTCGCGCGCTGCGGGCTTGCGCCAGCCGAGCGAGTTGCTGGCGGCATTTCGCGAATACGCAGCAGGCAGGGGAATCAGTATCAACTGGGATGTGCCGCACAAGGAAGCGCAGGGCGACGGGGAAGTTGTCGAGTACCGCGACAATGACCCGGGCATGAACGGCGTGGTGCGTCTCACCTACGACAAGGATAGGCGCTTCGTGTCGATTTCGCTCAGCATTGCGCCCTAAGCTTCGGTTGGGTCACCCAGGGACGCATTCAGTGCGACGGCCGCGCTGACCAGGGCGATCACAGTTGCGTGCGCCAACGGCGTGCCCTCGACCAGTTCCAGCGTGGCCATCTCGTACTTGCCGCCCGGTTTCAGGCGCGGCTCGATGTCGCGCAGGCGCTGGCCGCGCCAGAATGATCAAACAATTTTCCCACTCGCTTCCTGGATACGCGCCACGATTGCCAGCTGCAATTCTGGCTTCAAGCTGCGTTGACCCGCTTGCCATCGGCGCCGATCACCGCTTCGCCGTCTTCCTTGCTGAAGGCGGCCAACTGCGGCAGCGGCAGTATGTCGAGCACCAGTTCGGACGGACGGCACAGGCGCACTCCGATTGGCGTCACCACAAAGGGCCGGTTGATCAGGACCGGATTGGCCAGCATGGCGTCAAGCAGCACATCGTCGCCAAGCGCGCCATCGCCCAACCCCAGGTCGGCGAACACCGGCTCCTTGCTGCGTATCGCCTCGCGCACGGTCAGCCCGGCCTGGGCGATCATGCTGGCCAGGGTGGCACGGTCGGGCGGCGCGGCGAGGTAGTCGACCACCTGCGGCTCCACGCCCGTATTGCGGATCAGGGCCAGCGTGTTGCGCGACGTGCCGCAGCGCGAATTATGATAAATCGTGATGTCCATCTTGTTTTCCTCTACATTCAATGCTTCGACAATACTGGAATCGTAGAACCAAGACAAGTTTTTTTGCTTGTCCTGGCGCTTAGGCGCACTATAGAATGCAGGCGAAGATTTTTTCCGCAATGCAAGATAGTTTGCTGCGGGCGCCTTTTCAGGACGGAACACATATGAGCAATTACGAGCTGCGCGCCGCGTCGCTTCCCCGCTTCGGGCAAAGGCTGTCGCTGCGCCTGCTGCAGCTTTTCGGCTGGAAGGTACGCTACAAGCCGCTGCCCGGACGGCACGGCGTGGCGATCGTTTACCCGCACACGTCCAACTGGGACTTCGTGGTCGGCTTGCTGGGCAAATGGTCGCTGGGCCTGCCGTTTCGCTGGCTGGGCAAGGAGTCGCTGTTCAAGGGGCCATGGGAGCGCATGATGCGCGCGTGGGGCGGCGTGCCGGTCGAGCGACGCTTGTCGACCGGCGCCACGCAGCGTCTGGCCGAGACCATGCGCCAGTCCGACTGGTTCTGGCTGGCCCTGGCGCCGGAAGGCACGCGCAGCTACGCGCCGCACCTGCGCAGCGGCTTCTATCACCTGGCCGTGATGGCCAAGGTGCCGCTGCTGATCGTGTACCTCGATTATCCAAACAAGGAATTGGGCGTGGTCGATACCATTGCGCTGACGGGCGATCCGGCCATCGACATGCCCGCCATCGAGGCCGCTTATCGCGGGCACCTTGGCAAGCATCCGGAACTGGCGGCGCCAATCAGGCTGGCGCCTGAGCGCTCGGGCGGGAACACCGGGATGCAGGCTTAGAACTTCACGCCCACTGCCAGCGCCATCTGGTCGCGGTCGCGCTGGTTGCTGTAGTTTCCGCCCCAATTCGGCAGATACGCGAATTCGGCCAGATATCGCTGCCGGTACTCGAAGCGAAGCCCCAGGTTCATGCTCTTGCGCCCTTCGCTGAGCAGGAAGTCGTACGACCATCCCTTGAACTCATGCAGAAAACCGGCCGACGCGGTGGCGTTCAAGCCTGGCGCCAGCTGCGCCATGCGCGCGTCCAGGCGCAGCCTGTAGGCGTAGGCATTGGGCGTGACATAGCCATCGAAGCTGCACTGCGTGGCGGCACTGGCGGAAGTGACCGTGCATATGCCCAGCACCGGCCCGGCCCCGAACTGGTCGGGCCGGCCGTAGCGCCGCAATGCCGGATCGGGCAGCGCCAGCGCGTGCTTGCCAACCACCTCGGCCGTGCCCAGCAGCGCCGCGCCGCCGACCATGCCAAAGTCGCGCTGCAGCGCCAGTTGCAGCTGCACCGTTTTGTAACGGTCAAATCCGCTGAACGGCGCAGCGGGCGCCGTCGCCATGGCGTCGGCCCGCAACAGCGCCGGCGCGGTCGGGCTCAGAAATGGCGGCAGCACATCGCCGGCAGGCAGCAGCAAGGGCTGATTCGGGCGGTAGGCAAGTTCGCCGCTCCAGGTGCTGGCGCCGCGCCTGCGCGTAAAGTTCAGCGCAAACAGCTTGATGTCGTCCGGGTACTCAATGAAGTAGCGGATGTTCCTGCCATCCGGGTCGCCGGCGATGAAGGCCGGGCCGGACCGGGTCGAACTGTAGATGCCCGGCGCTGGCGTGCGGCCGATATAACGGGCCGCATACAGGCCGATCTCCGCGCCCAGCGCCGGCGACTTCCAGGTCAGCGCAGCGCCGAACTGGGCGCCGTCGTTGGCGCTCGGGCTGGGAGCGCGCTTGAGGTAGGATCCGCTGGCCAGGCGGGCCCGGTCGCTCGCCGGCGGCGGGCCGATAAAGACTTGTTCGCAGCCCTGGGCAAGGTAGTCGCTGGACGAGCCGAACGTGCCGCACATGTCCAGCGCCGAGGGCCGGAAACTGCGCGTGTAAAACCCCTCGGCCCCGACTCCGCCGGCGAAGTCGGCACGGGCGAACAGCATCGGCGCCGGACGCCGCAGCTCCTGCGGCGCGGCGCCTGCGCGGCGCAGTGCCGGCTGGTCGCTGGCATTGATGGCGCCAAGCCCGCCAGGCATGCCGGCGCGCTCGCCCCAGGCCAACGATTGCTGGCCCAAACGGCTAGTCACCTTGGTACGCCCGACGCTGGCGCGATGCTCGACATAGGCGTCGTCCACCGAGACGCCGGAAAAGCGCGAGCGCCGCGCCGCGCCGCGGTCGCTCAGCGGCTCGCCGGCGCGGTAGCCGTTCGGCGCGTTGCCCCACTGGCGCGGGTGCTCGTTCAATGCAAAGTCGTGCCATGCCTTGACCCGCAGCAGCGCGCTGAAATCGCCTTCGCTGGCGGCGAAGTCCACATAGCCCTTCAGTGCGCGGCTGGTGGCATCGCCGCGACGGAAATTGAGGTTGGCGTCGTCAGTGTTCTGGCCGCCGTTGGCGTAGCCGGCCAGGCCCAGGACGGCGGCGTTGTACGAGACCAGCAGTTGCGGATCGGGGATCTCGGTGCGGAAGGCAGCCCCGTAGGTGAAGCGGCCGCTCAGCCTGGTGTCGAGCGCGTGGGCAGGAGCGGCGCCCGCCAGCAAAAAGGCGAGCGCGGCCAGTGGCGGAAAGCGGTCCATGGCATCTCGAAAGCGTTGATGAAACCGATGCTAGCGATAGCGTTTCACGGCGTCAATACAAATCGCATGCAGCTAGCCGTACAGGGCCTCGGCGCGCTGGAACAGGATCCACGAGGTGGCGATATATTTGTCGCCGCTGGTGGCCACGTGGCCCTTGTGCGAATGCGTAAAACCGGCCGGCGCGATAATCAAGCGCCCCTGGCGCGCTTCGACCTTGCGCTTCTGGTAGTAGAACTCGGTTTCACCGCCCTGCTCCACGTCATTCAGGTAAAACTGAAACAGCAAGGCCCGGTGCAAAGTGTCGCAACTGGCGTTTTGCGGGTAGATCTCGGAATGCCAGTGATGGTAGCCGCCGCTGGCCTGCAGGTATTTCTGGACATTGATCTGGCCGGCCCGGTACATCGTGCGCATCAGCTCGCCAATATGGGCGACGCCACACTCGTCGAAATTATCGATATTCAGCGCGACCGGTGCACCGCTCACGGGATGGACCACCTGCGGCGTCATGGCCCCCACCAGCAGCATGCGGTACTTGTTCATGTAGTCGGTCAAATGCCGCTCCAGGGCCCCCATCAGCTGGTTCGACAGCCCGTTCCAGTCGGCGTGCTGGCTGATGGTCAGGTCGTAGCTGTCCTTCTTGCCGGTGTCGACGCCCTGCCCGGTCCTGCCGCGCACCACTTTGTCGCTGGCATTGAAGCGGGCCATGATCTGTTCGCACTGCTCAGCCGACAGCGCGTTATCGTAAATTTCCAGGAAATCGTCCAAGCCTGCTCCATGCGGTCGTTTTCAATCGTGTCCATATAGTACACAAGGGCCAATAATCACTGGAAAACTTTCTTTGGAACGCCCCCCTTATGGTGTAGGATAAATTGAATTGCTCAATTTCTAACGATCGGGATAGGCATGCCCCCAGCTGCACTCAGCGACGATCCCCTTGCGGCCGACCCGGACATTCCACGCAGTCCCCAGCAGATCGCCGCGCTGATCAAGACCGGGGCGCTGCAGGACGCCATTTTCAACAGCGTCTATTTCTCCAGCATCGCCACCGATGAAAAAGGAGTGATCCAGATTTTCAACGTGGGCGCCGAGCGCATGCTTGGCTATGGCGCCGTTGAAATCATCAATCGCCTGACCCCGGCCGATATTTCCGATACCGACGAAATCCTGGCCCGCGCAACCAGCCTGAGCCAGGAATACGGCACCCCCATCAGCCCCGGTTTCGAAGCGCTGGTTTTCAAGGCTTCGCGCGGCATCGAGGATATCTACGAACTGACCTATGTGCGCAAGGACGGCAGCCGCTTTCCGGCCATCGTGTCGGTCACGGTGTTGCGAGATGCCAACGAAAACATTATCGGTTACCTGCTGATCGGTACCGACAATACCGCCCGCAAACAGGTCGAAGCGGCCCAGGCCCAGCTTGACCAGCGCTTGCGCGACCAGCAGTTCTACACCCGCTCGCTGATCGAATCGAATGTCGACGCCTTGATGATGACCGATCCGCAGGGGATCATTTCGGACGTGAACCAGCAAATGGTGGCCCTCACCGGCCGTACCCGCGACGAACTGATCGGGGCGCCCAGCAAGAACTTTTTCACCGACCAGGCCATGGCCGACGCCGCCATCAAGCGCGTGCTCAAGGAAAACAAGGTCACCGATTACGAGCTGACCGTGCCGCCCTGAACGGCGACCAGACCGTGGTGTCGTACAACGCGGCCACCTTCCATGACCGCGACCGCAAGCTGCAGGGCGTGTTCGCCGCCGCGCGCGACGTGACCGAACGCAAGCGCTTCGAGCAGACGCTGCACGAAAAAAACATCGAACTGGTGCACGCGAGCCGCATGAAGTCGGAATTTCTGGCCACCATGTCGCATGAGCTGCGCACCCCGCTCAACGCGATCATCGGCTTTTCCGAAGCGCTCAAGGATGGCCTGGTGGGACCGATGAGCGCCAGCCAGCAGGAATACATGGGCGACATTTTCAGCAGCGGCCAGCACCTGCTGTCCCTGATTAACGACATCCTCGACCTGTCCAAGGTCGAAGCCGGCATGATGGAACTGGACCTCGACGACGTCGACCTGAACAGCCTGCTGAGCAACAGCCTGTCGATCGTCAAGGAAAAGGCGCTGGCCCAGCACATCCACCTCAAGCTCGACATCGGCGAGGACCTGGGCGTGCCGCGCCTGGACATGCGCAAGACCAAGCAGATCGTCTACAACCTGCTGTCGAACGCGGTCAAATTCAGTCCGCGCGGCGCCAGCGTGACCCTGGGCGCCAGGCGCGTGCCGCGCAGCGCGGTGGGCAAGCTGCCGGGCGCCTGGCCGGTATTCGGCTTTCCGCTGGCGGCCAATGAATACACCGAATTTCTCGAGATCTTGGTCGACGACAGCGGCATCGGCATTTCCCGACCCGACATGGCAACCCTGTTCCAGGCTTTCCGCCAGATCGACAGCAGCCTGGCGCGCAAATTCGAGGGCACCGGCCTGGGCCTGGCGATGGTCAAGCAGCTGGTGGAACTGCATGGCGGCACGGTCGCCATGGCCAGTGCGGTCGGCGAAGGGTCGCGCTTCGCCGCCTGGTTGCCGCTGCGCAGCGGAGGCTCGGTCCTTCCCCACGCCAGCGTCGACGCGGCGCCCGAGGCGCGCCGCACGGCGCTGGTCATCGCCGACGACAGCGATGGCGCCGAGCTGATCCGCATGCTGCTCGAGGCCGAGGGCTTTGCCGTCGTCGCCGCCAGCAGCGTCGGCGAAGCGCTGGCGCTGGCCGCCAGCCAGACGATCGATCTGATCACCTTCGACCTGATGTCGCCCGACCTGGATGGACAGCAATTCCTGGTGCGCATCCGCGATGGCGAGCTGCTGGCCAATGTGCCGGTGGTGGTGCTGGCCGGCGACGGCCAGGACAGCATCGGCGTGGCCGGCGGCGCGGCGGCGGTACTGGAAAAACCGGTGACCCCGGGCCAGCTGAAACTGTCGCTGGCGGGGCTGGGCCTGCTTCCTGTGGCCGAGCATATCCACACGGTGCTGGTGGTGGACGACGACGCCAAGGCGGTCGAATTGATTGCCGCCATGCTGCCCACGCATGCCTACGCCGTGATCCGCGCCTACGGCGGCAGCGAAGCGATCGCGCTGGCCACCAAGCTCCAGCCCGACCTGATCCTGCTCGACTTGATGATGCCCGACGTGACCGGCTTCGACGTGGTGCGGGTGTTGCACGGCCAGCCCGAAACGATGACGATCCCGATCCTGGTGGTGACGGCCAAGGACGTCACCGCGGCCGACCGCGACGCGCTCAGCGCCGACCGCGACAGGGCGATCCGGATCGTCGAAAAATCCGGATTCAACAAGAACCAATTCCTGGCGGAAGTGCGGCGCGCGCTGCTGCCAGCCTGAAAGGACGACCATGGCGCGCATCCTGATGATCGAAGACAACGCCGCCAACATGAAGCTGGCCATGCTGCTGTTGCAAAACGCCGGCCACAGCGTGCGCTGCGCGCGCGACGCCGAAAGCGGCGTCGCGATGGCGCGCGCTGAACTGCCCGAGCTCATTTTGATGGACATCCAGCTGCCCGGCATGGATGGCCTGGCCGCCACCGCCCTGCTCAAGCACGACCCGCTGACGGCCGCCATTCCCGTGATCGCCCTTACCGCGATGGCCATGAAGTCGGACCGCGAGCGCAGCGTGCAGGCCGGCTGCGACGCCTACATTGCCAAACCCCTGCGCTACCGTGAGCTGTATTCCACCATCGCCGCGCTGCTGCCAGCGGCCATGGCGGCGTCCGAGCAACCCGAATCCGATCACCAAAAATAATGCCAGGAAAAGCTACCATCCTCATCGTCGACGATGAACCGCATAACCGCAAGCTGCTTGAAGCACTGCTGCTGCCGGAGGGTTACGACACGGTGTGCGCCACCAATGGCGCACAGGCGCTGGCGATGGCCGCTGACAATCCACCCGACCTGATCCTGCTCGACGTCATGATGCCCGACATGGACGGCTACGCCGTGGCCAAGGTCCTCAAGGCGCAGCCGGCCACGGCCAACGTGCCGATCATCATGGTCACGGCCCACATCGACCGCAACGCGCGCCTGGCCGGGCTCGAGTCCGGCGCCGAGGAGTTTCTCAGCAAACCGGTGGACCGCGCCGAACTGTGGCTGCGCGTGCGTAACCTGCTGCGGCTCAAGGCGTTCAACACCTTCCTGGTCAATCACAGCACCCTGCTCGAGCAGCAGGTGGCCGCGCGCGCGGCCGAACTGCTGCGCTTTCGCTCGGCCATGGATGCGACCGCCGACGGCATCATCCTGATCAGCCGCGCCAGCATGCGCATCGTCGAAGCGAACGCCACGGCGAGCCTGATGCTCGCCTATCCGCGCGATGAATTGCTGCGGCTCGGGCCGGACCAGGTCGAGGGCGTGTCGATGGACGAGCTCGCCGCCTTGTACGACGCGCTGGTGGTCGGGCACGGCGCCAACGTGTTCGTGGAAACGACCCTGCGCCGCGCCGATGGCGCCAGCGTGCTGGTGGAGATGCACCGCCAGGTGCAGCAGTTCGGCGACGACTGGATCATCGTGACGGTGTTTCGCGACATTACCGAGCGCAAGAACGCCGAACGGCGTTTGCACCACCTGGCCCATTTCGACCCGCTCACCGCGCTGCCGAACCGGACCCTGTTTTACGAAACGCTGAAAAAGACGCTGCCCCAGGCCACCATCAACAACTGGCTGGTCGGCGTGCTGTTCATCGACCTCGATTTTTTCAAGAACGTCAACGACACGCTCGGCCATGCGATCGGCGACGACCTGCTCGGCCAGTTCAGCAGCCGCCTGCTACAGTGCGTGCGGGTGCGCGACGTGGTCGGCCGCCTGGGCGGCGATGAATTTGCCATCCTCTTGATCATGCCCGAAGGCCAGATCGCCGCCGTCACGGTGGCCAACAAGATCCGCGACGTGCTGCGCACCCCGTTCGACCTGGGCGGGCACCGGGTCACGGTGACGGCCAGCGTGGGCATTACCCTGTTCCCGGACGACGCCGGGGACACCGAAACGCTGATCAAGTACGCCGACACGGCCATGTACCGCGCCAAGCAGGCCGGGCGCGACACCTACCGCTTTTTCACGGCCCAGATGAACGCCGAAGTGCTGGCCCGGCTCGACCTGGAAACAGCGCTGCGCAAGGCGGTCGAGGAAGAACAGTTCGTGCTGTTCTACCAGCCCAAGGTGCAGCTCGGGAGCGGGCGCATCGCCGGCCTGGAAGCGCTGCTGCGCTGGCAGCGGCCCGGGCACGGCATGGTCTCGCCGCAGGACTTCATCCCGGTGCTCGAGGAAACCGGCCTGATCGTCCAGGTGGGCCGCTGGGTGATCCGCAGCGCCTGCAGCCAGATCGCGGCCTGGATGGGTGGCGAGGTCGGGCCGATGCAGGTGTCGGTCAATGTCTCGGGACGCCAGTTCGTCGGCGGCGACCTCGAAGGCGAGGTGGTCGGCGCGCTGCAGGACAACGCCATTCCGCCGGAACTGCTGGAACTGGAGCTGACCGAGAGCTCGCTGATGGCCAACACGGAACGCACCATCGTCACCCTGAAGAACCTGAAAAGCCACGGCGTGCAGATTTCGATCGACGATTTCGGCACCGGTTATTCCAGCCTGGCCTATTTGCGCCGCTTCCCGATCGACAAGCTGAAGATCGACATCGCCTTCATCCGCCATGTGACCTCGAACCCGGACGACGCGGCCATCGTCAAGGCCATCATCAGCATGGCGCACAGCCTGAAGCTCGAAGTGGTGGCCGAAGGCGTTGAAAACGAGGCCCAGCTCGCGTACCTGGCGCGCCACCTGTGCGACCAGATCCAGGGCTTTTACTTCAGCCGGCCCTTGCCGCTGGCGGCCGTGGAAGACCTGATGCTCGGCCACAAGAGCTTGCCGATTCCGGGAGTCGAGTCGCACGACGAGCGCATGACCTTGCTGCTGGTCGACGATGACGCCTTCGTCCTGTCCTCGCTGCAAAGCGTACTGAACCAGGACGGCTACCAGATCCTGCTGGCCGAATCGGCCGATGAAGCGTTTGAACAGCTGGCGCGTCACAAGGTCCAGGTGATCCTGTGCGACCAGCGCATGCCCGGCATGGTGGGCACCGAATTCCTCAGCCGCGTCAAGGTGCTGTATCCGAACTGCCTGCGCATCGTGCTCTCGGGCGCGAGCGACTTGGCCGGGATCATGGAGGCCATGAACAAGGGCGCCGTGCAGCGCTTCTATCCGAAGCCGTGGGACGGCAAGGTATTGCGCGAAAATATACGCGAGGCGTTCCGCTATTATTCAGTGCTGCACCAGGATGTGCGCGACAGGTCGGACCTGAGAACTTGACACGAGATCCACGACGGCTTTTAAGGCCAACACCCATCAAAAATGATCCAAACCGGTCTTCCACGCCCAAGACCAGCAAGATGGACGACTGACATGTCGCGCCGTCCGGCTGCAATTGGCGCCGTTTTTCGGCTTTTCGTCGCACCGCCCACATGGGCGCGGCGGTTTTCCTTACAGTGGCATTCATCGCAACATCACCACTGGAGAAAAACATGAACCACCTGATCAAAACCGCCCTGTGCGGCGCCGCCTTCCTCGCCATGAACCTGGCCCACGCGGCCGACCTGACCATCATGATCGACGATGTGAAGGCGGCCGACGGTAACGTGCTGGTCGCCGTGTACAGCTCGGCCGACACCTTCCTCAAGAAGCCGCTCAGTTCCAGCGGCGCCCCGGCTTCCATGACGGGCAACAAGCTGGTGTTCAAGGACCTGCCCGAGGGCGAATATGCGTTCGCCGTCTACCACGACGCCAATGCCAACGGCAAAATGGACAAGAACCTGATCGGCATGCCCACCGAAGACTATGCATTCAGCAATAACGCGATGGGGAAAATGGGCCCGCCAAACTACGAGAGCGCCAAGTTTTCGGTACCGGCCGCCGGCGCCACCGTCCGCGTCAGCCTGAAATAATCCCGGAGAACGCCATGGACCGCCGCAAATTCCTCAGCTTTAGCGCCCTTGGACTGGTTTCCGGCTCGGCCATGGCCGATGCCGACACCCTGAAACGCTTCCATGCCGCCCTCAAGCGCGACCCGAAGCTGGTGGTTTTCGCCGATACCGTCGCCGAAAATGCGGGCGATGCGACGATCAAGGGCCGCATCCCGGCGGACCTGAATGGCGTGTTTTTCCGTAATGGGCCGGGCCGCTTCGAACTGGGCGGCGAACGCTACCACCACTGGTTCGACGGCGATGGTTTCGTGCAGCGCTGGCAGGTCGGCGGCGGCAAGGTGAGCCACCGCGGCCGCTTCGTGCAGACCCAGAAGTTTGTCGAGGAGTCCACTGCGGGCCAGTTCCTGTACCCGGCGTTCGGCACCAACATTGGCCGGCGCGCGATCAAGACCAACGACACCATGAACGCGGCCAATACCAACCTGCTTCCCTTCCACGGCCGCCTGTACGCGCTGTGGGAAGGCGGATCGGCCACCGAGGTCGATCCGGTCACCCTGGCCACTGTCGGCATCAAGACCTGGAGCGACGAGCTCAAGGCGATGCCCTTTTCGGCGCACCCGAAAATGGATCCGGACGGCGGCCTGTGGAACTTCGGCATCCTGCCCGGCGGCGGCAAGCTGGCCATCTATCGGGTCGGCGCCAACGGACAGATGCAGTCGGCCAGCGTCATCGAGGTGCCCGACCTGGCCATGGTGCACGACTTCGCGGTCAGCGCCGGCCACCTGGTGTTCCTGGTGCCGCCGTACGACATGGTACGCGGCGACGACAAGAGTTTCGCCGAGATGCACCAGTGGGCAGGCGGCAGGCGCGGCCTGCGGGCCGTGGTCGTGTCCAAGGCCAGCATGCAGGTGCGCCAGGTGTTCGAGATGCCGCCGCATATGGCCTTCCACTTCGGGAACGCATGGGACGACGGCGAGACCACCCGCTTCGACGTGGTGCTGCACAAGGGCGACGCGCTGATGGAGGTGGGCCACCTGATGCAGGGCGAGCGGATCAAGAACGCAGCCAGCCGCAGCTTCGCCGCGCAAATCACGCTGGACTACGCAAACAAGCGGGCCGGGATGGCACGCCTGCTGGGGCCCAGCGAATTTCCGCGCGTGATGCCGCAGGTGGTGTCGCAGCGGCACCGCAAGCTGGCCCTGCTGAGCAGTTCGCCCCGCAATGTCGACGCCATCCTCGACACGCTCAACCTGGTGGACACCCACAGCGGCAAGAATGACAGCTACCAGTTTGACGCCGGCTGGCAGATCGAGGAACATGTGCTGGTCCCGCGCGCCAATGCCCGTTCGGAGACCGACGGCTACCTGGTCGGCGTTGCACAGGACACGAAACGGGCGCAGACTGTAATGACCGTTTTCGATGCCGCGCGCATCAGCGCCGGACCGGTGGCGCTGGCGCGCCTTCCCTACCGCACGCCGCACTGCTTCCATGGTAATTTTTTAGCGAGTTGATTCACGATGCAGCAAATGACACGTCCGCTCCTGATAGCGACCTGCACCCTGCTCGGCGCCTGCGCAACAACGCCGCTGCCCGACCTGGATGCGCAAGCGCAGCGCCTGATGCAGCGCGAGAACGTGCAAGGCATGGCGCTGGCCGTCATCGACGGCGGCCGGGTCGTCAAGGTAGCGGCTTACGGCAAGCGCAACGTAGCACGCGACCTGCCGCTGCGCGATGACACCATCATGTACGGCGCCTCGCTGACCAAGGCCGCCTTTGCCTACATGCTGCTGCAACTGGTAGACGAAGGAAAGCTGGACCTCGATGCGCCGGTCGCAAAGCTGCTGCCCAAGGGCTTTGCCGACCTGCCCGACGACGAGCGCTGGCGCGCGCTGACGCCGCGTATCCTGCTCAACCATGGCACCGGGTTCGCCAATTTCCGGTGGCTGGAAAAAGACAAGAAGCTGCGCTTCCACTGGGCGCCCGGAACGCGCTACGGCTATTCGGGGGAAGGCTTTTACCTGCTGCAGGAGCTGCTTGAGACTGGCCTTGGCCTGGACGCAGGCAAGGAAATGCAAACCCGCGTATTCGACCGCTTCGGCATGACGCGTACCAGCATGCAGTGGCGCGCCGACTTCGCCGCCAACCTGGCCGATGGCTACACGGTCGACGGCAAGGAAGAAGCGCACGACGAGCGCAGCAAGGTGCGCGCCGCCGGTTCCATGGACACCACGATTGCCGACCAGGCGCGCCTGTGGGCAGGCATCGTGCGCGGGGACGGGCTGAGCGCGAAGGCGCGCGCAGAGCTGGTCAGGCCGCAACTGCCGATCGCATCGCAGCAGCAGTTTCCCACCCTGTCGGCGCCGGCCAATCCCGGCAACGCTGCAATCGGCCTGGCCGCCGGCCTTGGCGTAGTGACCTTCCGCGACGTCAGCGGCCACGCCTGGTTCAAGGGCGGCCACAACGACAGCACCGGCAACATGGTGCTCTGTCTTGAAAACGGCAAGCGTTGCGTGGTCATGCTGGCCAACGATGTCAGGGCCGAGCGGATTTATCCCGAACTGGCGCGCATCGTACTGGGCCGGACCAGCATGCCATGGGCCTGGGAATACGGACCGGGAGTCAAGCCGTGACCTCGCCCAGCAGCTCATCGCACCCGCTGGACATCATTCCCTTCTTCCGGCGCTGGCCCGGTTCGCCAATGCGCGACCTGCTCTATACCGGCATCTGGAACACCATGCTTGCGCTGGTGATTGTCATCGTCAGCATGCTGTTCAGCCGCAAGCCGGATTCGTTCTGGATCAATTTCTACTACTCTTTCGTGATCGCCAATATCATCGGCTACCTGATCCACTTTGCCATGGTCGGTGGCGACTGGCTGCTGCGCGGCTGGCCGACGCGCCTGCGCGGCGCTCCGCGCGTGCTGTACCAAGTCGCGCTGGTGGGGCTGTGCGTGATGCTCGGCGTCCTGCTTGGCACGGGCCTGCTCAAGGGCGTCAATCCGATCAACTACGTGATGCGCAGCACCTCGCTGTTGCCGTTTGCGCTGCTCGTTGGCGTGTTCATCGTCATCATTTTCCTGACCGGCGAAAAACGCATCGAAACCGAAACGCTGGCGGCCCGCCAGAGCGAGCAGCTGGCCAACGCGGCGCAACTGCTGGCCGAGGCCAGATTAAATGCGCTGCAGGCCCAGATCGAACCGCACTTCCTGTACAACACCCTGGCCAACGTGGTCGGCCTGATCGAGACCCAGCCAGCGCTGGCACGCCACATGCTGGAAAGGTTCATCGACTTCCTGCGCGCCAGCCTGGCGGCCAGCCGGGCCGGTAACGCCACGCTGGGCGCGGAGCTTGACATGATCGCCGCCTACCTCGATGTGCTGGGCGTGCGCATGGGTGCGCGCCTGCGCTACCGTTTCGAAGTGGACGAAGCCTGCCGCGACATCGTGATCGCCCCCATGCTGCTGCAGCCGGTGATCGAGAACGCGGTCGCGCACGGGCTGGAGCCGAAGGTGGACGGCGGCGAGATCGTGCTGCGCGCGCAGCGCCAGGGCAAGCAGCTGTGCATCGACATCAGCGACACCGGCGCTGGCTTGAGCGGCGCCCCGACCAAACCGGGAGGCGGGGTTGGCCTGTCCAACCTGCGCGCCAGGCTGCGCAGCATGTATGACGGCGCGGCTCAGGTACAATTGCTGGAAAATCAACCCAGCGGCATCACGGTGCGCATCGTGCTGCCTTTGAGAGAGACCCAGTCATCAACCATCCCCGTGCCCTGATCGCCGACGACGAACAGCACCTGCTGGACTACCTGCAAGCGCAGCTGGCCGTCGCCTGGCCCGAACTGCGCGTCGTCGGCAAAGCTGCCAACGGCCTTGATGCGCTGCGCCTGATCGACGAGCTGGCCCCGGACGTGGTGTTCCTGGATATCCAGATGCCCGGCCTGAACGGACTCAAGCTGGCCGAACGGCTGGGCGCCGACGACAAGGCCCCGCATATTGTGTTCGTCACCGCCTACCACCAGCATGCGGTCCAGGCGTTCGAACACAGCGCGCTTGACTACCTGCTCAAGCCCGTCAGCGCCGAGCGCCTGGCCAAAACGGTGGCCAAATTGAAGGCGGCCATGCATGCGCCGGCTCCCGTGGTAGCGGCCGACGCCCTGCGCGCCCTGCTGCAGCAGTTTGCCGCGCCGGTTGCCGCCCCGGCGCCCTTGCAATGGATACGCGCTGCCAATGGCGACGAAACGCGCCTGATCGCCATCGACGAGGTGGTCTACTTCCAGAGCAACGACAAATACACTAGCGTGTTTTTGGCGGACGAGGAATGCCTGATCCGCACGCCGCTCTCGAAGCTGCGCGAGCAGCTCGACGAAGAGCGCTTCTGGCAAATCCACCGCGGCGTGATCGTCGCCGCCCGTTACGTGGCCGGCACCCATACCGACCTGCGCGGACGGCTGGTGGTCAAGCTCAAGGGCCGCAGCGAACAGCTGACGGTCAGCCGCAACTACGCCGACCAATTTCGACAAATGTGAACCCCATGCCCACGCCTACCCATTATTCGCGCCGTTCCTTCCTGGCCACCTGCGCTGCCGCCGGCTGCATTGTCGCCACCGCATCGGGCTGTTCGGATTCGACGACCGACCGCAAGCTGGTGTTCGCAACGCTGGCCGACGCGCTGCGCCAGCTCGACCTCGCGGCCACGGCCACTCCGCTAAACCCGGCCGCCACCTGGAGCTGGTCGAAAACGCTGCTGCACTGCGCCCAGAGCATCGAATATTCGATGAGCGGTTATCCGGAATCGCGCTCGGCGCTGTTCCAGAACACGGCCGGTTCGGTCGCGTTCAGCTTTTTCAAATCGCGCGGGCGCATGTCGCACAATCTGCTCGAAGCGATTCCGGGAGCGGCCAGCATCGACGCCAACGCGGCTGCCCCGGTTGCTGTGGCGGCGCTGCGCAAGGCGATCGCTACGTTTGGAAAGCACACCGGACCATTGAAACCGCACTTTGCCTACGGTGCGCTGGCCCATGCCGAGTACGAGCAAGCGCACGCGATGCACATTGCGAACCACATGTCAGGATTCGACCTGAAGGCCTGACCTACAGCGCGGTATGCCACGCCAGCCCGAACGGCAGATGTGGCGGACCGAACACAAAGTGCAAGACCCGGCGCATGCCGCTGCCGCTGCCCTTGGACGAAGCGTGCAGCAGCAAGGGCCGCAGCACCAGCGCATCCCCGATCCCCGCCAGGCATGCGACTTCCAGCCCGGCCTGGCGGCTGGCGACGGCATCGCTGTCGGCGATCGCGCCGCGCAGATGCGAGCCTGGCACCACGCGCAAAGGGCCATCTTCCATGCCGCAGACATCGAGATGAATCCGCACCGCGACCAGCCGCTCCAATACGGCGACGGGCGCGCGGACAAACAGCACGCCTTCCTTCTCGGACCAGCCGCGCAGGGACGAATCACCGACGCGCGCGGCGACCGGAATGCTCAGGTCCTGGTGGATGGGCACAAGCCAGTTGCGGTCCGACGATTTTTCGAAATAGGTACATTGCACCGCCACGCTGTCGGCGGGAATGCAAGCGCCAAGCGCTGCGCGCAGGCTAGCGGCGATGTCAGCGCACCAGGGCTGCGCCAGCAGGCAGCGCGTGCCGCCCGCCCCACGCGCTGCGAGGCCCACCCGGCCCGCGGCTACGGCGCATGCTTCCATGTTAAGCACTTGCGGGAGGATGACAAAGCCGGCGGTGTCGAAATCGCCTGCCAGCTTATTAGATATCGTAGTCATTCTTCCGCGTGAGATGCTCGACGGCCAAGGCGGCGCTCAGGAAAATGCGGCCAGTGAGCGCCGCCGGCAAGTCGCTTTCCTTGAGCCGGTCCATGACCGGCCCCTTCACTTCCGCGAGGTGCAGGCCGATGTCGCGCCGCTTGAGCGACTGGTTCAGATCCGACAGGCCAAACAGGGCAGTGGTGTCGATCTCGCTGACGGCCGTCATCACCAGCACCAGGTGGCGCGTGGCGGGATGGCTGTTGATCTGCTCCTCAACGCGCGCATTGACCGCTTCCACGTTCCCGAAGAACAGGTTGGCGTCAATGCGCAGCATCAGCACGTCGGGCAGCGTTTCGGCCGGATAGCGGTCGACGTTGCGGAAGTGTTCCGAGCCTGGAATGCGGCCGAGCACCGCAATGTGCGGCCGGCTGGCGCGCCAGATCAGGTTGGCCATCGACAGCAGCACGCCGATGATCACGCCCGCTTCCACGCCCAGCACGATCACGCCGCCGGCGGTGGCCAGCAAGGCCAGCGCATCGCTGCGGTCATAGCGCCAGGCCGTGCGCAAGGTTGCCAGCTCGAGCATGCCGAGCACCGCCACGATGATGGTGGCCGCCAGCGCAGGCAGCGGCAACAGCGCGAGCCAGCCGGTGGGCGCCACCAGCGCCAGCCCCAGCAGGATGGCCGCGATGACGCTCGCCAGTGGCGTATTCGCGCCGGCCGCAAAATTGACGGAGGAACGCGAAATGCTGCCGGTGACCGGGAAGCCGCCTGTCAGCGCGCTGCCGAGGTTTGCCACGCCCAGGCCTATCAATTCGTAATTACTTTGCAGCTTCTCCTGGCGCCGCAATGCCAGGGTCTGGGCCGCCGACATACTGCACAGGAAACTGACAAAGGCGATCAGCAGCGCCGGCTGCACCAGCTTGCCCCAGTGCGCGTTTGACATGGCCAGGTTCAGGCTGGGCAAGCCACTCGGGACGGTGCCGGTGATGCGTACCCCCAGCAGGTCAAGCTGCAGCACCGAGGAGAGCACGGTGGCGCCGACCACCACGAACATCGGTGCCAGGCGAGCGCATACGTCGGCCACGCTGGCTTTCACGCCGAAGCGGCGCAGCAGTGCGGCAAAATGGCTGCGCGCCAGCATCAGGACAGCCAGCGAGCCCAGTCCCAGTGCGGCGCTGGCCAGATGTGGCTGGCGCACGCCGCCGCCGAGCAAGGTGCCCACCTGGCCCCAGGCGATGACGAGCGCGGCCCCGATGGTAAAGCCGCTCATGACAGGCCGCGAAAAAAAATTGGCGATGAAGCCGATGCGCAGCAAGCCACACAGCAGCAGCACGGCGCCGGAGATCAGCGCCATTTGCGCGGCCAGCACGAGGTACAGGCCGGTCCCGGGCGTGGCGCCCAGCGAGGCCAGCGCGGCGCCTGTCATCAGGGAAGTGATCGCCATCGGCCCGACCGACTGGGTCATGCTCGATCCGAACAGCGCATATAACAGCGGCGGGACGATGCTGGCATACAGCCCGACCACGGGCGGCAGGCCCGCCACCAGCGCATAGGCCATCCCCTGGGGCACCATCATCATGGCCACGACGATGCCGGCACTGATGTCGCCGGCCAGCATGGAGCGGCGGTATTGTCTTAGCCAGAGCAGCATCGGGAACGTTTCATTTGAGAAAGGCGTAAGCCTACCATGGGTGGACCCAATCCCGACAGCGGAAATTACTGCATCGCCAGCTCCACGCAATTGCGCCCTGCCCGCTTGGCGCGCGCCAGCGCCGCGTCGACTCGAATCGTCATCGCGTCGGGGGATTCCTCGTCCGCCAGCTGCCCCACCCCCAGGCTGATGGTCAGATGGTCGCAGCCGGCGACATCGGCCTCGGCGATGACGACCCGGATCTTTTCCGCCATCTTGAGCGCATCGATGGCGCTCGTGTGCGGCGCGATGATCTGGAACTCGCAGCCGCCCGAGCGCACCAGCACGTCGCTGTTGCGCAAGGCCGCCTGCACCAGGTCGGCCACGGTGCGGATGGCCGCGTCGCCCACTGCATGGCCGAACTGGTCGTTGATGGCCTTGAAGCGGTCGATGTCGAACGCGATCAGCGCCAGCGGCACCCGGTAGCGGCGCGCGCGGCGCACCTCAAGCTCCAGCAGCGTTTCGCCATGGCGCCGGTTGGCCATGCCGGTGAGCGCGTCGGTGGTGGCCATATGGGTCAGGCGGCCCAGCAGCTGTTCATTCTCGCGGCTCATTTCGGCCATGCGCAGGCCAAAGCCGGCCAGTTGGGCCAGCGCCACCAGCGAGGCCATTTGGTCGGGCGGGAACTGGCGCGCGCGCTCGAACATCAGGCACAGGGCGCCGCGCGGGGCGCCGGCGCGGCTGACCGGCAGCGGCAGCCCGAGCACCATCTCGACATCGATTTCCGCCAGGCTGACCGCCATTTCCGGTTCGCCCGCCTTGGCTGGCGCGTCGAGCAGCACGATTTCATTGCTGCAGGCGGCCAGCAGGCCTGGGAAAGCATGGCGCAAGGGCGACTGCATCAGGCGGTCGGAACGCAGCAGCAGGCGCGTCAGGTTGAAACCGGTGCGCGAATGCTGTGCCTCGAGCTCCAGCTCACCGGCGTCGCGCATGTGGAACAGCGAGGCGTGCACCACGCCGGGCAGCGTGGACAGCGCGCTGCAGACCTGGCCGGCCATCTTCTCGAGGTCGTCGACTTCGGCGATGGCCTGCTGCAGGCGGGCGCCGGCGGCGAGCAGCGCGCGCAGGTAGGCGGCTTCCTCGGCAGGCTCCGGCGTCGCTGCCGGCGCGGCGCGTATGCGCCGCCGCAATTGCTCGTCCTGCAAAGGCGAAATGACGTACTCGAGCGGGCCCCTGGCCATCAGCTCCGGCAGCCAGCCGGCGTTGCCAAAGGGGCAAATGAGCAAAGTGCGTGCGCCGGCCCGGCTGGCCACCAGGTCGCCCAGCACGGCCAGGTCGAAACTATATTCGAAGCGCTCCAGGTCGATGACCAGCAGGTCCACGTCCTGGCGCGCCAGCAGGGCGGCGGCCTGCTCGGTCCCGTCGGCCAGGAACAGCCTGGCGAACTGTTCGCCACACGCCGCCTGGAAATCGACGCGCCGCTGTCCTACCGGGCTGAGGTAAAGCCCTACTTGCAGCAGTGCACTTTCATCTTCCTGCGCCATTGATACTCCTGATTTTGCGATGAGTCATTTCCGTGCGCCTAGTTTGCCACAAAGGCGATAGGCGCAGGATGACGATTAGTGCCCTTGTGTGTGCGTGCGCACTGTGATCGTCGATGGGCACGCGAATACTCGACATTCATGGGAAGGAGGCGATCATGGCGACAGGGAATAAACACGGCAGTAACTCCGGCAATATGTCGGTCGAGGAGGTGGCGAACGAACAACGCGCGATCCAGAGCCGGCAAGACCAGAAGGATGGGCAAGGGCAGCAGCCCGAGAGCAAGGAAGCGGTACAGACCAGCGCCCGCTCGCAGCCCGTCCCGCCCTTGCCCCAGCAACACCTGACCAAGCCGGGCTTCGAGTCCGAGATGGAGCTCAAGCCGCGCTTCATGGCCGAAGGCTACAAGGGCAGCGGCAAGCTCGAGGGCCAGACGGCCATCGTGACCGGCGGCGATTCGGGCATCGGGCGCGCCGTGGCGGTGCTGTTTGCGCGCGAAGGGGCCGACGTCGCCATCCTGTACCTGAATGAACACGAGGACGCGGCCGACACGGCGCGCTGCATCGAATCCGAAGGCCGGCGCTGCCTTGCCGTGGCGGGCGACGTCAAGGACATGGCGTTCTGCCAGGACGCTGTGGACAAGGTGGTGGCCCGCTTCGGGCGCCTCGATGTGCTGGTCAATAACGCCGCCTTCCAGGAACATGCGCAGTCGCTGATGGACCTGACCGAGGAACGCTTCGACGAAACCATGCGCACCAATATCTATGGCTACTTCCACATGGCCAAGGCCGCCCTGCCTTACCTCAAGCGCGGTTCGGCCATCATCAACACCGGCTCGGTGACGGGCCTGAAAGGCTCGGGCCACCTGCTCGACTATTCGGCCACCAAGGGCGCCATCCACGCCTTCACGATGTCGCTGGCGGCCAACCTGCTGGCGCAGGGCATCCGCGTGAATGCGATTGCGCCCGGCCCGGTATGGACGCCCCTCAATCCGGCCGACCAGTCGCCCGAAAAAATTACCAGCTTCGGCCAGGACACCGACATGCACCGGCCGGCGCAACCCGAGGAACTGTCGCCTGCCTATGTGTTTTTGGCGTCGTCGGTGTGTTCAAGCTACATCACAGGTCTCGTTCTGCCGATTACCGGCAGCGTAGGCGAATAAATAAAGGACCGGATCATGGCACGCAGTCTCTGGAAAGGCGCAATCAGCTTCGGGCTGGTGCATATTCCGGTCGAGATGTATTCGGCCACCACCGAACATTCGCTCGACCTGACGATGCTGGACCGGCGCGACTTTTCACCGGTCGGCTTCAAGCGCTACAACAAGAGCAACGACAAGGAAGTGAGCTGGGACGACATCGTCAAAGGCTATGAATACAGCAGCGGCGAATACGTGGTGCTGACCGATGAAGACCTGCGCCGCGCCAACGTGGAAGCGACCCAGACCATCGACATCCTCGCCTTCGTCGATGCCGACCAGGTGCCGCTGCTGTACTACCAACAGCCTTACTACCTGGCGCCGGGCAAGGGCGGCGACAAGGTCTACGCGCTGCTGCGCGAAACCTTACGCAAGGCCGGCAAGATCGGCATCGCCAACGTGGTCATCCGGGTCAAGCAGCACCTGGCCGCACTGGTCTGCGTGGGCGACGTGATCGTCATGAACACGCTGCGCTACAGCGACGAAATTCGTTCCACCGACGATCTGAAGATTCCCTCGTCCACGGCCAGGTCGGCGGCCATCTCCGACAAGGAACTGAAAATGGCGATGGCCCTCGTCGAGGGCATGAGCGAAGACTGGAAACCGGAGCAGTATCACGACACCTACCGCGAAGACGTGCTCGCGCTGGTCGAGCAGAAGGTGAAGGCCAAGCAGACCAAGACCATCACCATGCCGGGCAAGGAAAAGGCGCAGGCCAGTACGGGCAACGTGATCGACCTGGTGGCGCTGCTGCAGCAAAGCCTGGGCAAGAAGCCTGCGGGAAAAGCGAAGGCCGCCAACGACGAGGACGAAGCCGCCGAAGAAGAAGAAAAGCCCGCGCCCAAGCGCAAGCCTGCGGCTAAGGCGGCGGCCAAGCCCAAGGCGGCGCCGGCGCGGCGCAAGTCGGCCTGAGGCTGTCGATGGAAGACCTGTTCGCCCTGCTCGAGTGGCCGGCCATGGCAATCTCGCTGGCTGCGGCCTGGTGGATGGGGTCAAAAAAGGCAGGCAAGCGGATCGTCGCCTTCTGCATGCTCATTGCCGGGAACCTGATGTGGATTGCCTGGGGCTGGGGCGAAGACGCCCGCGCCCTGATCGCGCTCAATGCCGGCCTGCTGGCATTGAACGTGCGCGGAATCATCAAGAACGAGGACGCCTAGGCCGGCTTGAAGTCCATCTTTTTCATCGCCGCCGTCAAGGTTTTGGCCGCCTTGGCATAGCCGGCCCACGGCTCGTTGCCGCGATCGAGGCGGGTGTGGGCGTTCTTGATGTTCCACTGGTCGCCGGCCTTGATGCCGGCCAGTTCCTCCCAGGCCAGCGGCACCGAAATGCCCAGCCCCGGGCGCACCCGCGCCGACCAGGCACAGGCCGTGGTGGCGCCCTGCCCGTTGCGCAGGTAATCGATGAAAATCTTTCCGACCCGGTTCTTCGGGCCGCTCTTGAACGCAAACCGGTCCGGCAAAGCGCTCGCCAGGTGACGCACGATGGCCTGCGAAAAATCCTTCACGGTGTCCCAATCGAGGCCGCCCTTGATCGGCACGACCACATGCAGTCCTTTGCCGCCGCTGGTCTTGAGGAAGGACGGCAGTCCCAGTTCTTCGAGGAAGGCGTGCATCAGCTGCGCCGCCTCCTGCATGGCGCTCCATGCGACGCCCTCGCCGGGGTCGAGGTCGAATACCATCCGGTTGGGCGTTTCGTAGGTCTTGCCTGTGGCGTTCTGGGTATGGAACTCGACCACGTTCCACTGCGCCGCCGACAGGATGCCTTGCGTACTGCCGACTTCCAGCATGGGCGGGTGGTCGGGGTCGAGCGCCTGGTCCATTTGCTTGAGGCCGGGCAGCTTGCCGACATCGGCGTGCTTCTGGAAGAACAGTTCGCCGCCCACGCCGCCAGGGGCGCGCACCAGCGACACGGGCCGGCCCTTCAAATGCTCCATCATCAGCGAGCCGACCAGCGCGTAATAGCGCACCAAGTCCAGCTTGGTGGCGCCGCTCTGCGCATCGATGACGCGCTCGCCGTTGGTGACCTTCAGGCTTGCGGGCAGCTTGCCCTGGGGTGCTGACGTATCGGTGTGGGCAGGCATGATGTCCTCGATGTGTATGGCCTTCTCGCGGCCGATTTTGCTGGCGCTCTTGTCGCTGCGCAGTCCGTGGAACACGGCATGGCGGATCGCGCCCGACGACGTCCATTCGGCGAATCTCACTTCCGCGACCAGCGTGGGCTTGACCCAGTGATGCTTGCGCCCCGCCACCGCCTTGGGCGGGAACGGGCTCTGGTCGGTGGCCAGCGCATCGAGCTTTTTCTTCAGATCGCGCAAGGTAGCCTCGTTGAAGCCGGTGCCGACGTTGCCCGCATAGCGCAGCACGCCGTTCTCGTCGTGGGTGCCGAGCAGCAGCGCGCCGATGCCGGTGCGCGCACCCTGCGGGTCGGTGTAGCCGACGATGACGAACTCCTGGCGCTGGCCGCATTTGAGCTTGATCCAGTCGGGCGAGCGCCGCTGCACGTAGCGCGAATCGCGGCGCTTGCCGATCACCCCTTCCAGGCCCAGCTTGCAGGCGGCCGTGACCAGTTCCTGCGGATCGCTGCCAAATTGCTCGCTGAAGCGCAGCGATTCCGAGGCCGATTTGTCGAGCACCGCCTTGAGCAGCAAACGGCGCGATTCCAGCGGCACATCGCGCAGGTCCTGGCCATCGAGGAAGGGAGCGTCGAACAGGAAGTAGACGATGTCGGCCGTGCTGGAGCCATCGAAGGCCAGCTGCAGCAGGCCGAAATCGGGGCGGCCGTTGGCGTCGTGCACCACGATCTCGCCGTCGTACCAGCCGTCGGGAAGCCTGGCCTTGAGCAGGGCCTTATGCAGGGCGGGTAGCTTGTGGGTCCAGTCGTGGCCGTTGCGGGTAAACAGCTTGATGCCCTTGCCTTCGACCCGGGCCAGCAAGCGGTAGCCGTCGAACTTGATCTCGAAGATCCAGTCGGCGGGGGTGGATGGCGGTTTGTCGACCAGCGTGGCCAGTTCGGGCGAGAGCGACGCGGGCAGCGCGACCTTCGCGGCCGCCTTGCGCGCCGGCTTTTTGGCGCCGGGCATGGGAAGCGCCTTGACGCTGTCGGGCATTTCATCAATGACGGAGAACTCGGTGGCGGGACGGGCCAGCTCGTCCTTTTCCTTGATCAGCAGCCAGGGCTCCTGCTTTTCGCCCTTGCCCTTCATGCGCACCAGCACCCACTTCCCACGCATTTTGTGGCCGTGCAGCTCGAACTTCAGGTTGCCGCTTTGGTAGCCCTTGTGCGGATCGTCAAGCGGCTGCCAGGTCCCTTTGTCCCAGATAATCACCTTGCCCGCGCCATATTCCTTTTCGGGGATCGTCCCCTCGAAATCGGCATAGGCGATCGGATGATCCTCGACATGCACGGCCATGCGCTTGTCTTTCGGGTCGTAGCTCGGGCCTTTGGGCACGGCCCAGCTTTTCATGGTGCCATCCATTTCCAACCGGAAATCATAATGCAGGCGGCTGGCCCAGTGCTTCTGGATCACGAAGGTGAGCACACCGGCGCCGCCCTGCCCGCCTTCGGCCGGCTCGGAAGTGACTGAAAAGTTGCGTTTTGACTTGTAGAGCTTAAGTGGATCAGGCATGGCGCGGCACCGTGGACAGGACCAGGACCAGTGTAGGGGCGAGTGGCGCGGGCGACTGTTCGACAGCTAACCCATCTGCCTTTGTAAGTTTCTGTAAATTGTTGTCAACTGAAATGATGGAAGCCGCGTTTGTGTCAGTGCAGCACATAAAAAGACCCACCATATAAAACCAGTCAAAGGAACTATCATGCAAAAAGTCATCGCTACCTTGATCGCCGGTCTGTTCGCAACGTCGGTCTTTGCCCAGACCGCTACTCATGCGACGGCGGCAAAGCCAGCGGCCGTGGTCAAAGCGGAAGTCAAGGAAGACAAGGCCGTTGCCAAGGCAGATGCCAAAGAAATGAAAGCCGACGCCAAAGCTGACGCCAAAGTTGTTAAAGCCAAAGCCGAAGCAACCGGCGACGTCGCTGTAGCCAAAGCAGACGCAAGCAAAGCGAAAGCCAAAGCCAAGAAAAAATCCACCAAGGCCAAAGCAGCAGCTGCCGAAGAAAAAGCGTCGGCCATGGCCGAAGTAAAGAAAGACGCAGCAGCCAAGTAATTCACGGCGCAGTTCGCAAGTACCGGGGTCCGCCCCGCGTTTCGGATTCGTTTCCTTAGCGCGGCGCGGGCCCTTATTTTTTGTTAGCCCGTCGTCCTCGCGCATGCGGGGACGACGGATCTTTAGCTTATTTTTTGCCACCTAACCCTGATTTGGCATCTCATCCGTTTCATCATTCGAAGCCGGAATATCCGGCGCACCGGAGATGATGATGTTGATGCGCTTTGCCACCCTGATCCTGATTTGCGCAAGTGCCGTCCCGGCTTTGGCGCAGTCGCCACAGCAGCCCCGCCTGATCCTGAGCGACCCCGCCTCCGATCCCATCGAGCTGAAACAGCTGGCCATCGGCGCCGCCATCAGCGGCGGCATGGCCGAGACCAGCGTGAAGATGGTGTTTTATAACCCGAACCGGCGCCAGCTCGAAGGCAATCTCCAGTTTCCGCTGGCCGACGGCCAGCGCATCACCGCATTCGCCCTCGATATCGATGGCCAGATGCGCCCCGCCGTGCCGGTCGATAAGGCGCGCGGGCGCCAAGTGTTCGAGGAAATCCAGCGCCGCCAGGTCGATCCCGGCCTGCTTGAGGTCACCCAGGGGAACAACTTCCAGCTGCGCGTCTATCCCATTAGCCCGCGCGGCACCCGTACCGTCGAGCTCAAATACACCGAGGTCCTGCAGCGGCGCGGGGCCAACTGGGTATACCGTTTGCCGAAGGCTTACGGCGATGCCCGCAGTGTCGACGTGTCGGTCCAGGTCAACGGCACCGCCACGGCGCCGCTCGCCGGCGGCGTGCTCGCATTCGCGCCAACGGCCAACGGCTACCAGGCCCGCCTGACGCGCGAGCAGGGCGAGCGCCTGCCCGCCGAAGGGGTCGAAGTGCTGTCCGTGGCCGATCCCGAGCCGCGCGCGTACCGCCAGGTGCTGGGCGACGCGACCTGGTTCGTGGCCGAAGTGCCGGTGCAATCGGTACGCGCGGCGCGCCCGGCGCCGCGCGTGATCGGGCTGCTGTGGGACAGCTCGGGCTCGGGTGCGAACCGCGCGCTCGACGCCGAAATCGCCGAGTTGGACCGCTATTTCAGCGCGCTGGGCAGTGTCGAAGTGCGCCTCACGCGCCTGCGCGACCGTCCCGAAGCGCAGCAGGTGTTCAAGGTCGCCGGCGACGACTGGGGCGCCCTGCGCCGGGTGCTGGAAAAAACCGACTACGATGGCGCGAGCGCCCTGAATGACTGGCCCTTGCAGGCCGATGTCGATCAGTACCTGCTGTTTAGCGATGGCCTGTCCAACTATGGCGGTGCGCGCTTTCCGATACTCGGCAAGCATCAGCAGCTGTTTGCGCTCAATTCGTCGCCATCGGCCGACATTGGCCGGCTCGCCGCGCTGGCCGAACGCTCGCGTGGCCAGCTGATTGAGCTCAATCGCGCCACGCCGGGCGCGGCCGCGCAGGCCTTGTTGTTCCAGGACGCGCTTGTCGAGGAGGTCACCGCCACCGGCGCGACCGATATCGAAGTCGATTCACATACGGTACGCAATGGCATGCTGCGCGTGGCCGGGCGCATCCTGTCGCCCCAGGCGGACCTGGTGCTGACCTTGTCCAACGGCGGCAAGCCGCAGCGCCTGGCGATTCCAATTGCGCCCGACGCGCCCCTGCATCCGAACGCTGGCGCCATCTGGGCCGGTTTTCGCTTGCGCGCACTGGAAGCCGAATTCGAAAGCCACCGCAGCGAGATCGGACGCATCGGCCGCCGCTTCGGCATTCCTACCCGCGAAACCTCGCTCATCGTACTCGAGCGGCTTGAAGACTATGTGCGCTACGAGATCGAGCCGCCGGCCAAGTATGCCGCCCAATACAGGCGCCTGAAAGGACTGGGCACCGAGAGCCGTGCACGCGAGCGCAAAGACCACTTCGCGCAGGTGGTGGAGATGTTCGAACAGCGCAAGCAGTGGTGGCGTACCACGGTCGCGCAAGCGAAGCCGAAGCCCCAGCCGCAGCTGGAAACGCAGGCCCAGCCGGCCATGGCTGCGCCCCCGCCGCCTCCGGCAGACCGAGCCGGCGTCGTCAGCATGCGGGCCGCGTCGCCTGTCGCGGCAATGATGGTTCCGGCGCCGATGGTTGTGCAGGAGATGGAAATGAAGGCGGGAGCCAGCCCTCGCTACAACAGGGCGGACGGCGCCGCCAAAGCCAAAACAGTTTCTGCGCCCAGTATCGGCATGGCCCTCAAGAAGTGGGTCCCCAACGCGCCTTACGCGGCCCGCATGCGCTCGGCGACGCCCGACAAGGTCTACCAGGTCTACCTGGACCAGAAGCCGGACTATGCCAACAGCAGCGCCTTCTACCTTGACGCCGCCGACATCTTGCAGGCCAAGGGCAAACGCGATCTGGCATTGCGGGTGTTGTCCAACCTGGCCGAAATGGATCTTGAAAACCGCGCGGTGCTGCGCATCCTGGGATACCGACTGCTCCAGGCCGGCGAGCCGACGCTGGCCGTTCCCGTGTTCGAGGAGGTGCTGCGCATCGCCGTCGAGGAGCCGCAATCGTTCCGCGACCTGGGCCTGGCGCTGGCCGCAGCGGGACGCCCGCAGGAAGCGATCGACAAGCTGTACGAGGTAGCCTTGCGCCCGTGGGCAGATCGCTTCCCCGATATCGAAACGGTCGCACTGAACGAGATGAATGCGATCATCGCTAAAGCGGACAAGCGCCTGGACGTCAGCGCGATCGACAAGCGCCTGCGCTTCCACATGCCGCTCGACCTGCGCGTCGTGCTGACCTGGGACGCCGACAACACCGACATCGACCTGTACGTCACCGATCCTGACGGCGAAAATTGCGACTACTCGAACAACCGCACTGCGCTGGGTGGCATGATGTCGCGCGATTTCACCGGCGGCTACGGCCCGGAGGAATTTGCTCTGCGCCGCGCCAAACCGGGAAAATACAAGATCGAGGCGAATTTCTACGGCAACCAGCAGCAGGTACTGGCCGGCGCAACTACGCTGCAGGTGAAGTTGTTCAGCGCCTTTGGCAAGCCGGCGCAAAAGGAAAAGCTGATCACCTTGCGCCTGAAGGACGCCAGCGAAACGGTGTTTGTGGGTGAGTTTGAAGTCAAGCCTTAGCAAGACCTGATGCGCTGGCCCTGTCCAACGGGGCCAGCGCATTTTTCATGGCTGGATCGCCTTGATCTTTTCTTCGGTCGCCTGCGGCACCGGATAAGCTGGATACACCTGGCGGAACCTGCGCCACTCGGCCAGCACTTCGGCATCCTTGCCGGTTCCCAGTTTCGCCTCGATCTCCGCGAGCCAATCGGCCGCGCCCTTGGTCGTGGCAGCGCGCTTGCTCACTGCACCGGCCAGCCCGGCCATTTCCTTCCTCTTGTAGCGCAACTCCTGATCCGTATCCTGCATGACGACAGCTGCGGGCGCAGCTGCAGGCGCCGCCGCGACCGGCGGCGGCATAGTTAGATTTCGTTGCGACTCGGGCGTGGATCGTCTCGCATCCGCCTTGTACTCGTCAACGAACCGATCCCGCTCAGGCGGTGGCGGAGGGCTGGCAACTTCATATTCCGTTTTCATTTCGGCGACGATACCCTTGTCCGCCGCCACCTTCGGCATTGGCGCGGCCACCTGTGGCGCAGTTTCGATCTTCGGCACAGACAGTTCTGGCGCATGCGCCACCGCCGGCGCCGGCAAGATCATCACCGGCTCTTCGGGCAGCGCCGTTCCCGCGCGCTCCAACTCCACGCTGTTCTGGAAAGCCTGGTTCGCAAACACGCCCGTGAGCACAGTCGCGGCGATCCCGGCCGGCACGCGCCAGCGCCAGCTGAGCCGTCCCAGCCTCGGCCCGGGCACTGGCACGCCGGCATCGTTGGCAGCCGCCGGCCGCGCCTCCTGCGCCATCAGGTCCCTGGCGCGCTGCAGGATGGCCGCGTCCAGCGCCGCGCTTGGAACCGCCTGCGGCATCGCCTGCAAGCGGCGCGACAAGGCATCCTCCCCCTTGAGGAAGGCGTCGAATTCGGCGTCGTCGCTCATGTCATCCTTGTTCACTCAGGCTCCCTTCACGCAGCTTGCGCATTGCATAGCGCAAGCGGCTCTTGACCGTTTCCACGGGCGCGGCCACGACCACGGCTATTTCGTCCAGGCTCATGCCGTCGAACTGCTGCAGCAGCACAGCCTCTTTCTGTTCGCTCGGCAGGGCTGCCAGGGCCCGCTGCAGGCTATCGTTGCGCTGCTTGGTGGCGAGCGCCATGTCGGGCGTGACCACATCCTGCGCCGCATCGGCCAGCGCGTCAAATACGTCGCGTCCATCCGTGCCAGTGCCCAGGTCGACAGCGAGCAGCGGCGCTTGTTGCCGCAACAGGTCGAGCAGGCGGTTGCGGGCGATCTGGTACAGGTAGGTGCGGAAACTGGCATCCGGCTGATAGCGGTTGCGCGCATGGTGCAGGTTGGCCCAGCTGTCCTGCACGATTTCGTCGACCCAGTCGGCACGCGGCGAACGCCAGGCGATGAAGCGATACAGGCCGACCCGGTGGCGACCGTACAAATCCTCGAACGCGCGCAGGTCGCCATCGCGGTAGCGCAGCATCAGCTCTTCGTCGGAAAGGATGGTTGACATGTGCTGCCATTGTAGGGCAACCGCAAGGGCTCCGCAAACAAACAAAGGCCGCACCGAACTTGATTGCCCGGCGCGGCCCTGTCACGCGTAGCCCAGCCTTTATTCCCAGCCGCCGCCCAGCGAGCGAATCAGCGCGACGGTGGTCACCGCGCGATTGCCGCGCAACTGCACGGCACTGCGTTCGACCGCCGCCAGATTGCGCTGTGCATCGAGCAGGTCGAGGAAGCTCGAACGGCCCGCCGAATACAGTTTTTGGGCCAGGTCGGCCGAGCGGCGCGCCGATACCACGGCAGCATCGAGCTGCTCGGCCTGGCCACCCAGGATGCGCAATCCGGCCAGGTTGTCCTCGACTTCTGCGAACGCGACCAGCACATTCTGCCGGTACGCCGCCACCGACTCTTCCAGCACCGCTTCGCTGCGCGCCACGTTGGCCTTGTTGCGCCCGCCGTCGATGATCGGCATCGACATCAGCGCACCAAGCACCCACGAATGCGCGCTCCACTTGAACAGATTGGAGGCGCTGGCGGCGTCCGTGCCCAGGCCGCCGTTAAGCAGCAGCGCCGGGAACATGGCCGACTTGGCCACGCCGATGCGCGCGTTCGAAGCGATCATCGCGCGCTGGGCGGCGGTGATGTCCGGACGGCGTTCCAGCAGCTTTGAAGGTAGCCCGGCGGGGATCACCGGCAGCAGGTTCGATTCCGGCAGCGGGCTGGCGTCGGCACTGAACATGGCCGCCGGTTTCCCGAGCAGCACCGCCAGCGCATGCTCGTTCTGCACGCGCTGACGCTGCAAGCCGATCGCTTCAGCTTTGGCGCTGGCCAGTTCGGTTTTTGCGCGCGCCAGGTCAAATTCGCCGATGTCGCCATTGTCGTAGCGGCTCTGGTTGATCTTCACGCCCTGCGCGCGCAGCCCGACCGCCTGTTCCAGGGTCGCCAGTTCGGCATCCGTTTCGCGCAGACGGAAATAGGTCTGCGCCACGTCCGCCTGCAGCGACAGCAGCACCGATTTGTAGGTCGCTTCGGACGCCGACGCATCGGCCTTGGCCGCGCTGACGCTGGCGCCAACTCGGCCAAACAGGTCCACTTCGTAGCTAGCCGTCAGGCGCGCCTGGTACTGGTTGGCGGGCGCCACGCCGTCGGCCCCGCTGCGCTGGGCGCCGATGCCGGCCCCCAGTTGCAGGCTGCGTTCGGATTCGGACAGGCCAGCCAGCGCCCTCGCCTGCTTTACCCGCGCCGCCGCCACCGCCAGACTGGCGTTGGCGCGCGTGGCTTCCTCGATCAGGCCAGTGAGGACAGGATCCTTGAACGCCAGCCACCATTGGCCGCGCGACTGCGCTTCGGCCGGCTGGGCGAGCTTCCAGCGCGTGCCGTCGGGCGCTTCCTTGAATGCCGACGGCATGTCGATGGCCGGCTGTTTAAGGTCGGGCACCGAGGAGCATGCTACCAGCAGCAATGCCGCCAGCAGTGGTGCAGTGCGTTGTGCAAGCTTGTTCATCAGATGGCTCCTTCGATTGCGATGCTTTTTGGTGCTGCCGGTTTCTTTTCCATGCTCTTCGCAAAAGTGCGCAGCAGGACGTAGAACACCGGCGTAAGGAACAGGCCAAAGAAGGTCACGCCGAGCATGCCGCCGAATACAGCCACGCCCATCGCATGGCGCATCTCGGCGCCCGCGCCGCTGGAAAACACCAGTGGCACCACGCCCATGATGAAGGCGATCGACGTCATCAGGATAGGACGCAGACGCAGGCGGCAAGCTTCCAGCGCCGCGGCGACGACGGTGCGGCCGTGGTCTTCCAGCTCGCGCGCAAATTCAACGATCAGGATCGCGTTCTTCGACGCCAGCCCCACCAGCACGAACAGGGCAATCTGCGTGAAGATGTTGTTGTCGCCACCGGTCAGCTTGACGCCGATCAGCGCGCACAGGATCGACATCGGCACGATCAGGATCACCGCCAGCGGCAGGGTCCAGCTCTCGTACTGGGCAGCCAATACCAGGAACACCAGCAGCACGCACAAGGGAAATACCAGCACCATCGTGTTACCCGACAGGATCTCCTGGTAGGTCAGGTCGGTCCACTCGAGCGCCACGCCCTTCGGCAGCACTTCGGCGGCGATCTTTTCCAGCGCGGCCTGGGCCTGGCCGGACGATACTCCGGGAGCTGCGCCGCCGTTGACGTCGGCCGAAACGTAGCCGTTGTAGCGCTGCACGCGGTCGGGACCATAGCTGTCCTTGACGCGCATCAGCGACGATAACGGAATCATTTCGCCCTTGTCGTTGCGGACCTTGAGCTGGGCGATCTGGTCGGCCTGCGAGCGGAACTGCGCGTCGGCCTGGACCCGCACCTGGTAGGTGCGGCCAAACTGGTTGAAGTCGTTCACGTACAGCGAACCCAGGTTGATCTGCAAGGTCTGGTAGATCGTCGCCAGCGGCACGCCGAGCTGCTTGGCCTTGACCCGGTCAACGTCGGCAAACAGCTGCGGCACGTTGATCTGGAAGCTGGAGAACACACCGGCCAGCTGCGGATCCTGCCAGGCCTTGGCCTGCAGCGCCTGCACCGACTTGTACAGCTCATCGTAGCCGACGTTGCCGCGGTCTTCGAGCATCATCTTGAAGCCGCCGATGGTGCCCAGGCCGTTGACCGGCGGCGGCGGGAACACCATGATGAACGCATCCTGGATAGCACCCATGCGCTTGTTGATTTCGGCGGCGATCTCCGGGCCGGACTGGCCCTTGCCGGTACGCTGGTCGAAAGGCTTGAGCGAGGTGAACACGATGCCGGCGTTCGGCGCATTGGTAAAGCCGTTGATCGACAGGCCCGGGAACGCAATCGACGACTCTACACCCGGCACCTTGGAGGCGATGTCCGACATCTGGCGGATCACCGCTTCGGTGCGGTCCAGCGAGGCGGCGTCGGGCAGTTGGGCAAAGCCGACCAGGTACTGCTTGTCCTGGGCCGGCACGAAGCCGCTTGGCACGGCCTTGAACATGAACACGGCGGCGATGGCCAGCAGCGCATACACGGCCACCGCTGCACTCTTGCGTTTCAATACGCCATTGACGCCGCTTTCATAGCGGGTCGACGCGCGGCCGAAGAAACGGTTGAACCAGGCGAAGAAGCCGCCAAAGACCTTGTCCATGCCGCGCGTCAGGCCGTCTTTCGGCGCATCGTGCGGTTTCAGCAGGGCTGCGGCCAGCGCAGGCGACAATGTGAGCGACGAGAACGCGGAGATCACGGTCGAAATGGCGATCGTCAGCGCAAACTGGCGATAGAACTGGCCCGACAGGCCCGACACGAAAGCAATCGGCACGAACACCGCACACAGCACCAGCGCAATCGCGATGATCGGGCCGCTGACTTCTTTCATGGCCTGGATGGTGGCGTCGCGCGGCGTCAATCCCGATGCGATATTGCGCTCCACGTTCTCCACCACCACGATGGCGTCATCGACCACGATACCGATTGCCAGCACAAGCCCGAACAGCGACAGAGTATTGATCGAAAAGCCGAAACCGAGCATCACCGCGAAGGTACCGATGATCGACACCGGCACCGCCACCAGCGGAATGATCGAGGCGCGCCAGGTTTGCAGGAAGACGATCACCACCAGCACTACCAGGGCCACCGCTTCAAGCAGCGTATGGATGACGGCGCGGATCGATTCGCGCACGAACTGGGTCGGGTCATACACGACCTTGTACTCAACGCCTTCGGGGAAGTCTTTTTTCAGCTCCGCCATCTTGGCGCGCACGTCGGCCGACAATTGCAGCGCATTGGCGCCGGGCGCCTCGAATACGGCGATAGCAGCGGCCGATTTATTGTCCAGCAGCGAACGCAGCGAATACGAATTTGAACCGAGTTCAAGACGCGCCACATCCTTCAGGTGCGTGATGGCGCCATCGGCGCCGGTACGCACGATGATGTCGCCGAATTCCTCAATCGAGGTCAGGCGGCCCTGGGTGTTCACGGTCAGCTGGAAATCCGAATTTTTGGACGGCGAAGCGCCCACCACGCCAGCAGCCACCTGCACGTTCTGTTCGCGGATGGCGCCAACGACGTCGGATGCGGTCATGCCGCGCGCCGCCACCTTTTGCGGGTCGAGCCAGATGCGCATCGCGTAGTCGCCCGCGCCGAACAGCTGCACTTCCCCCATGCCCTGCAGGCGCGCCAGCTGGTCCTTGATGTTCAACACCGCGTAGTTGCGCAGGTAGACGTCGTCATAGCGTCCGCTTGGCGACACCAGGTGAACCACCATGGTCAGGTTGGGCGAGCTTTTCACGGCCGTCACGCCGATCTGGCGCACTTCCTCGGGCAGGCGCGGCAAAGCGCGCTGGATCCGGTTCTGCACCTGCGACTCGGCCTGCTCGACGTCGGTGCCGACCTTGAATGTCACTGTCAAGGCCAGCGATCCGTCGGAGGTCGACTGCGAAGACATGTACAGCATGTTCTCGGTGCCGTTGATCTGTTCTTCCAGTGGCGCGGCCACGGTTTCGGCGATCACCTTGGGATTGGCGCCCGGGTACTGGGCGCGCACCACCACCGACGGCGGCACCACGTCGGGATACTCCGATATCGGCAGCTTGAAGATGGAAAGCAGGCCGGCCACGAAGATGATGATCGACAGGACGGCCGCAAAAATCGGCCGGTCGATGAAAAATTTTGAGAAGTTCATGCTTTTATTCCTTTGCTGCCAGTTTCACGCCAGCTTGTGGTTTGCCGTCGGTTTCCATTGCCACCAGCTGCGCCGTGACCGGAGCGCCTGGCTGTACGCGCTGCAGGCCGTTGACCACGATTTTTTCGCCTGGCTTGATGCCGTCGCGAACGATGCGCAAGCCGTCGAAGACGGGGCCGAGCGTCACCGTGCGGTATTCGGCGGTGCTGTCGGCCTTGACCACGTAGACGAATTTGCGATTCTGGTCGGTGCCGACGGCGCGGTCGCTGATCAAAATGGCGCGGGTCTGGGCGCTTTCGCTGCCGCTCAGCTGAACCCGTGCGAACAGGCCGGGCACCAGCGTGTTGTCGCTGTTGTCGAAGGTGGCGCGCATGCGCACGCTGCCGGTCTTGGCGTCGAGCTGGTTGTCGACAAATTCAAGCTTGCCTTCGTGCGGGAAGCCCGCCTCGTTGGCCAGGCCCACCTTGACGGCTACCGGCGCGCCTTTTTGCGACACCCGGCCAACCCGCAGGTAGGTATCCTCGTCGCCGTCAAAGGTGGCGTAGATGGGATTACTCGACACGACGGAGGTCAGCACCACGGCGCCGTCGACCAGGTTACCCGTGGTGACTTCGGCCTTGGATACGCGCCCGTTGATCGGCGAAAGCACGCGGGTGTAGGCCAGGTTCAGGCGCGCCGCTTCAAGCGAGGCCTGGGCCGCGCGCACATTCGCGTCGAGCTCCTTCAGGCCGGAAGCCTTTTCATCGAATTCGCGCTGGGCGATGGCTTTGTCGGCCAGCAGCCGTTCGGCACGCGCCAGTTCAAGCTTGGCCAGGTCGGCGCGGGCACGGGCCGAGCCGGCGGCCGCTTCGGCGCGCGATGCCTCGGCCTGGAATGGGCGCGCGTCGATCACGAACAGCACGTCGCCTTTTTTGACCAGGCTGCCGGGTTTGAAGTTGACCGAAGTGACAAAGCCGCCCACGCGGGAGCGGATGTCCACATGCTCGACCGCTTCGAGGCGCCCGGAGAATTCCTGGGTTTCGTTGATGCTGCGCTCAATCACGGTGGCCGCCGTGATTGGGGGACCTTGCGGCTTGGTGGCGCCCGCTGCCTTGCTTTCATCGCAACCGGTCAAGGAGAACGCCGCCAGTCCAGCCAGCGCCAGTGCCACGACCAGCGGACGGGGAAATAAATTAGATGTTTTCATGACTTTCCTCTTATGGATGAAAATTTTTAATAACACAGGGTAAAACGGCCTGCGGCAAAGCTAAGGGCGAAAAGGGTCCGTACGCTGCGGCGAGGGGGACCTCAGCGCAGCTGCACGGTGTTAACGGTGGTGATGTCGGGTAGTGCTAGGAGGGCTCTTCCAGGACGGTGAGGAAGTTGCCGATTTCATGCAGGGCGGCCGCCTTGCATGCGCATTCGTTACGGTCGGTCGCGTCGTCCAGCGGTACCTGGGCCATGCGCTTGACGGTCGTGGTCACGCCCGAGGCGACCAGCTTGGCGCCGTATTGTTCAGCCTCGTCGCGCAAGGGATCGTCTTCGGACGACAGGATCAGCGCCGGCGGCAGGTTCTTCAGGCGGCTCGACTGCAAGGGCGACGCATACGGGTGGATGCGGTCGGCGGCATTCGGCAGGTAGCCGCGGTAGCTGGCGGCGCAGGTATCGGCCATTGAAGCCATGTGCGCCTCGGCCGGGATTTCGCGCATCGAACAGGTGGACAGGCCGGGGTCGAGCATCGGCATGATCAGGATCTGGCCGGCCAGTTCAGGGCCGCCGCGGTCGCGCGACATCAGCGCCGACACGGCTGCCAAGTTGGCCCCGGCCTCAATCCCGGCCACGACCAGGCGCTTGCCGGTCCAGCCCAGTTTCGACTTGTTTTTCTTGACCCATTTGAGCACCGCATGCGCGTCTTCGACCGCCGCCGGGAAGGGATGCTTGGTGGCCAGGGTGTAGCACGCGGACAGCACTAGGTTCGGCAGCGAGCAGCTGGCCAGGTGGCGCAGGAACTCATCCGATTCATCGAGGTCGCCCCCGACAAAGCCGCCGCTGTGGAAGAACACGACCAGGCCGTCACGCTTGCTGCCGGGCGCGCCGCCGGCATACAGGCGGGCGGCCAGCGGTCCTGCGGCGCCTTCGACCTCAAGTTCGCGGATCTTTAGCCCGACGGGAATGACGGCGTCGCTCATTTGGACGGCCCTTCCGCCGGCGCGCTGCCGATCAGGTCGCCGAGCAGCTCATGTGCGAGTGCATCAAAACCGATGCTTTCAGCGGTCGACGCTTGCGGAAACTGGTCGGAAAACAAGGCACCCGTCGCAACGGCGGCGGCGAGCAGAAGGCTGACGAGACCGACGATTCCATTTTGATAACGCATATCGACACCCTTCCCTTCCCTTGTTTGCCACATCTTTTGATGCAGTACGATCACTTTAAACTTGTTCTACAATCTGATAAAGATGCCAAGTGCGAATTGATTGTTCAAGAATCCGAACAATAAGGGGATGTATGAATAAACTGCAAGCGATGGAAGTGTTCGTCCAGGTGGTCGATGCCGGCGGTTTTACCCGCGCGGCGGAAAATATGCAACTGCCCAAGGCCACCGTGTCGACCCTGGTGCAGGCGCTCGAACAGACCCTGGCGGTCAAGCTGCTGCACCGCACCACGCGGCAGGTCAGCGTCACTTCCGACGGCGCCGCCTATTACGAGCGCTGCCTGCGCATTTTGTCCGATGTGCGCGAAGCGGAGGAATCGCTGTCGAACAACCGCGCCTCGCCCAGCGGGCGGCTGCGGGTGGACGTCTCGACCGGCATGGCCAGCGATATCATCATCCCGGCGCTGCACGATTTTTTCGAACGCTACCCCGACATCCGGCTTGACCTTGGCTGCGGCGACCGGCCGGTGGACCTGATCGAAGAAGGCGTCGACTGCGCCATCCGCGGCGGCAACCTGCCCGACTCGGGCCTGATCGCCCGGCGCATCGGCGTGCTGCAGTTTGCCACCGCCGCCACGCCCGCGTATTTCGAAAAACACGGGCGCCCGCAGCACCCGAACGACCTGCTCGAGCACCGTTGCATCAATTATTTTTCATCCAAATCGGGCAAGACGCTCGACTGGGATTTTGTGCGCGGCGACGAGACCTTGCTCATCCCGATTCCGGCCTGCCTGGCGGTCAACGATTCGACCGCCTACATGAGCGCGGGCCTGCAAGGGCTGGGCATCATCCAGATGGCCAGCTACCAGGTCGAGCCGATGCTGGCATCGGGGAAAATGGAACTGGTACTTGAAGACTGGACCAGCGTTCCCCTGCCGATTAACATCGTGTACCCGCAGAACCGTCACCTGTCGGCCAAGGTGCGTGTGTTCGTGGAGTGGATGGCCGACCTGTTCGCATCCCATCCGCGCCTGCAGCTGCAAACCAAGAAGGCTTGATATGCACAAGATCGTTTTTCTCGACCGCGACAGCCTGATGGCCGACGTTCGGCGCCCCGCCTTCGAACACGAATGGACCGAGTTCGCCGCCACCGACAGTGGCGACGTGGCCGAGCGCCTGCGCGGCGCCACCATCGCCATTACCAACAAGGTGGTCATCAGCGCTGCCGATATCGCCAGGCTGCCCGACCTGAAGATGGTCGCCATCGCCGCGACCGGCACCAACAACGTGGACCTGGACGCCTGCCGTGCGCGTGCGATCGTGGCCTCGAACATCCGTAATTACTCGCTCGTGTCGGTGCCCGAGCATGTGTTCACGCTGATGCTGGCACTGCGGCGCAACCTGCGCGCGTATGCGGCCGATGTGGACGCGGGGCGGTGGCAGAAGTCCAGCCGGTTTTGCCTGCTCGACCACCCGATTGCCGACCTGGCCGGCAGCCGGCTGGGTATCGTGGGTTATGGCGCGCTGGGGCGCAAGGTGGCGCTGCTCGCGCGCGCTTTCGGGATGCAGGTGAGCGTGACGTCGCGCTCGCCGGTCAACGAAGCGGGGATCGATGACATGCCGCTGGACGAACTGCTGCGCACCTCGGACATTGTAAGCTTGCACCTGCCGCTCGACGACAGCACGCGCAACATGATCGGCGCGGCCGAGCTGGCGACGATGAAGCGCAGCGCGCTGCTGATCAACACCGCTCGTGGCGGCCTGGTGGACGAGGCGGCGCTGGCACAGGCATTGAAGGACGGGGTGATCGGCGGCGCCGGGTTCGACGTACTGAGGAAGGAACCGCCGGAGCCAGGCAACCCGCTGCTGCAGTTGAAGCTCCCGAATTTCATTCTCACCCCGCACGTGGCGTGGGCGAGTGCGGGCGCCATGCAAACGCTGGCCGATATGCTGATCGATAATATCGAGGCGTTTGCAGCGGGCACGCCGGTGAACATGGTTTAACCCCCACGACGATGGTCGGGACAGGTCTGTGGCACCAAAATCCGACGATCCACGTCATTCACATCGCGCAGCCCGCAAAACGCCATCGTCAAATCGAGCTCATTGCGCATGATCTCAAGGCATTTGGTCACGCCCGCCTCCCCCATCGCACCGAGGCCATACAAGAAAGGCCGCCCGATATAGACCCCCTTGGCGCCCAGCGCCAGCGCGCGGATCACATCCTGTCCGGACCTGATGCCGCCATCCATGTGCACCTCGATCAGCTTGCCCACCGCGTCAACGATAGGCGGCAGCGCCTCGATGCTCGACTGCGCCCCATCGAGCTGGCGCCCGCCATGGTTGGAAACGATCAGCGCATTGGCCCCGCTTGCGGCGGCCAGGCGCGCATCCTCCGGATCCATGATGCCCTTGATGATCAGCTTTCCGCCCCAGCGCTGCTTGATCCACTCCACATCGTCCCACGACAGGCGGGGATCGAACTGCTGCGTGGTCCATGCCGACAGCGACGACATGTCCGAGACGTTCTTCGCATGCCCGACGATATTGCCGAAACCGTGACGCCGCGTGCCCAGCATGCCGAGGCCCCAGCGCGGCTTGGTCATCAGGTTCAGGATCGTGGGCAAGGTCATTTTGGGCGGCGCCGACAAGCCGTTGTGCAAGTCCTTGTGGCGCTGGCCCAGCACCTGCAGGTCGAGCGTGAGCACCAGCGCCGAACAATGGGCGGCCCTGGCGCGTTCGATCAGGCGTTCGACAAAGTCGCGGTCCTTCATCACGTACAACTGGAACCAGAATGGCTTGCTGGTGTTGGCGGCCACGTCCTCGATCGAACAGATGCTCATGGTCGAGAGCGTGAACGGCACGCCGAATTTTTCCGCCGCGCGGGCAGCGAGGATTTCGCCGTCGGCATGCTGCATGCCGGTCAGGCCGGTGGGTGCCAGCGCAACCGGCATCGCCACGTCCTGCCCCACCATGGTTGATCGCAAGGTACGGTCGGCCAGGTTGACGGCCACCCGCTGGCGAAATTTGATCTTCGCAAAATCGTCGCTGTTGGCGCGGTAGGTCGATTCGGTCCATGAACCGGCATCGGCATAATCGTAGAACATGCGCGGCACGCGGCGCCTGGCCAGCAGGCGCAAATCCTCGATAGTCGTGATGATGCTCATGCGCGCCTTTGGGGGAGTGGAACTGAAAGCATTGTATGGGAAATTGCCTTCAAGCTCTTGACCGATGCAAGCGACGCCCCTACAATGCTGTCTCTTCGCGGATGGCAAGCCGTCCGCAGAAGGTAGCAGAAAGCGTTTTATCGGAAGAGCTTGATTTTTTGGTCCTTTCGGAAATAAAACAAAGCTGCTATAATGCTTGCTTTCGCGGCTGTAGCTCAGTTGGATAGAGTACTTGGCTACGAACCAAGGGGTCGTGGGTTCAATTCCTGCCAGCCGCACCAAAATTCGTAAGACGAAAGGCCTGAAGAGCGATCTTCAGGCCTTTTTTCTTTTGCCTCAGCAAAACCGGGGTCAGACCACTTTTGCCCTTCAACAGGGGTCAGACCACTTTTGTTTTTTTGCTTTTCCCCCGCTTCATGGCGGTAGTCGCGGCCCCCGGACAGCGTCGCCAGAAATTTTTCAAATTAGCACGTCGATAGTTTGTCCATTTGCGAGGCGAGACCAAGTTTTAACTCGGCAAAAGTGGTCTGACCCCTGTTGGAAGGCAAAAGTGGTCTGACCCCGGTTTTAGCGCCAATACCGCGGCCGCTTCGCCTTGCGCAGCTAGGGCACGCACTCGCCCCTTGGCGGTAAGGGCAACTGCTGCTATAATCTCGCTCGTCGCGGCTGTAGCTCAGTTGGATAGAGTACTTGGCTACGAACCAAGGGGTCGTGGGT
>JAZKCA010000028.1:0-1504 GCA_040388275.1 Pseudomonadota bacterium
AGGCTAGTTATAGTGAAAAAACCCCCTGCAGAAATGCTCGGGGTTTTTTTTCGTCCCGAGATTTGTGATGCTGTCACAGGTAAAATGCCTGCATGCGCATATTGATCATCGAAGACAATCCCGATATTGTTGCCAACTTGTACGGCTTCCTGGAACCGAAAGGCTACGTGCTCGATTCGGCCACGAACGGCTATGCCGGCCTGGCGCTGGCGGCGCAGCACCAGTACGATGTGATCGTCCTCGACGTCATGCTGCCCGGTATCACGGGCATTGGCATCTGCACGACCTTGCGCAATGTACTCAACAACGCAGTGCCGGTGCTGATGCTGACCGCACGCGATACCTTGCAAGACAAGGAGGCCGGTTTCAACAGCGGCGCCGACGATTATCTGGTCAAGCCGTTCTCCATGGCCGAACTGGACATGCGCCTGCGCGCGCTGGTACGCCGGGCGCACGGCAAGCATGGCGCTGCGCCGGTGCTGCGTGTGGGCGAACTCGTTTTCAACACCGACACCTATGAGGCGAGCCGCGCCGGAACCCCGCTTTCACTGACCCGGACCGGCTATATCCTCCTCAAGTGCCTGATGCGCGAAGCGCCCAGCCTGGTCACGCGCGAAACGCTCGAGCATGCCGTATGGGGCGACGACCGGCCCGACAGCGACGCCTTGCGCACCCACCTGCATGCACTGCGCCATGCGCTCGATAGACCATTCGCCTACCCGATGCTGCGCACCGTCCCGGGCCTGGGCTACAAATTGACAGGCCCTGATGAAAACCCGTAACTCGCTGCGGCGCACGATTGCCCGCGCCTACCTGCTGTGTGCATCGGTCGCGGTTTTGTTTTTCGCCGTCACCGCCGCCGTTGCCATCGAGGGCATCGAGCAGCACCTTGTGGACGACCGCCTCACGGAAGTGGCAATGTGGGCGTCGCCGCGCTTCGCCAGCGGCCTGAGCGTGGCGATGCCTGCCGGATTGAGCTTCCACCATGGCGATGCGATTCCCGCCTCCCTGCGTGGCCTCGGCCCTGGCGTGCAAGAGGTGCACGTTGATGGCGTCGGCCTGCATGTCCTGTCCGGCAAGGACACTGGCGGCGACTACGTGGTGGTCGATCACGAGAGCGACTATGAAAAAGTGGAACTGGTCGTGTACTCGCTGTTCCTGGCGGCCTCGGGTGTCAGCGTGCTGATCGCGCTGTTCTTTGGCCGTTACATCGGCAGCCGCGTAGTCGCCCCGATCCTGGGCCTGTCTGACGCGGTAAGCCAGGACACGGGCAGCCTGCCCTCGCTCGACCGCAGCGATGAGCTGGGTGTGCTGGCGCGCGCATTCGCCAAGCACACCACGCAGTTGCGCGGTTTCCTCGAGCGCGAGCGCTTCTTTACCGGCGATGTCAGCCATGAACTGCGCACCCCGCTGACGATCATTGCCGGGGCGGCCGAAATTCTGCTCGATCTAAAGTGGACCCACGAGTCAAGACAAGAATGTATTTAGTTTAGGCTGTGCCTAT
>JAZKCA010000029.1:0-15926 GCA_040388275.1 Pseudomonadota bacterium
TGGCTGCATCGTAGTGGCAGCCTTCGCGGTCGCCCGAATGGTTCAGCGGGAACAGCACGTTCTGCGTGAACTTGGCGCCTTCTTCCAGAATCTGGTTGATGGTGTCGGTATCGACATCTTCGAATTTAGGCATCTGCTTCAATTCGTCGGTAACGTTGAGGAATTCATGCAGCAAGAACTGCATATCCCGGATTGGCGCGACGTATTGACCCATGATTTATCTCCTGACGAACGTATGATTAGTGACCCGGACAGCAAGAGCGCCGCGCCGGGTAGGTGTTATTGTTGCTGTTGATTCTTGTTTGAATTCTGGTAGTTCACGATCAGGCGCTCGAAACCGGTACGCGCGCGATCCACACTGCCCGGCATGCGCAAAAAGCGCGCATCGTGGTGCAGGGCCAGGATCAGGCCGTACATTTCGTACACCATCTGCTGCGCGTCGGTGTCCGCTTTCAGGTCGCCGATTTCGATCGACTGCTGTACGCAGCGCAGCAAGGCGCCCTGCCATGCACGCACCATCGACACCAGCTCCTCACGGATCGGGCCGGGACGGTCGTCGTATTCGACGGCGCCACTGATATAGATGCAGCCCGATGCGATCTCGACGCTGACACGCTTGATCCAGCGCGAAAACATGGCGGTCAGGCGTGCAATGCCGCGCGTTTCTTTCACACTCGGGAAAAACACTTCCTGTTCGAAGCGGTGGTGGTACAGCTTGAGCACTTCCATCTGCAAATCTTCACGCGAACCGAAGTGCGCGAACACGCCTGACTTGCTCATGTTCATCTTGTCGGCAAGCAGGCCAATCGTCAGGCCTTCCAGCCCGTCGCGGCTGGCGAGGTCCAGTGCGACATCGAGGATCGCGGCCCTGGTGAGCTCGCCCTTGCGCATGAATTTGGCTGAAGTGTTGATAAGGATACCCGCTGTATGGTTAAAAGTAGCGTCCGCTTGAAAGCAAATCTGAACGCTCGTACTATTATCCACTACCGTGTAAATGTCAAACGGGAATCTAGAAGTGATGTTCTATTGGTGCAACGCACCAATAAATGCCCATTTTCGGGGCTTATTCGGTGGCCTTGCTGAGCGCCCGGCGGTCGCGTTTGGTGGGGCGGCCCTTGATGGTCGTGCCGGGCTCGCGGTACAGCTTGCGCGCCTCGAGTTCATGCTCGCGTTTGCTGACGCTTCCCTGCGTTTCGGCATACAGTTGGCGGGCGATGGGGGCCGATCCGCGCTTGTCGGAGATGCCCAGCACCTGGATTTCCCAGATGTCCGCCCCATTGTCGACCAGTAGCTTATCGCCAATCTTTACCGGCCGCGCAGGCTTGATCCGCTCGCCGTCCAGGCGCACCTTGCCGTTGTCGACCGCATCTGTGGCGAGCGAACGGGTCTTGAAGAAGCGTGCGGCCCACAGCCACTTGTCGATGCGTACGTTTTCCATGAGTCTTTAAGCGTAACCAATCGCGAAGATGCGCATCGTCAGTTTATAGAAAAAGTAGGCGGTTTCGTAGCCCGCACGGCGGATCCAGCCCACGTGCTCGAATTCCTCGGCGCAGATCGGCACCCCGTCGGCGATGCCGCGCAAGATGTGGGCGCGCATGATGGACGCGAAATTGTGGTCCTTGACGACAATATTGGCTTCCTGATTCAGGAACAGCGACAGGCCGTCGCAATTGCTCGAGCCGACCGTGGACCAGTCGTCGTCGATCACCGCCACCTTGGCGTGCAGCTGGGTCTTGCGGTATTCGTACACCTTGACCCCGGCGGCGAGCAGCTTGGGGTAAAAGGAACGCGCCACCATGTCCTGCATCCAGATCTCGCCCACCCCGATCAACAGGCGCACCTCGACCCCGCGCTGCCCCGCCACCGCCAGCGCCTTGCGGAACTTGTGGCCGGGCGCGAAATACGGATTGACCAGCAGGATGCTCTTCTTGGCGCGGCCAATGGCCTGCAGATAGGCGCGCTGGATGGTATGGCGGTTGCGCAGGCTGTCACGCACGACGAAGGCGGCCTGCATTGGCTTGTCGCCGTCAGGTGGCAGCTGCTGGCGCATTTCGCGGAACAGGCCGAAGCGCTTGAGAATGCCGAGCCGGCCCACGCGCGCCCACTGGGCCTGCATTTCGTGGTGGATCACGGCCACCAGCGGGCCGCGCACCTCGACCGCGAAGTCCCAGCGCGGGGCCGGCAACTTGCGGCTGGCATCGTAATCGCAATACCAGTCGTCATTGATGTTGATGCCGCCGACAAAGCCCACTTCGCGGTCGACCACGACCACCTTGCGGTGGGTGCGCGCGACGCCGCGCTTGAACCAGGGGTTAAAGGCGCGAAAGCGTACCCCGGCGGCCGCGAAGGCCATACCGAGGCGCGCGCACTGGCGGTGGCCGGTGCCGAACCAGTCGGTGACGACGCGCACGCGCACGCCGCGCAGGCCGGCCTGGACCAGGGCCGCCTCGACCTTGCGCCCCATGGCGTCGTCGGCAAAGATATAGGTTTCGAAATAGATGTCGTACTGGGCGCCATCGATGGCCGCAAGCAAGGCGGGAAAGAAGGCGGTGCCGCTTTCCAGCAAGGTCACTTCATTGCTTGCAATCAGGTTAACCGAGCGCATAGGGCCCCAGGGGTGTTGGCAAAAACCTCAGGCCAGCTTGAGGTTGGCGACGATAGGAGCGTGATCGGACAGCTTCGCCCATAAAGTACCATGCAACACCTGCGCGGTATCGACCTTGAAGCCGCGCACATAGATACGATCAAGGCGGAACCAGGGCAGCGCCGCCGGGAAAGTACGGGCCGGCGTGATGACCTTTTCGCGGCCCCGCAGATTGCGCACCAGGTCGCCGATCTTGGAGCCGGCGCCCAGTTCGTCGAACACTTCCACCACGCCAAGCGCATCGCGCAACTTGCCGCTGAGGTTGTTGCGCCAGTCGTTGAAGTCGCCCGCGATGATCACCGGTTCGCCGTTCGGGGCCGACGCATTGACGCAATCGATCAGCGCCTGGGTCTGGCGACCGCGGCCGGATTCGAACAGGCCCAGGTGCACCACGTAGCAATGGATCGGGCAGCTTTCGGTCTGGATCACGCAGTGCAGGATGCCGCGCTGCTCGTAGGCATGGTCGGACACATCGTGGTTATGCGAGTTTTCAATCCGGAAGGAGCTGAGCAAGGCATTGCCGTGGTGGCCGTGGTCGTACACGGCGTTCATGCCATAGGCGGAATGTTGCGAGTCGCTGGCGAAAAATTCGTGCTGGGCGCGTTCGGGCCAATGGCTGTGGCCGCGGCTCTCGTCGCCGAACTTGCTGTGGTGATGGTCGTGGCGCCCCTGCACTTCTTGCAGGAAAACGACGTCGGCGTCGAACTGCGCGATGGCCTTTTTCAGGGCCAGCACCCGGGGAGTACTCCGGATGGAGGACACGCCTTTATGGATATTATAGGTAGCGACACGGATCTTCATGGGAACATTCTAAACCCAAACTCCGACAATGCCCCGCACGAGCATGAGCCAGCTTGAATCGAACCGTCGCTTCCCCGAGACAGTGGTAAGGTTTGCTTTTTTAGCATGACCGTTCCGGATTGGAGAGTGAGATGAAACGACTGACCATAGTGTCCCTGGCCGCAGGCTTGCTGCTGTCGCAAACGAGCCAGGCCGCAGCACCCAAGGCGCCGGCTTGCCCTTCGGCCGAGTTCCCCGCGTTTTTTGCCGCCTATGCTGACAGCGCCGCCATGCAAAAGGCGTTTACCGTGTATCCGCTGGCGCACGTGCTGCTGGACCACGCCGCGCAGCCGCAGCCGCGTGAAATCAAGGTCCAGCTGGCAAAGGCGAAACTGAGCTTTCCGCTGATTCCGCCGCGTGCCGACCGCAAGCGCGCCGGACTGGCGTTTCGTACCGATGAGGTGAGCGGCGATCGCGCCAGGGTGTCGCTGTTCAAGGAAGAGACCGGCTACCGGGTCGTATACAACTTCCGCAAGGATGGCTGCTGGAAGCTCGAAGGCAAGGAAGACCGCTCGCTGTAGGCGGCCTCAGGGCGCTTTGTATTTGCGTTCGATGGCGTGTGACGCGCCGTCGGCATTCATCGCGTGCAGGGCCGCGTTCATCTTTGCTATCAGGCTGTCCGGCACGCCCTTGTTGCAAGCGAGGTAATTGGCAGGACGCTTGAAGGTGAACACCGGCACGATCTGGTTTTTCCAGCCGTTCTCGGCGACGATCTTGCCGCCCACGTCAAGGCTGGAAGTCCACAGGTCGATCCGTTCGGCCAGCAGCTTGCGCGGACTCGCCAGGGGCTCGCGCGTGGTATCGACCTTGAAGCCCTGCGCGGCCAGCGTCTCGCCGCGCACATCGCCGAAATAGGCGCCGATGCGGTATTGACGCGCGTCCTCGAGTTTGCGGATATGGTAGTCGCGCCCGGCCAGGCCAAACAAGGTCCAGTCACTTTCGTTCGTGGGGCCTACCCACTTGAACAGCGGCTCCCGCTCGGGCAGGCGCATCAGGGGAAACAGGCAGACATCGGCCCGGGTCTGCGACAGAAGGTAGGCGCGCTTGAATGACATGAGCTCGAAATCGACATCGACCCCGGCCCGCTTCATGATTTCCCTGACCTTGTCGGTGGCGATCCCGCTGACGCGGCCCTTGTCCATCAAGACTGAAGGCGGAGAAGCTTTAGTGCCAATCAACAGGTGTGGACGCGGTGCGGCGCTGGCAGCGGCGCTCAGGCCGGCCAGCGTCATGATCAATGCCACGCGCGCGCTCGCTTTCATCCGGCAAGGATAACGCAATTACAAGCGCTGTGGTAGCTGGAGGATGGCTTCGGCGTTGGAGGAGGAAAAGCAGCGGTCGGCCGCTTCGATGTAAGGGAGCCAGACGTATTGCAGGTGTTCGCGCGGGCTCAGGGTGATTGGCGTTCCACGCGGGACGCCCACGCCGAACACGTGCTCCGTGTTGTGGGTCACGCCGGGGGCGTAGCGGTGGCGCCACACGGGGTAGATTTCGTAAATATTCGACAGGTGCCAGTCGTGCAGCACGATGCTGGCGCCGTCGGCGACGATGCCGGTTTCCTCGCGCAGCTCGCGCGTGGCGGTGTCGAGCAAGGCCTCGTCGGGGGAATCAAGGGAGCCGGTGACCGACTGCCAGAATCCGGGCTTGTCGGCGCGCTCGATGAGCAGCACTTCCAGCTCGGGGGTGTGGATGACGACCAGGACGGATTCGGGAATCTTGTGCAAGGGGGCTCCGCAAACACCCCTGCATCGCCCCTGCGCAGGGGTGATGCAGGAGTATGGCTTAAACGACCTTCGGCTCGGCGTTGCGCAAGCGGATGTGCAGTTCGCGCAGCTGCTTCTCGTCCACTTCCGACGGCGCATTGGTCAACAGGCACTGCGCGCGCTGGGTTTTCGGGAAGGCGATCACGTCGCGGATCGAATCGGAACCGGTCATCATCGTCACGATGCGGTCCAGGCCGAAGGCCAAGCCACCGTGCGGCGGCGCGCCGTACTGCAGCGCGTCGAGCAGGAAGCCGAACTTGAGCTGGGCTTCTTCGGCGTCGATCTTGAGCGCGCGGAATACCTTGCTCTGCACTTCTTCACGGTGGATACGGATCGAACCGCCGCCCAGTTCCCAGCCGTTCAAGACCATGTCGTAGGCCTTGGCGATGCAGGCGCCCGGATTGGTCTCGAGCATGTCTTCGTGGCCGTCTTTCGGTGCAGTGAACGGGTGGTGGGTCGCGGTCCAGCGATCCGACTCTTCGTCGTAGTCGAACATCGGGAAGTCGACCACCCACAATGGTTTCCACACGTCGTCGAACAGGCCGGCCTTCTTGCCGAAGTCGGAATGGCCGATCTTCACGCGCAGCGCGCCGATCGCATCGTTGACGATCTTGGCCTTGTCGGCGCCGAAGAAAATCAGGTCGCCGTCTTCGGCGCCGGTCAGCTCAAGCATCTTGGCCAGGGTGGCGTCATCCAGGTTCTTGACGATCGGCGACTGCAGGCCGTCACGGCCCTTGGCTTTCTCGTTAACCTTGATGTAAGCGAGGCCCTTGGCTTGGTAGATGCGCACGAACTGGTCGTATGCGTCGATTTCGGAACGCGGCATGCTGGCGCCCTGAGGCACGCGCAGGCCCACCACGCGACCGCCGACCATGTTGGCGGCGCCGTTGAATACCTTGAACTCGACCGACTTCATGATCTCGGTCAGGTCGGTGAATTCGAGCTTCACGCGCATGTCCGGTTTGTCGGATCCGTACACGCCCATCGCGGTGGCGAAGTCCATCACAGGGAACGGGTTCGGCAGGTCGATGTCGAGCGTGTTCTTGAAGACGATACGGATCATGTCTTCGAACAGGTCGCGGATTTCCTGCTCGGTCAGGAACGAGGTCTCGCAGTCGATCTGGGTGAATTCAGGCTGGCGGTCGGCGCGCAGGTCTTCGTCGCGGAAGCACTTGGTGATCTGGTAGTAGCGGTCGAAGTTGGCGACCATCAGCAGCTGCTTGAACAGCTGCGGCGACTGCGGCAGCGCGAAGAACATGCCGGCGTTGACGCGCGACGGCACCAGGTAGTCGCGCGCGCCTTCCGGCGTGGACTTGGTGAGCATCGGGGTTTCGATGTCGATGAAGCCGAGCGCGTCGAGGTACTTGCGCACTTCCATGGTCACCTTGTAGCGCAGGCGCAGGTTGTTCTGCATTTGCGGACGGCGCAGGTCGAGCACGCGGTGGGTCAGGCGGGTGGTTTCGGACAGATTGTCGTCGTCCATCTGGAACGGCACCGGCACGGAAGCGTTGAGCACTTCCACGGCGCTGGCGACCACTTCGATCTTGCCCGACTTGAGGTTGTTGTTGACGGTGTTGCCAACGCGCGCAGTGACAGCGCCGGTGATGCGCAGGCAGTACTCGTTGCGCACGGTCGAGGCGACCTTGAACATGTCGGCCTGCTCAGGATTGCAGACGATCTGGACCAAGCCTTCGCGGTCGCGCAAGTCGATGAAAATGACGCCGCCGTGGTCGCGGACGCGATGCACCCAGCCGCACAGGCTGACAGATTGGCCCAGCATTTCTTCAGTGACAAGGCCGCAGTAGGTTGTACGCATGGAGGACATATTATTTTCAGTCTAGGTTAATTATTTGGTTGGCAAATGCTCGGGAGCGACGACGCCCATCGAGACGATATATTTGAGGGCAGCGTCGACCGTCATGTCGAGTTCGACGACACGGCTGCGCTCCATCATCAGGAAAAATCCCGAGGTCGGGTTCGGCGTGGTCGGCACGTACACGCTGATGAAGTCGCCGTGCAGGTGGTTCGCCACGTCGCCGCCCGGCACGCCCGTCAGGAAGCCGATGGTGTAGCTGTGCTCGTGCGGATACTGCAGCAGCACGGCCTTGCGAAACGCATTGCCGGACGACGAAAACAGCGTATCGGACACCTGCTTGACGCTGCCGTAGAGCGAGCTGACCACCGGGATGCGGTGCAACAGGCGTTCCCACAGGCGCACCAGGTAGTTGCCGATCAGGTTGTTCGTCAGCACGCCGGTCAGAAACACGATCGCCACCGTCAGGATGGTGCCCAGGCCAGGGATATGAAAGCCGAACAGCTGCTTCGGCCGCCATTGTTCGGGCAGCAGCAGCAGCGACTGGTCCATCGTATTGATTACCAGGCTCAGCACCCATGCCGTAATGGCGAGGGGAACCAGGATCAACAAGCCGGTAATGAAATATTTACGCATTGAACTCTCGATGAAGGGTGGCCGACGGAACCGCTCAGTTCGACCCGGTGCCTGGCGTGGCCGCCTTGGCTGGCGTGGCCGGCGCGGCCGGCGCTGCAGCGCTGTTGGCCGCTGCCGGGGCAGCAGCCGGCGCCGCGGCCGGCGTAGCGGCGTCAGCCGGCCCCGTCGCGGTGCCCGTGGACGGCGCGGCGCCGCCGCGGAAATCGGTGGCGTACCAGCCCGTGCCCTTGAGCTGGAAGCCCGCGGCAGTCAATTGTTTCTTGAAAGAAGGCTTCCCGCAGGAGAGGCAGACCGTCAGAACCGGGTCCGACATCTTCTGCAGCACATCCTTGGCAAAACCGCATTCATCGCAGCGGTAAGCGTAAATCGGCATTGAATACTCCGCAAAAATCGTCAAAACCCTGAATTATAAGCCTTTTTTAAGGCTACCAGCATAAAGTCAGTGGCCCGGACGGTGCATTCCCCGCGCAAACACTGGTAATATGCGTCCCTGCTGCGCCGGCATGCGCCGGGCTAACTTAAAAAAGGAATCTAACGATGTTGATGAAGTCTCGCGTTTTGATGATAGGCGCCGCCTCCGTGCTGGCACTGGCTTCCTGCACCAAGAAGGAAGCGAACACCACCGCTCCGGTGACCGCGACTGCGGGCAGCGACAACAGCGTTGCCGCGACCGTCAACGGCACTCCTGTGTACAAAGCCACCGTCGACATGATGGTCAAGGAACGTACCTCGCAAGGCCAGCCGGACAGCCCAGAACTGCGCAAGGCCATCATCGAGAACCTGTCGATGCAGACCCTGGTCGCCGGCGAAGCGGTCAAAAAGGGCCTGGACAAAGCGCCAGACACGCAGCGTCAGCTGGAAATCCTGAAGCAATCGGTGCTGGCCAGCGCGTTCGTGCAGGACTACATCAAGAACAACCCGGTGACCGACGCCATGGTCAAGGCCGAGTACGACAAGCTCAACGCCAAGGCTGGCGGCAACGAATACAAGGCGCGCCATATCCTGGTGGCCACCGAAGCCGAAGCCAAAGACATCATCGTCAAGCTGAAAAAGGACCTGAAGTCCTTCCCGGCGCTGGCCAAGGAAAAGTCGATGGATCCGGGCTCGAAAGTCAACGGCGGCGACCTGGGCTGGTTCAGCCCGGCCAACATGGTGCCGGAATTTGGCGCCGCGGTAGGCAAGCTGGAAAAAGGCAAGTTCACCGAAGAGCCGGTCAAGTCGCAGTTCGGCTACCACGTCATCGTGCTGGACGATTCGCGTCCGATCACCCCGCCGCCGCTGGAGCAGGTCAAGGACCAGCTCAAGCAACGCGTACAGGGCGCCAACATGAAGGCCATGTTCGAAGACATGAAGTCGAAGGCCAAGATCGACATCGTCGGCCAGCCAGCAGCAGCGCCGGCAGCAGCAGCGCCAGCAGCGAGCAAGTAAGCCTCGCAAAAGCAGCAAAGCCCGCTTCGGCGGGCTTTTTTTCGCCTTTACAATTCGAGGTCAGACCTGAATCCCGCATGCCAGGTCAGACCTGGATGTTGACTTCGAGGTCAGACCTGGATGTTGACTTATTTGCGCTGCCACACTTTCCAGCGCTCTTTGCCGTCGAAGACGGGGATCGAGTCGGCCACTGCGGCGTCGTCGATGCAGGTGAAGTTTGGCTCGAGCAACTCGTTCAGGTGCGCGTCGCTGATGCCGAATGGGGGCCCCTTGGCCGCGTCGTCAAAAAAGAAGAAGCCGGCCAGCAGGGCGCCGGAGGCCAGCAGTTCGGCCCAGCGCGCCGCGACTTGCGGCCACATGGCGCGCGGCAAGGCGCACAGGAAGGCGCGCTCGTAAATCAGCTCCAGCGGCTGCGCCGGTTCCCACGCGAAGAAGTCGGCCTGTTGCACCTGGCCGCCCCACTGCCCCACCGCGGCCCTTGCCTGCGCCACCGCCGCCGGTGAAAAATCGATGGCCGTCGCGTCCCAGCCCAATGCCGCCAAAAACGCCAGCTCGTAGGCGGCGCCGCAGCCGGGGATCAAAGTGCGCAAGGGCCGCGCCTGCGCGGCGGCGAACGCTTGCAGTTTTTGCGGCACGCCGCCCCGGTCCCAGGGCGTGAAGCCGCGCTCGAAGCGCTCGTCCCAGAAAGCCGGGGATGTCGGATCGCGACTGTCGAACTCAGGCATGTCAGAAATAGTGGTGCCAGTTCATGTACAGCTGGAAGGCAAGCAGGCCCAGTCCACACGTCACCGCAAAGTACACGAAAAAACCCAGCATGCGGTTGGTGCGCTGCTGCTCTACCACGAGCAGTCTCAGCAGCTCATCGTTGATCGAGGTCGGCTCGGCGGCGTGGCTGAGCGCGCGGTGCACCAGGCGCGGCAATTGCGGGATGATGTGGGTAAACCGCGGCGCTTCGGCCTTCAGGCGCTCGAGCATGCCTTGCACGCCAACCTGCTCGCCCATCCAGCGCTCCAGGTAGGGCTTGGCGGTCTTCCACAGGTCCAGGTCCGGGTCGAGCTGGCGGCCCAGGCCTTCAATGTTGAGCAGCGTCTTTTGCAGCAGCACCAGTTGCGGTTGGATCTCCACATTGAAACGACGCGAGGTCTGGAACAGGCGCAGCAGGATCTGGCCGAAGGAGATATCTTTCAGCGGACGGTCGAAGATCGGTTCGCAGGTCGCACGCACGGCCGACTCCAGTTCGTCGACGCGGGTCTCGCGCGGCGCCCAGCCCGATTCAATGTGCGCTTCGGCCACCCGCTTGTAGTCGCGCCTGAAAAACGCCAGGAAATTTTGCGACAGATAATCTTTGTCGAAATCATTGAGGGTGCCGACAATGCCGAAATCGAGCGCAATATAGCGGCCGAACGTTTCCGGCGCGACCGACACCAAAATATTCCCAGGGTGCATATCCGCGTGGAAAAAGCCGTCGCGAAATACCTGGGTGAAGAAAATTTCCACCCCATCGCTGGACAGCTTCTTCAGGTCGATCCCCTCGGCCGCCAGGCGCTCGATTTGCGACACGGGAATGCCGTGCATGCGTTCCATCACGATGACGCTGCTGGAACAATAGTCCCAGTACATTTCCGGCACCATCAGCAAATTCGAACCGACGAAATTGCGGCGCAGCTGGCTGGCATTGGCCGCCTCGCGCATCAGGTCCAGCTCGTCGTGCAGGTATTTGTCGAACTCGGCGACCACTTCGCGCGGCTTGAGCCGCTTGCTATCCTTCCAGATGCGGCCTATCCACTCGGCGGCGATGTGCATCAGCGCGACATCTTCGTCGATCGATTTCTTCATGCCGGGACGCAGCACCTTGACCGCCACTTCCTTGCCGTTCTTCAGCGTCGCAAAGTGAACCTGGGCAATCGAAGCCGAGGCCACCGGCGTGCGTTCGAACGAGGCGAACAGCTCGTCCGGGTGGGCCCGCAGCGATTTGGTGATCTGGGCAATGGCCAGGTCGGAGTCGAACGGCGGCACGCGGTCCTGCAGGCGTGCCAGTTCGTCGGCCAGATCGGGCGCCATCAGGTCGCGCCGGGTCGAGAGGACCTGGCCGAACTTGACGAAAATCGGACCCAGTTCTTCCAGCGCCATGCGCAGGCGCACTCCGCGCGGGGCGCTGATGTCGCGCCAGAAAATCAATGTATCGATCAGCTTGGCCGTGCGCGGCACTTTAAGGCCGGCAATGGCGATCTCGTCGAGCCCGTATTTGATCGCTACCCGCAGGATCTTGAGAAGGCGCTGGATTTTCAATATCATCAAAGGTCCAAATTCTGTTGCCCGGCGGAGCGGGTAGTCGTTGCCGGGTCGGCGCTGCCTTGGGCCAGCCTGCTCTCGAGCCTGGCGATGCGTTTCGCGGTGCGTTCAACGTCGTCGCGCAGGCGGCTTACTTCACTTGCAAAGTCCTCGGCCATGACCGGTCGGATCAACAAGGGATTTTCTTCAAGAAAATACTCGGCGACGTTTTCTGCAATTTTTTGCTGCCCCGCCATGATCGCCTCGACCATGCCGCGCGCGCCGCCAACCATCCGGTTGGCGCCGATTGGCCCGATCCAGCGCTCCAGGTCATGCTCGGCTTCCCAGCGCAAGCCCTTGGCCAGCTGGGAAATGGTATTGGCAAACTCGGCGTCGCCCTCAATCTTGACGTAGGAAAACGCGCGCTCGCGGTTCTGGGCGATCAGCGGCAAGTCGGCCAATTTGACGCGGATGGTCACCTTGGCCGCTTCCTCGGTATTGCTGTGCTCCACCATGCCATCGACCGTCACGCGCACGCGCAGGCTGACGCTGCCAGCGTCAATGCAGGCTTCCTTGCCGGCGTGCAGGGCAAGCGCGTCACGGGCCCAGGCTTCCTGTGCCAACAAGTGATTGATCGCCGCGATGACCGGCGTCATCAGCGTGGATTGGGGAGAAAACGGGGTCGAAGGTGGCATTCTTTGTACACTAAAAAAACAAAACCGCCCGGAAAGCGGGCGGTTTTGATCTTACCAGTTTGCCGGGCATATTTCCGGCAGCACAGATACTTTCCCGAACAATATTACGACAGCTGCTGGATCCCGGCCAGCAGCCAGCCCCCGCTGCCGCGCAAGGCCTTGGACAAATTCCACACCTCGACGAAGGGCTCGGCCGGCGCCGCGGTCGACGATTTGATCATGCCGGTGAACTTGACGCTGGCAAGGAAATGGTCGGCGGCGGTCTCAACGCCCAGCAATTCCGCCTCGATCGTCACCACCTCGGTCACGTTCGGCGATGGACCGCGCGCTTCGACCTGGGTCTTGAGTTCGGCAAATACTTGCGGAGTGGTAAATTTTGACAGGTCGGCGGTATCAGCCTTGTCCCACGCGGCCTGCATGCGGATGAAGCTTGCTTTCGCGCTTCGCAAGATCAGCTCGCGGCTCTCGGCGGCCGCGTCCGGGCGCGCCGGGGCCGGCGCCGTGACAGCCGGGCTGGCAGGCGTATCGCCGCGCTTCATGGTGCGGTGGGCAAACAGGCCGGCACCGATCAGCACGATCGCGAACAGGGCACCACCGATGAGGGTGCCCATCATGGAACCGCCCCCGTCCTGCGTGACGGCCGGGGCCGCGTGGGCGATCGTCATGGCACCGAAGGCCAGCATGCTGGCAAACACTTGTTTCTTCATATTTTGCAATCTCACAGTTTGATACCGGTGTGCAATGCCGCCACACCCGCCGTCAAGTTGAAATATTCGACGCGCTCGAGGCCGGCGTCCTGCATCATGGTTTTCAGGGTTTCCTGGTCCGGATGCATGCGGATCGATTCGGCCAGGTAGCGATAGCTTTCGGCGTCGCCGGCGATCTTCTGGCCCAGCCAAGGCAGCACCGAGAACGAATACACGTCATACGGCTTTTGCAGCGGCGCGGCCACTTTCGAAAACTCCAGCACCAGTAACTTGCCGCCCGGCTTGAGAACGCGCCGCATTTCGGCCAGCGCCTGGTCCTTGTGGGTCATATTGCGCAGGCCAAAGGCCACGCTGACGCGGTCGAAATAATTGTCGGGGAACGGCAGCTTTTCTGCGTCGCACAGCAAGATGGGGGTCACCAGGCCGGTATTTAACAGGCGGTCGCGGCCCACGCGCAGCATCGATTCGTTGATGTCGGTCAGCCAGACTTCGCCGGATTTGCCCGCCTGTTTGGCGAAGGCCTTGGCCAGGTCGCCGGTGCCGCCGGCAATATCGAGCACCTTGAAACCGGGCCGCACCGCCGCGTTGGCGATGGTAAAAGTCTTCCACAAGCGGTGCAGGCCGCCCGACATCAAGTCGTTCATGACGTCGTATTTGGAGGCGACCGAGTGGAATACCTTGGCCACTTCGCGGACCTTGTCGTCCTCTGCTACCGTTTTGTAACCGAAATGCGTGTTGTTTGTCATGTGAGGGCTGCCGTGTGAACGTCGCTGCATTATACAAGCGCCAAGCATCGAGCGGCGCTGCCCAGCCGCCCAGGTGGCGCCATGACCGCCCGGCGCACCCCGAACTGCCTGGTGCGCTCTTTGGCGGCCTGCACCTGCCTAAAAGAAGGCCTTGATGCTCTTGACGATCTTGCCCATCATCGACACCGAAGGCGGGTTGAGCCAGATGAGGGCTGCCTGTTCCTGGGATGCTTGCTCGCACACCTTGGCAATGGCGGTATAGAAACCGCCGCACACATCGACCAGCCCCAGGCATTCGGCCTGGCGTCCGGACAGCATGCGCCCATCGCCGATCAGCGCCATGGTCGCGTCCGACGCCTTGCGGCGCAGGCGCACCCAGTCGAAGAACTGCTCCCCGATGTCGGCCACCAGCAAATCGAGCAGGGCGTCGCTGGCCGCATTGGGCGCCGACAGTGGGTGCAGGCTGCCTTTGCCAATGCCGCTCTGGGCCGGGTTGAAACTGATGCCCAGCTTGTCGGCCAGCGGGAAGCCGCTGAACTTGGGGATGATGGCGCCGACGCTGCCCACCGTGGCGGCGGGCGTGGCAACGACGATATCGCAGGCAAGCGCGACGTAAAATCCGGCCGACATGGCCGTCTCGGTTGCCAGCGCGACGGTGACGATCTCCACTTCCGACCGAACCGTCTCGATGCCCTCGCAGATGGCTTGGGCGGCGCCCAGCGAACCGCCGTTCGAACCGACCCTGACGATGAGTCCGATGATGTTTTTCTTGCGCCAATCCGTATTGCGAATGGTAATTAGCAGCGCCATTGCCTTTGCTTCGTCGATGGCGCCGGCCACGTCGAGCACCGCAATCGTGGGCCGCTTCTTCTTCATGAACATCATTCCTGTTCTTCCATCTGGGCCAGCATGGCGCTCGCCGTTTGCCATTTGTGCGGGACCGAAATCCAGGAGGCCCATTGGGCCGGGCGCGCCATGATCGCCGCGCTCAGGCTGGCGTCGATGCGGGTGCACAGGGACAGGACCTTGTCCGGCATGTCGCCGTCAGCGGGCGCCACAATCGCCGGAGCAAATTCGGTGATGTACTTTCCCTCCTCGAAATAGGTGAAACAGGGCACGACCGCCACGTTGTTTTTGGCGGCGATCGCGCCAATGCCGGTCGGCTGGCACGATGGGTGGCCGAGAAACTCGGTCATGGCCAGCGATGTGGCGTTGGGCGGAAAGAAATCGACCAGGCAGCCGACGATGGCGCCGCGCTTGAGTGCTGCCGTCATTTCTATCCCTGCTCGCAGCGTCCCCGATTCGATGATCTGCAAGTCGCGCCCGATGACGCCGCTGATTTTTTGCCTGAAGCGCTTCGATTCTTCGCTGCTGACCGAGTACGAGGGCTGGACGATGACGACTTCCCGGTTGTCGGGCAGGATGTTCTCGCGCGGCGCCGTGAGGGTGTAATAGAAAGACGAGAAATTGGACAGGACGAGGATCGCGCCCTTTCCGTCTTTCAACGCATCGGTCAGATTGGCCGTGTGGCGAAAACCCGTCTTGTGACGGACGCGGCGCGCGATAACGCTGGCCGGGCGGTACAGGAAAAAAGCGAAATCGCTCAGGTAGCGACCGAAAGCGATCGCGCCGCCCAAACCGACCAGATAGCTGCCCGCCGCGCCTTGGCCGGTGGCGGCGCGCACGCAAGGGAAAATGGTCGAGCGCAAGTGGCGCACGTTGAAAATATAGAAACCTCCCCACACCATGGCGGCGAAGGCCCGCGCCAGCGACAAGGGCAATCGGGTCCCGAACCTGGCGCTGAACGCGCTCGGCAAGGATGGGGTGAAGACAAACATGCGAACTCCGTTATGAGGGACGTAAAAAGGGGCGAATCATACGGCACGCAATAAATATTGTCAAAATTTAAATTTAGTTATTTTTTCATTTAAATTGTTACTTTTTTTGTATTTATGAACTAGACTTCGTGTTGCCAAAAATGGCAACTTTTATGTTTAATTATCAAGGAAAATCTATGCAATCCCAGAAGTCCGTTCCATCGACCGCAAAAAAAGTACGTATCCTTGCCGCCGGCAACAAGATCTCCAGCACCGTGCAAAAAACCGTCAGCTCGCCAGTTCTGGCAGCGCCTGAAGCGCATTGCGCATGCAATTGGAGCTTCTAAGATGAAAACCAATGCTACCGTCGTCCTGAACAAGAAGGTTCGCATCCTGGTCGCTAACTCGACCGGCGCGCAAGGCAGCACCAAGCAAGTCGCTGTAACGCCAGTGAAAGCTGCGGTACAGTGGGAAGGCTGCCAGTGCTGGGTAACCGCTTAAGCGCTACCAACGTTACTGTGAAAGGTAGGTACTCCGGACGCGCACGTTCCCATCTCGCATGAAGC
>JAZKCA010000030.1:0-79277 GCA_040388275.1 Pseudomonadota bacterium
TTCATGCGTCTCATTCTGTTAGGAGCTCCCGGCGCCGGCAAAGGCACCCAGGCTAACTTCATCAAGGAAAAGTACAACATCCCCCAGATCTCCACCGGCGACATGCTGCGCGCCGCCATCAAGGCCGGCACCGAGCTTGGCATGGCGGCGAAAAAGGTGATGGATGCGGGCGGACTGGTGTCCGACGACATCATGATCGGCCTGGTCAAGGACCGTCTTAAAGAATCCGACTGCAACAATGGCTACCTGTTCGACGGCTTCCCGCGCACCGTGGCGCAGGCCGACGCCATGAAGGCCAACGGCATCGACATCGACTACGTGCTTGAAATCGACGTGCCCGACGAACTGATCGTCGACCGCATGGACGGTCGCCGTTCGCACCCCGGATCGGGGCGCGTGTACCACATCAGGAACAATCCGCCAAAAGTGGACATGCTCGACGACGTGACCGGCGAGCCGCTGGTCCAGCGCCCGGACGACAAGGCCGAAACGGTCAAGAACCGCCTGGCGGTCTACCACAACCAGACCGAAGTTCTGCTTGGCTACTACAACAACTGGGCCCAGTCGGGCCTGGCGGGCGCACCGAAGTATCGCCGCATTTCCGGTGTCGGACCTGTCGACGCGATCCGCGACGCGGCATTCGCGGCACTGTCTGAATAAACTGTAAGAGAGCGGACCGAGGTCCGCTTTTTTCATGCGGATGCCCGCCATCCCCAGCACCTGTTTTCGATTCAAAGTTTTGCAGTACGCAGTAAGGTTGGCCTACCCGGTCATTCGGATGTGTTTTTGTTTTACTTGATTAAAAAAAGCTAAGGGGACGATATGGCATCAAGTAGTTTATTAATTTTCGCGATTGTGTGTGGCCTTATCGCAGTGATATATGGTCTTCTGACCCGTAGTTGGATCTTGAAGCAGGACCCTGGCAACGCCAGGATGCAGGAAATCGCCCAGGCGATTCAGGAAGGGGCAGCCGCCTACTTGAACCGCCAGTACCGCACGATCGGCATCGTCGGCGTGGTCCTCCTGATCGCCATCGGCGTGCTGCTCGACCTGAACACCGCGATCGGCTTTGCGATCGGCGCGCTGCTCTCGGGCGCATGCGGCTTCATTGGCATGAACGTCTCGGTGCGCGCCAATGTGCGTACCGCGCAGGCGGCCACCAAGGGCATGAACGAGGCACTCGACGTCGCCTTCAAGGGCGGCGCCATCACCGGCATGCTGGTCGTGGGCCTCGGCCTGCTGGGCGTAACGCTGTTCTACTGGTACCTGACGGTGTACGGCGCCAGCGGTACGGCGCATGACGTCATCAAACCGCTGATCGGGCTGGCCTTCGGCGCCTCGCTCATTTCGATTTTCGCGCGACTTGGCGGCGGCATCTTCACCAAGGGCGCCGACGTCGGCGCCGACCTGGTGGGCAAGGTCGAAGCCGGCATCCCCGAGGACGACCCGCGCAACCCGGCGGTAATCGCCGATAACGTGGGCGACAACGTGGGCGACTGCGCCGGCATGGCCGCCGACCTGTTCGAAACCTATGTAGTGACCCTGATCGCGACCATGCTGCTTGGCGCGCTGATGATCACCAACGCCGGCTCCACGCCGATCGTCTACCCGCTGCTGCTTGGCGCGGTATCGATCATCGGCTCGATCGTCGGCTGTTCGCTGGTCAAGGCCAAGCCGGGCAAGAAAATCATGTCGGCGCTGTACACCGGCCTGTGGTGGGCCGCCGGCCTGTCGCTGGTCGGCTTTGCCGCCGTGACCTGGATGGTATGGCCTGACGAAGCGATGCGCATGAAGATGATGGGCTGCTCGGTGGTCGGTATCGTGCTGACCGGCCTGATGGTCTACATCACCGAGTACTACACCGGTACCGACTTCAAACCGGTGCGCCACATTGCCGAAGCGTCGACCACCGGTCACGGCACCAACATCATCGCCGGCCTGGGCGTGTCGATGAAGTCGACCGCGTATCCGGTGCTGGCCGTGTGCGCAGCCATCCTGGTCTCGTACCAGCTGGGCCAGTTGTACGGCATTGCGATCGCCGCGACCTCGATGCTGTCGATGGCCGGTATTATCGTGGCGCTCGACGCCTACGGTCCGATCACCGACAACGCCGGCGGCATCGCCGAAATGTCGCACATGCCTGAATCGGTGCGCGCCATTACCGATCCGCTCGACGCCGTGGGCAACACCACCAAGGCGGTGACCAAGGGTTATGCGATCGGTTCGGCCGGTCTGGCTGCGCTGGTGCTGTTTGCCGACTACACACACGCGCTTGAATCGAAGGGCCATTCGATCTCGTTCGACCTGTCGAACCCGATGGTGATCGTGGGCCTAATCATCGGCGGCTTGATCCCTTACCTGTTCGGCGCGATGGCGATGGAAGCGGTAGGGCGCGCGGCCGGTGCGGTGGTGGTGGAAGTGCGCCGCCAGTTCCGCGACATCAAGGGCATCATGGAAGGCACGGCCAAGCCGGAATACGACAAGGCCGTCGACATGCTGACCGCCTCGGCGATCAAGGAAATGATCATTCCGTCGCTGCTGCCGGTCGTGGTGCCGGTCATTGTCGGCATGCTGCTCGGGCCTGCGGCGCTGGGCGGGCTGCTGATGGGGACCATCATCACCGGCCTGTTCGTGGCCATTTCGATGACCACGGGCGGGGGCGCCTGGGACAATGCGAAGAAGTATATCGAGGATGGTAACTTCGGCGGCAAGGGTTCCGAGGCGCACAAGGCTGCGGTCACGGGCGACACCGTGGGCGACCCGTACAAGGATACGGCTGGTCCGGCGATCAACCCTTTGATCAAGATCATCAACATCGTGGCGCTGCTGCTGGTGCCGCTGCTGCCGATGACCGGCTGGATTGCGGTGACGCAGCCGGCCGCCGTGGTGCATGCGCCAACTGCTGCCGTGATGCCTGCGCCGCCACTGATGGTGGCGCCGCAAGAGACGACGGAGCCGGTGCCGGTGAAGTAAATATTTCAGGTGTTGTAGAAAAAGCCGCCGGGCCGACAAGCCGGGCGGTTTTTTTTCGTCCTAATCGAAGCTGCAATCGGTGTGCAGGCGGTCGTCGTCACGACGCAGGGGGGCGAGGCGGCGTTCCACGTGCGCGGTTGCCTGGGTGCTGGTTTCTTCGACCAGCATTAGCGCGGTTTTCAAGGCGTCGGACATCGCCGCGGCCGCGCTGGCCATGGTGTCGACCGGGGATTTTGGCGGCTGCCGTCTTTTTTTATCCTGCTCGATGCGGCATATGTTCGCTCGCTTCCATTGTCGTGACCCAGGAAACCGGATCCATACATCACGCCAGGCATTGCGGCCGCAACCAGCGATTGCCATGGTAAATTCGCGCGGCGACACCGGACGATTACGGTACATGATGGATTCACCAACCACCGCTGCGTAATGGACGGTCTCGGCATACATCATGCGCAGCTGCGTGGACTCGGGCAGGAAGAGCGTTTTCCATTGATAGCCGCGTAGTACTTCGGAACCCGCTTCGCCCACAGTTGCGCCGCTGTTGGCCATCCACTCCCGAATTGCAAGCACAACTGCTTGCTCGACGGATAGCTTGCTTTCAGAAAAACTGAGGTGCTCGCGCAAGGTGAGCAGGGTAGTGAGGGGGAGGGCGACACTCTCTCCGGCATCGATACTCATTTGGCCTCCGCGTTTTGTCTCGTTTTGTCGAATCGTGTCTCTCTACTTAAATTTAGACAGCATCTGGCGCGCGAGTTCAAATTCGACCAAACGAGCACGAATGAGACGGCAAAACGAGACGCGATGCCGGAGTGTGTCGTTCGGGACTACCACCTACTCCGCGCTTCATGCAATGCTTGTACCAAATGAATATTTTTCCAATTGCCAAGCCGGCGCTACCGGCCCCGTTCAAGATGCCAGGGTAAAACGCGCGCTGCGCCGCACGCTGAGCGCGCCATCGCCGATCAGCCACAGTGCCACCGATGCAAGTACCAGGAACCCCGGATACTCCCAGCCGCCGCCGGCGCTGGTGTGGACCCAGCCGTTGCCGACATGGACCGATGCGGCCGCGGCCATCACCGGCACCAGGGCCAGCGCCACTTGGCGCGCATACACGCCGAGCAGCAGGGCCACGCCGCCTGCCAGTTCCGCCGCCAACACCGGATAGGCGAGCAGGCCGGGGATGCCGATGCTGTCGAAAAACTGCGCGGTGCCGGGCAGGGTGAACACAAATAATTTCAGCAGCGCGTGGGCAATCCACATCACGCCCAGGCTGGTACGCAACAACAATACGCCGTAGCTGGCGCCGACATCGATCGAATTTTCTTTCATGGTATTTCTCCGTTGAGTTCAAGGTGGAATCACTATATGATTTCGCAAACGCAATGAAAATAGGCAAAGGTGCACGCGATGATTGCAGCGACGCAATACAAGCTCAGTGCACTCGACCTGGAAGTGGTGATGGCGCTGGTACGCGCCGGCAACCTGGCCGACGCTGGCGAACGGCTGTCGCTGGACGCCTCGACGGTGTTCCGTACTGTGCAGCGCATTGAAAAGGGCTTGGGCCAAAGGCTGTTCGAGCGTTCGCGCCTGGGCTATTTGCCGTCGGAGCTGGCCCTGACCCTGGCCGGCCACGCCGAGCAGCTCGAAACGCGGCTCGAACTGGCCCGTTCGGCGGCGCAGGGCGAGGCGGAGCAGGTTTCCGGCGCGGTACGCATCTCGACCACCGACACCTTCCTGCACGGCCTGCTGGCGCCCGCGCTGCGCGACTTGCAGCTGACCCATCCCTTGCTGACCTACGACCTGCATGCCTCCAACGAGCTGGCCAACCTGACGCGGCACGATGCCGACATCGCCCTGCGCGCGACCAAAAAGCCGCCGCAGCACCTGGTCGGCAAGCGCATCGGCATGGTGCGGGTGGCGTTGTTCGGACCGCGCAGCGGCGGCATCGACCAGGCCAAGGCCGACAGCGCCGTCTGGATCGCGCCGGACGAAGCCTTGCCCGAGCATCCGTCGGTGCTGTACCGCAGGAAGCACTACCCGCGCGTGACGCCCGCCTACCGGGTCGGCAGCATCCTGACCGTGGCCGAACTGGTGGGCAAGGGGCTGGGCATCGGCATCTTGCCGCTGTTCCTGGCGCGCGGACGCAAGGACGTGATCCAGATGAGCGAGGTGCTGGACGACGCCGAGACCGAACTGTGGCTGCTCACCCATCGCGAGTCGCGCCATCTGCGGCGCGTGTCGGCCGTGTTTGGCTACCTGGCGCAGCATCTGGTGCTCGAATAAGCGGCGTGGCGCTTGAAAACGGGAGCGGCAGGCCTATACTTTCCTGATGCAGTGGTCCAACCAGGAGAGTGTCATGGCACGCAAGTTCATCGATTGCCGCGAGTTTCCCAGCGAATCACAATGCAGCGTCACCATCGCCGCCGACACGGAAAGCGAGTTGCTGGACGTGGCCGTGCAGCACGCCGTGCGCGTGCACGGCCACGAAGATACGCCGGCCTTGCGCCTGCAATTGCGCGAGGCGATACGGGAGGGCACGCCGCCGGCCTGAGCGAGCTGCCCAGGTTACAGTTTGTATCATCCCCTATCGAACGCGGTGCCGGTGGACCATAATGAATCTGCCGCATCCCGCGTGCGAGAGGTGCATCATGGGAATCCTGAAACCTGTCCTGGTCCTGGCCATCCTCAGTTCTGTGTTGCTGTGCAATAACGCATGGGCGACCTCGCCGCCGCCGCGTATCGGCGCCGTGCCCGATGCGCCCAAGGCCACGTCCAAGCCGCTTGCGCCAGCGCCGGCCAAAAAACCACCAAAGCGTCGTGCCGTAAGGCAAATTATTGATGGCACGCCCGCGCCCCTGCCGCCCGTCGTCTATGGCCCGCAACTGAGCCCGGCCCCGCCCATCGGCCTGCCCCCACCGCCGTCGCCCCTGATCCTGCAGAACTGCCAGGGCGGTTCCTGCAGCGACGCCAACGGCACCCGCTACCACGGCGGGATCGGCAACACCCTGCTCAGCCCGCAAGGCAGGGTATGCAGTGACAATGGCCTCGCGGTGCAGTGCTTTTAAGCCCAAAGTTCGATACAATCCGGTTACTTGACGTTTACGTAAACGTTAAAAAAACACTAAGGGATCCCCATGGAAATTCAACACAATGTATTCATCATCACCGGTGGCGCTTCGGGCCTGGGCGCCGCCACCGCCCGCATGCTGGCCGAGGCCGGCGCCAAGGTCGTGCTGGCCGACGTGCAGCTTGCCGCCGGCGAAGCGCTGGCCGCCGAACTGAAGGGCCAGTTCGTCAAGTGCGACGTCACGTCCGAAGCCGATGGCCTGGCCGTAGTCGCTGCCGCTACCGCGATGGGCACCCTGCGTGGCCTGATCAATTGCGCCGGCGTGGCGCCGGCCGTCAAGACCGTCGGCAAGGACGGCCCGCATCCGCTCGACGTGTTCCAGCGCACCGTCAACATCAACCTGGTCGGCACCTTCAATATGTCGCGCCTGGCCGCTGACGCCATGGGCAAGACCGCAGCGGGCGACTCCGGCGAGCGCGGCGTGATCATCAATACCGCGTCGGTCGCGGCCTACGACGGCCAGATCGGCCAGGCAGCCTACGGCTCGTCGAAAGCGGCCGTGGTCGGATTGACCCTGCCGATGGCGCGCGACCTGGCCCGCAGCGGCGTGCGCGTAATGTGCATCGCCCCCGGCATTTTCGAGACCCCGATGTTGATGGGCATGCCCGAAGAAGTGCGCACCGCGCTTGGCAATATGGTGCCGTTCCCGCAGCGCCTCGGCCGTCCTGCCGAATACGCCCAGCTGGCGCGCGCGATCATCGAAAACACCATGCTCAACGGCGAAACCATCCGCCTCGACGGCGCGATCCGCATGCAGCCCAAATAAGGCATTTCCTGTACGATAGAACGCGCGGCTACGGCCGCGCGTTTTTTTTGCTATGCCACCGTTCAGTGTTGCATCGTCGTCCTTGCGCAGGCGAGGAGCCATAGCACCTCTGGTCAGACTCCGGAAAAGAGGGGAGCCGAGGTGCCATGGGTCCTCGCCTGCGCAAGGACGACGGTCCGACACTGAGCGGTGACATAGTTTTTACCCGGAGAGTGTATGGTCAAGATCAAGCTGCTGGCGCTGGCATGCGCCTTCGTCGTTGTATTTCCTTCTCCCCCGGCGCAGGCGCAGGACGCCACCCAGGCCGCGCCCGAAGCGGCCACCGGCCATGCCGAGAAGGCCGGCTGGGCCGCCAAAAAATTCATGGTCGCCGCCGCCAATCCGCTGGCGGTCGATGCCGGCTACAAGATCCTCAAGCAGGGCGGGGCGGCGATCGACGCGGCCATCGCCGCCCAGCTGGTGCTGACCCTGGTCGAGCCGCAATCGTCGGGCATCGGCGGCGGCGCCTTCCTGATGCATTACGACGGGCGCAAGGTGCAAGCCTACGACGGGCGCGAAACGGCGCCCGCGGCCGCCACCGACAAGCTGTTCCAAAATCCCGACGGCACGCCGCTATCGCGCATGGCCGGCGTCGTTGGCGGGCGCTCGGTGGGCGCCCCGGGCGTGCTGCGCATGCTGGCGCTGGCCCACAAGCAGCACGGCAAGCTGCCCTGGAAGACCTTGTTCGGGCCGGCCATCGCGCTGTCGGAGCACGGCTTCGCGGTCAGTCCGCGCCTGCACGGCCTGCTGGCGGCCGATCCGTATCTGCGCAAGGATAGCGCCGCCGCAGCCTATTTTTACGGCGCCGCCGGCCAGCCCTGGCCGGTCGGCCACGTGCTGAAAAATCCAGCCCTGGCCGCCACCTTGCGCGAACTTGCCCAAGGCGGCGCCGAGGTGTTTTACCGGGGCGCGATCGCGCGCGACATCGCCGCCAAGGTCGCCGCCCACCCGACCAACCCCGGCCTGCTCACAGTGGCCGATATCGCCAGCTACCGTCCGCGCCTGCGCGAGCCGGTGTGCAGCGATTACCGCGCCTACACCGTGTGCGGCATGCCGCCGCCGTCGTCGGGCGGGATCGCCGTGGCCCAGATGCTGGGCATCCTGGAAACGCGCGACATGGCGGCCCTGGCCCCGGTCGACGGCGTGCCAGGAGCCGAAGCGGTGCACCTGTTTGCCGAAGCAGGCCGGCTGGCCTACGCCGACCGCAACCGCTACGCGGCCGACACCGACTTCGTGCCGCTGCCGGGGCGCGGCGTGTCCGGCCTGATCGACAAGGCTTACCTGGCCCGGCGCGCCGCCCTGATCGGTACCCGGTCGATGGGGGTGGCCCCGGCCGGCGCCCCGCCCGGCATGGAGGTGGCGTGGGGGAGCGACAACGCCATCGAAAGCCCGGCCACCTCGCACCTGGTGGTGGTCGACTCTAGCGGCGCCGGCGTGTCGATGACGACCTCGGTGGAAGACGCCTTCGGCTCGCGCCAGCTGGTGCGCGGCTTCATCCTGAACAACCAGCTGACCGATTTTTCCTTCGATTCCAGCGACGCCGACGGTCCCGTGGCCAACCGGGTCCAGCCCGGCAAGCGTCCGCGCAGCGCCATGTCGCCCACCATCGTGTTCGACCGCGCCTCCAAAAAACTGGTGCTCGCACTGGGCTCGCCGGGCGGGCCGGTCATCATCAATTACGTGGCCAAGACCCTGGTCGGCACGCTCGACTGGGGCTTGAACGTGCAGCAGGCGATCAACCTGCCCAACTTCGGCAGCCGCAACGGCCCCACCGAACTGGAAGCGGGGCGCTTTCCACCCGCGGTGCTCGAGGCGTTGCAATCGCGCGGGCACACGGTGCGCAGCGGCGACATGACGTCCGGCCTGCACGGCGTGCAAAGGATCATGATCCACGGCCAGCCGTGGTGGTTCGGCGGCGCCGACCCGCGCCGCGAGGGCGTGGCAAAAGGCGACTGAATCGTGGCTGAAAATGCAAAATCTACACCATTTTCTCCCGCAAGTTCGCTAGACCCTGCTACCCTTGCTGTATGGGAATAGAACAAAAAACCGGCTTGATCCTCTCCGGAGGCGGCGCCCGCGCCGCCTACCAGGTAGGCGTGCTGCAAGCCATTTCCCAGATCCTGTGGGAAGCGGGCTGGCGCCCGGCGCGCAACCCCTTCGACATCATCTGCGGCACCTCGGCCGGCGCGATCAACGCGGCGGCGCTGGCCTGCCGCGCCGACAACTTCGGCGAGGGCGTGCAAAAGCTGCTCGACGTCTGGGAAAACTTCACCGTCGAACAGGTCTACCGGGCCGACTCGCTGGGCGTGATCCGTTCCGGCGCGCGCTGGCTTTCGCTGCTCTCGTTCGGCTGGCTGCTGCGCAAGTGGCGCGCGGCGCCGCCCACTTCGCTGCTCGACAACACCCCGCTGGCGGGCCTGTTGCACCGCATGCTGGACCTGCCGCGCCTGGACGCGGTGATGTCCGACGGCCTGCTGCACGCGCTGGCCGTGACCGCCTCGTCCTACACCGGCGGCAACCACGTCACCTTTTACCAGACCGCGGCCGACATCGCGCCGTGGATCCGCATGCAGCGCATCGCCATGCAGGACCAGATCGGGGTCGAGCACTTGCTGGCCTCGTCGGCGATCCCCTTCATTTTCCCGGCCGTGCCGCTGTACCTGGGCAGCCGGCGCGAGTACTGCGGCGACGGCTCGATGCGCCAGCTCGCGCCGATCTCGCCGGCCATCCACCTGGGCGCGACCAAGGTGCTGGTGGTGGGCGCCGGCCGTCTGCACGAGCCGAGCCAGGCCAGCGCCGAGCAGGCGCGCTATCCGAGCCTGGCGCAGATCGCCGGCCACGCGATGTCCTCGATCTTCCTCGACAGCCTGGCGGTCGACATCGAACGGCTGAACCGGATCAACCTGACCCTGTCGCACCTGCCGCCCGAATACCTGGCCAAGACGCCCTTGAAACCGGTCGAGCTCCTGGTGATCGCGCCGTCCGAACGGCTCGACGGCATCGCCAGCCGCCACATCGCCAGCCTGCCCAAGCCGATCCGCACCATGCTCTCGGGGATAGGCGCGACCGAAGCGCGCGGCTCGGCGCTGGCATCCTACCTGCTGTTCGAATCGAGCTACACCTGTGAACTGATCCGCCTCGGGCAGCGCGACACGCACGCCCGCAAGGACGACGTGCTGAAATTTTTCGGCGATTGATGGAGAGAGCATGAAAGCGCTGGTGGTAGACGACGACGTGGTGTCCCGCATGGCCCTGATGGACCTGCTGTCGGCCTACGGGGTGTTCGAACTGGTCGAGGCCGAGGACGGCGCCGCCGCCTGGGACCTGATGGCCGGCGGCCTGCGCCCGGAAATCTGCTTTTGCGACGTGCGCATGCCGCGCATGTCCGGCATCGACCTGCTCGAGCGCATGAAGGGCGAGCCGCGCCTGGCGCAGGTGCCTTTCGTGCTGGTGTCCTCGGCCTCGGACCGCGACACCGTGCTGCAGGCCGTCACGCTGGGTGCGGTCGGCTACATCCTGAAGCCGCTGCATGCGATCGAAGCGCGCGCGCACCTGGAAAAGATCTTCAAGGTCACGCTCGACCGGCTGGCCGAGGACCCGGGGGCCACCATGACGCGCCTGAACATCAGCGGCGAACGGATGCAGGCCTACCTGAGCGCCTTCGGCGCCCAGCTGGCCGCGGCCAGGGTCCAGCTGGCCGAACTGGCCACCAGCGCCGACCTGCGCGTGCGCATCGACGGCCTGCACAATGGCTGCCTGACCCTGGGCCTGTGGCAGGCCGGCGCCGCGCTCGACCAGGCGCGGCGCGGCGTGTTCGACACCGTGCGGGTCGATGGCGCGCTGGTCGAGGTGCAGGCGGCGGTGCTGCGCCAGGGCGCGCGCATCCGCGCCATGCTGGCCGCTGACGGCGCGCCCGTGTGACGATGGCGCTGCGCATCGCCTTGCTGTGGCTGTGCTGCCTGCTGTGCGCGCACAGCGTGGCCGCGCCGCCGCGCACCTTGCGCTTCGAGCACCTGTCGGTCGAGCAGGGCCTGCCCCAGGAATCGGTGCTGGCCGTGGTCCAGGACAGCGAGGGCTTCATGTGGTTCGGCACCCAGGGCGGCCTGTCGCGCTTCGACGGCTACCGCATGAGCACCTTCAGGAACAACGCCAACGATCCGCACAGCCTGGCCCACAACTGGGTCAAGGTGCTGCACGTGGACGGCCAGGGCCGGCTGTGGGTCGGCACCGACGGCGGCCTGGATCGCTACGACCCGGCCAGCGGCCGCTTCATTCACTACCTGCCCGACGACAAGGCGCGGCGCGGCAACGGCAACCGCCGTATCCTCGCCATCGTCGCCGACGGCAAACATGGCCTGTGGGTGGCCACCGCCGACGGCCTGCAGCACCTGGACACGGTCAGCGGCAAGTTCAAGGTCTGGCACAACGTGCCGGGCGATCCGACCAGCCTGGCCGACGACAAGCTGACCGCGCTGGCGCTGGGCGCCAACGGCCGCCTGTGGGTCGGCACCGGGGTTGGCCTGGACAGCCTGGCGCCGGGCGCGAACCGCTTCGAGCACCACCTGGCCCCGGGCGCCGGGCAAAAGGGCAACCAGATCAGCGCGCTGCTGCTCGACACCGAGCAGACCCTGTGGATCGGCAGCCTGGCCGGGCTCAAGACCTGGAAGGCGGGCGCTGCGCCCGACCAGCGGCGCCGCCTGGGCGAAGGCGAAGGCTTGCGCCCCGGCCCCGTCACCACCTTGTACCAGGACGGCGACGGCAAGCTGTGGGTCGGCAGCCAGACCGACGGCCTGTACGCATGGCAGCCCAAGGCGCGCCGCTTCATCAACTACCGCCACCTGCCGGGCGAGCCACACAGCGTGGCCGACAACCAGATCTCGTCGCTGCACCGCGACCGGGTCGGCACCTTCTGGGTCGGCACCTGGTACGCCGGTGTGTCGCGGGTCGACCTGGCCAGCGGCGGCTTCGCGCGCATCGTGCGCCAGGCCGACCATCCCGACAGCCTGGGCGACAACAAGGTGCGCGCCCTGCTCGACGCCGGCGACGGCCGCCTGTGGGCGGCCACCGCCAGCGGGCTCGATTACCTGGACCCGTCCAGCGGCCTGGCGCGCCACTACCGGCACGAACCGGCCAACCCCAACAGCCTGATCTCGCCGGGCGCGAGCGCACTGGCGCGCGCGCCCGACGGCGCGGTGTGGATCGGCAGCCAGGCCGGCCTGACCCGTTTCGACGTCGACAGCGGGCGCTTCAAGCGCCAGCTGATCGCCGGGGGCGACCCGGACAGCAACAATGTGCGCGGCATGCTGTTCGACCGCGCCGGCGTGCTGTGGGTGAGCACCCGCGCCGGCCTGCACCGGCTCGACCCGGCCAGCGGCGCCGTCACCGCCTACCGCCACGACCCGGCCGACAGTGCCAGCCTGGCCGACAACATGGTGCGCCCGATCCTCGAAGACCGGCGCGGGCGCCTGTGGATCGGCACCTTCGACGGGCTCGACATGCTCGACCGCGCCAGCGGCAAGTTCCGCCATTTCCGCCACGACGCGCGCGACCCGGCCAGCCTCAGTCACGACGAAGTGCACTACCTGCTCGAAGACAGCGGCGGCACCCTGTGGGTCGGCACCGCGGGCGGGCTCAATCGCATGAGCGTGGGCCCCGACGACAAGCCGCGTTTTGCCCGCTACACCCAGCGCGAAGGCCTGGTCGACGACGGCGTCGCCTCGATCCTCGAAGACGGGCAGGGGCGCTTGTGGATCAGCACCAACAGCGGTATCTCGCGCTTCGACCCGGCGGGCGCCGCCTGGCGCAGCTACAGCGCGGCCGACGGCACCATCGAAGGCGCCTACTTCGACGGCTCGGCCCTGCGCGGCACCGACGGCAACCTGTACTTCGGCGGTTTCAACGGCATCACCGCCTTCGACCCGCGCGCCATCGGCGACAACGCGATTGCCCCGCGCGCCGTCATCACCGGCTTCGAGATCTTCAACCATCCGGCCAGCGAAATCCGCCCCGGCCTGTTCCCCGGCCCGGTCGAAAACACGCGCGCGGTGACCCTGGACGCGGCCGACTCGGTGTTTTCGCTCGAATTCGCGGCCCTGCATTACGCCGCGCCGCAGCGCAACATGTTCTCCTACCAGCTCGAAGGCTTCGACGAAAACTGGGTGCAAAGCGGCGCCGCGAAACGCTTCGCCACCTACACCAACCTCGATCCGGGCACCTACACCTTCCGGGTCAAGGCGGCCAACAAGGACGGCGTGTGGAACGTGGTGCCGGCGTCCATGGTCATTACCATCTTGCCGCCATGGTGGAAGACCTGGTGGTTCCGCACCGCCATGGCGCTGCTGATCGTCGGCAGCGCCACCATCATGTACCACGCGCGCCTGTCCGGCCTGCGGCGCCAGAAGCAGCGCCTGGAACTGCAGGTGAGCGCGCGCACACTCGAAGTCGAGCAGCAGAACCGCCTGCTCGAGAGCCAGAAATGCGAACTGCTCGAACAGCGCCGCGCCGCCGAGGAGCAGCGCTCGGATGCCGAGCAGCGCCGCTCCGAGGCCGAACGCCAGAAGGAAGAAGTCGAGCGGCAGAAGGAAAACGTCGAACTGGCGCACCGCAATATCTCGGTGCTGTCCGAAATCGGGCGCGAGCTGACCGCCTCGCTGGACATGGAAACCATCATGATGACCGTGTACCGCCACGTGCACCACCTGATGGACGCGCGCATTTTCGGGATCGGCTTCTACGACGAAGACGCCGGCGTGGTCAACTTTCCGTTCGCGATGGACCAGGGCGTGCGCAGCAATTTCTACAGCCGCATGCTGGACGACCCGCGCCAGTTCGCCGTGTGGTGCTACACCAACCGGCGCGAAGTATTCATGAACGACGTCGACCTCGAATCGGGCAACTACCTGGACGGACCGCCCACGCGTCCGGCCACGCCGGTGCTGCGGGTCGACGGGCAGGAGCGCACCCGCGCCAAGTCGATGATGTACGTGCCGATGATCGTCAAGGAGCGCATGATGGGCGTGCTGTGCGTGCAGAGCGTGGAACGGCAAGCCTACCGCCAGGTGCACCTGGACATGCTGCAAACGCTGTCGGCGCACGCCGCCGTCGCCCTCGACAACGCGCGCGCCTACCGCGAGCTCGAAGAAACCCAGGCCCGCCTGGTGGAGCAGGAAAAGCAGGTGCGCCAGAACACCGAGGAGCTGGCGCTGGCCAACCGCGCGCTGCAGGAAAACGACGAGCGGCTGCGCCTGGCCAAGCAAAAGGCCGAAGACGCGACGCGCCAGAAGTCCGAATTTTTGGCCAATATGAGCCACGAAATGCGCACCCCGCTGGCCGGCGTGATCGGCATGCTCAATTTCGCCCTGCGCGACGGGCGCCTGAAGGAAAACACGCGCGAGCAGATCGTGCGCGGGCAGGCCAACGCCCAGTCGCTGCTGACCATCATCAACGACCTGCTCGATTTTTCCAAGATCGAGGCCGGCAAGCTCAGTATCGAAAACATCGACTTCGCGCTCGCCCCGATGATGGAAAACGTGGCCACCCTGTTCGAGGAACAGGCCGCCGCGCACAGCATCGGTTTTGGCATCGAACTGGCGCCCGACCTGCCGCCCTTCGTGGTGGGCGACCCGACCCGGCTGCGCCAGGTGCTGGTCAACCTGGTCGGCAACGCCTTCAAGTTCACCAACCAGGGACGGGTGATGGTGCGGGTCGAACCGTTGCCGGGGGTGGCGCACCAAGGGCCGCGCATCAACCTGATCCGGTTTACCGTGTCCGACACCGGGATCGGCATCGCCGGCCACGCGCTGGGGCGCTTGTTCCAGAAATTCGAGCAGGCCGACAGCACCACCACGCGCCGTTACGGCGGCACCGGCCTGGGACTGGCGATCTGCCGCCAGCTGGTCGACCTGATGGGCGGCGAGATCTCGGTCGACAGCACCGAAGGCAAGGGCAGCGTGTTTTCCGTGGTGCTGCCGCTGGCCGACGGCAAGGCCCCGCCCGAAGTGCAGGCCATCACGCTCGAGCCGCACAGCCACCGCCTGCACGTGCTGTGCGCCGAAGACTTCCCGACCAACCAGATCATCATCCGCATGATGCTCGAAGACCTGGGGCACCAGGTCGACATCGCCGACAACGGCCGCCTGGCGGTCGAAGCGTGCGCGCGCACCCGCTACGACCTGATCCTGATGGACGGGCGCATGCCCGAGATGGACGGCGCCACGGCCACGCGCCTGATCCGCGCCGGCGGCCCGCCCGAAGCGCCCGTGCAGGACCGCGAACTGATGATCGTGGCGCTGACCGCCAACGCCTCCGAAGAAGACCGGATCCGCTACCTGGGCTGCGGGATGGACGACTTCCTGACCAAGCCGATCGACGAAACGGCGCTGCACTGCCAGCTGAGCCGCGCGATCGAACGGCAGCGTTTGCGCGGGATCGCCATGGTCCCCATGGGCACCCTGGCGCGCCCGCCCAGCACGGTCGAACTGGACGCCATGTTCGGCGTATTCACCGGGCCGGCATCGCTGTCGCTGGCGGTGAGCCACAATCCGGCGCTGCGCAGCACCGACCTGAAAGCGCGCATGCGGGCCGCCTTTGCCAACGACGTACCGACCCGGCGCGCCGACCTCGAAGCGGCAGTGGCCGCGCGCGACCACGAAGCGGCGGGGCGCCTGCTGCACGGGATCAAGGGCAGCGCCGCCTACCTCGACGCGGCCGAACTGCACAAGCTGTGCGACGAACTGGAAACGGCGGCCGACGCGCGCCACTGGACCTTGATTCACGAAGGCCTGCCGCGCCTGCGCGACCTGCTCGACCTGTTCGCACCGTCGCCCGCGTGACGCTGTGTCGGACATGGTTTTTGCTGTAATATTGCCGTACTTGCCATAAGAGCAAATCACGGAGAAACGCATGAAAGTGTTGGTGGTGGACGACGACATCGTCTCGCGCATGGTGCTGATGCACCTGATAGACGGCTGCGGCAGTTTCGAGATACTGGAAGCCGAAGACGGCGAAGACGCCTGGCAGCAGCTGGCCGGCGGACTGCGCCCGGCGATCTGCTTTTGCGACCTGCGCATGCCGCGCCTGTCCGGCATGGACTTGCTGGCGCGGGTCAAGGACGATCCGGCGCTGGCCGGCATGCCGTTCGTGATGGTCACCTCGGCGACCGACAACGCCACGGTGGACCGCGCCGCCTGCCTGGGGGTGGACGGCTACCTGGTCAAGCCCTTCAAGGGCGACGAAGTCCAAACCTACATGGCGCCATTCACGGGCGCGCCGGACGCCGCCAACGAAACGCCGCAGGAAAGCATGTCGCGCCTGGGCATCAGCGGCGAGCGGCTGCTGGTGTACCTGGGCGGCTTCCAGGCGCAGCTGACGGGCGCGCGCGGCGACATCGCGGGCCTGCTCGCGCGCGGCGAGCACGACGCGGCGCGGGTGCGCCTGGACCGGCTGCACGCCGGCTGCCTGACGCTGGGCCTGAACGGCGCGGCCGCGGCCATGTGTTCGTTTCCCGACGGCCGGATCGACCCCGCCCGCATCGAGCTGGTGCTGGCCGACACCGTGCGCGCCGTCATCCACCAGAGCGAAGCGGTCAAGCGCCTGCACGCCCCCGCCTGACCCCGGGTTTCTTCAAGACCAACCGGTCGCTTCGGCCATATATTTCCTCACCGCACGGCTTACCGTCGCGTAGCCAACTCCGAAATATTCATCGGGAGACGGGACCATTCCTGCACGCACTGGATTAAGAACAATATAGCGGGTCAGTTCCAGCAGATGATTCTGCTTTTGAACCAGGATGCTATGGTATCGCCCTTGAAAAACATGGCCGACCAGGCCGTGCCGCCGATTGAAGTACTGGGTATAGATGCCGTTCAACTGCCGCATCCCTGGCTGAGATTGCCCTCGACGGTTTCGACCATCAAGTGGTAGTGGTTGGTCATTTGACAGTAGGCGTGGATGACGAAATTGCAGCGCCCGCATACCTTGCGCAACACATCAATCCATGCTTCGCGGTCGTAGTCAGTTGAGAAAATTGCGCCCTGCCTGTCCCCGCGCGAGGTGACATGGTAGAGTGCGCCCGGAAATGCGAGTCGGAGGGGTTTGGTCATCGCACGACCTTAGCAGCGATTTTCGCGTCCAAGTTCGGCTATATCAATCATGTGCGCTCGCTGCGGATGTGCTCGTGTCGTAATGGCGGCACTGACCCCGGGTTGATAAAATCGCTTGATGTTGTGATTGTTTAGGTCTAAAGTATCCACTCGGATCTTCGACTCTAGCCATCACGGGGCGACCATGACACGTGCGACCGCAGTAACGCTGGGCCCTTCGGCCTACCAGGACACCTTCGCGCGCGAGCATTTGCCGCCGCCCGCGCAGTGGCCCGACTTCCATTTCGACCTGCCGGCGCTGGCCTATCCGGAGCGCTTGAACTGCGTGGCCGATCTGCTCGATGGCGCCGTGGCCCGCGGCTGGGGCGAGCGCATCGCCATCGTCGGCGCCGACGCCAGCTGGACCTACGCGCAACTGCAGGACCGGGTCGACCGCATCGCTCATGTGCTACGCCAGGATCTTGGCCTGGTCAGCGGCAACCGCGTGCTGCTGCGCGGGGCGAACAATCCGATGATGGCCGCGTCCATCCTGGCCGTGCTCAAGGCCGGCTGCATCGCGGTGCCCACCATGCCGCTGCTGCGCGCACGCGAACTGACCACCATCGCCGACAAGGCCAGCGTGGACGCCATCCTGTGCTCGGCCAACTTGCGCGGCGAGATCGACGCGCTGCCCGCGCCGTCGGCCAAAGTGGTCTACTTCAACGCGCCCGACGTGCCCGAATCGCTCGAGCTGCTGATGGCGCGCCACGATGCGCCATTTACCGCCTTTGACTGCGCGGCCGACGATGTCTGCCTGATCAGTTTTACGTCGGGCACCACCGGCGTGCCGAAAGGGACCATGCACTTCCACCGCGATGTGCTGGCCATCTGCGACTGCTTCCCGGTACACACGCTCGCCTCGCAGCACGACGACATCTTCATCGGCACGCCGCCGCTGGCCTTTACCTTCGGCCTTGGCGGCCTGCTGCTGTTCCCTATGCGGGTAGGCGCGGCCGGCGTGCTGCTCGAAAAGCTCACGCCCGAAACCTTGCTCGCCGCAATCGAGAAATACAAGGCCACGGTGTGCTTTACCGCGCCCACCTTCTATCGCCAGATGGCGCCGCTGGCGGCGCACTTCGACTTGTCCAGCCTCGTCAAAACCGTATCGGCCGGCGAGGCGCTGCCGCTGGCCACGCGCGAAGCCTGGCAAGCTGCCAGCGGCCTGCGCATGATCGACGGGATCGGGGCGACCGAGCTGCTGCACATCTTCATTTCGGCCGCCGGCGACGATATTCGCCCCGGCGCCACCGGCAAGCCGGTGCCGGGCTACCAGGCCTGCATCCTTGACGCCGATGGCCGCCAGGTGGGGCCGCGTGTGGTCGGCCGCCTCGCCATCAAGGGGCCAACCGGCTGCCGCTACCTGGCCGACCCGCGCCAGCAGGACTACGTGCTCAATGGCTGGAACCTGACCGGCGACGCCTACGAGATGGACGCCGACGGCTATTTTTTCTACCGCTCGCGCACCGACGACATGATCATTTCGGCCGGCTACAATATCGCCGGCGCCGAGGTCGAGGACGCGCTGCTGCGCCATCCGGCGGTGGCCGAATGCGGCGTCGTGGGACGCGCCGACGAGGAACGCGGCCAGCTGGTCGAGGCGCATGTGGTGCTCAAAGCCGGCTTCGAGCCGGGCGATGCGCTGGCGCGCGAACTGCAGGACCACGTCAAGGCCCAGATCGCGCCATACAAGTATCCGCGCTCCGTGAAATTCATCGACAAGCTGCCGCGTACCGAAACCGGCAAGCTGCAACGCTTCAAACTGCGGGCTGAGTAAATGAAAATTGTCTGTATCGGCGGCGGCCCCGCCGGCCTGTATTTTTCCCTGCTGATGAAAAAGCAGGATCCGTCGCACGAGATCATCGTGGTCGAACGCAACCGTCCCTACGATACCTTCGGCTGGGGCGTGGTGTTTTCGGACCAGACCCTGGGCAATCTGGTGAACGCCGACGAGGAGACCGCGCGCGCGATCCTGCAGTCGTTCAACCACTGGGACGACATCGATATCTTCTTCAAGGGCGAAAAGATCACGTCCGGTGGACATGGATTTTGCGGCATCGGCCGCAAGCGCCTGCTCAACATCCTGCAGCAGCGCTGCGAGGAGCTGGGTGTGCAGCTGGTGTTCGAGTGCGATGTCGAGGACGACCAGCAGCTCGCCGCCAGCTACCAGGCCGACCTGGTGATCGCGTCCGACGGCTTGAACAGCCGCATTCGCAAGCGCTACGCCGACACCTACTGGCCGCAGGTCGAGTCGCGCCGCTGCCGTTTCGTGTGGCTTGGCACGCGCAAGAAATTCGATGCCTTCACCTTCGCCTTCAAGCAAACCGAGCATGGCTGGTTTCAGGCCCACATTTACCAGTACGACGGCGACACCTCCACCTTCATCGTTGAAACGCCCGAGGAAGTGTGGCGCGCCAGCGGTCTGGAAGACATGTCGCAGGAAGAAGGCGTCGCCTTCTGCGAGCGCCTGTTCGCCGACCAGTTGGGCGGCCAAGCCTTGATGTCGAACGCCAGCCATTTGCGCGGTTCGGCCATGTGGATCACCTTCCCGCGCGTGGTGTGCGAGCGCTGGGTGCATTGGAACGGCGCCACCCCGGTGGTGTTGATGGGCGACGCTGCCCATTCGGCGCATTACTCGATTGGCTCGGGCACCAAGCTGGCGCTGGAAGACGCAATCGAACTGGCGCGTTGCTACGGCAAGCATGCCGCCAGCGCCGCCGCCCTGGCCGAGTACGAGCAGCTGCGCGCGATCGAGGTCCTCAAGATCCAGAGTGCGGCGCGCAATTCGATGGAGTGGTTCGAGAACGTCGAGCGCTACACCGCCATGGAGGCGCCGCAGTTCGCCTATTCGATGCTTACCCGAAGCCAGCGCCTGTCGCATGAAAACCTGCGCGTGCGCGACGCCGCCTACGTGGCCGCCTTCGAGGAGTGGATCGCGCGGCGCGCGTGCGAGCAGGCCGGCGTGGCGCTGCCCGCGCATGCCAAAGTGCTGCCGATGCTGACCCCTTTTAGAGTGCGCGGCGTGACGCTCAAGAACCGCATCGTGGTCTCGCCCATGGCCCAGTATTCGGCCGTGGACGGGGTGGCCGGCGATTACCACCTGGTGCACCTGGGCGCGCGCGCCCTCGGCGGCGCCGGCATGGTGTTCGCCGAAATGACCTGCGTGTCGGCCGACGCGCGCATCACGCCTGCCTGCCCCGGCATGTACGCGCCGCAGCACACGGCCGCATGGAAGCGCATCGTCGACTTCGTCCATGCCAGCACCGACGCGAAGATCGCGCTGCAGCTTGGCCACGCCGGCGCCAAGGGGTCGACCCGCGCGATGTGGGACGGGATCGACCAGCCGCTCGACGCCGGCAACTGGCCGCTGGTGTCGGCTTCGCCCCAGCAGTACCTGGAAGGCGTGTCGCAGCTGGCGCGTGCCGCCAGCGAGGAAGACATGGCCCGCATCGAAACCGATTTCGTGCGCGCCACGGTCGCTGCCAATGAAGCCGGCTTCGACTGGCTGGAACTGCACTGCGCCCACGGCTACCTGCTGTCGTCCTTCATTTCGCCATTGACCAATCAACGCGTCGACGAATACGGCGGCAGCCTGGAAAACCGCTGCCGCTTTCCGCTGCGGGTGCTGCGCGCCATGCGCGCGGCCTGGCCGCAGGACAAGCCGATCAGCGTGCGGATCTCGGCCCATGACTGGGTTGAGGGCGGCATCACGCCCGACGACGCGGTGCAGATCGCATGCCTGTTCAAGGATGCCGGCGCCGACATCATCGATTGTTCGTCCGGCCAGGTCAGCAAGCGCGAACGCCCGGTGTACGGCCGCATGTTCCAAACCCCGTTCGCGGACCGTGTGCGCAATGAAGCGAAAATCCCGACCATTGCCGTCGGTTCGATTTTCGAGGCCGACCATGCCAACAGCATCATCGCGGCCGGCCGCGCCGACCTGTGTGCGGTGGGGCGGCCGCACCTGGCCAATGCTGCATGGACGCTGGCGGAGGCTGCCAAAATCGGCTTTTCGGCGGTGGCCTGGCCGAAGCAGTATCACCCCGCCAAGTTGCAGCTCGAACGCAACCTGGAACGCGAGCGCCAGCTGGCCGCGGCCGGGGCCGGACTCACGCCGCAGCAGGTGGCGGCCAAACTGCTGGAGGGATGATGCGCGAACCAGAACCACTCGACCTGGCCAGCCGCCTGACCCAGGACCATCACCAGTCGCTCAAGCTGTGGCTGCGCATGCTCTCGTGCACGGTGCGCATCGAGAACGAGATCCGCAGCCGCATGCGCGCCACCTTCGACATCACCTTGCCGCGCTTCGACCTGATGGCGCAGCTCGAGCGCCATCCCGAGGGCCTGCGCATGGGCGAGCTGTCCAAGCGCATGATGGTCACCGGGGGCAATATCACCGGCATCACCGACCAGCTGGAGCAGGAGAAGCTGGTGGTGCGCGTGCCCGATGCAAAGGACCGCCGCGTGTTCACGGTCAAGCTGACTGCCGCCGGCCGGCGCGCCTTTGCCGACATGGCCAGCGTGCACGAGGGCTGGATCGCCGAACTGCTGCAGGACATCTCGCCCGACGACAAGGGTCAGCTGATTGCCCTGCTGTCGCAGATGAAGCAGCACCTGAATACCCCGGACGACAAGAAAGAATAAGGACACTCCATGCGTTATCTCCCAGGCCAGCCGCAGCAACTTCCCGGCAACCGCAACCTGCTCACGCTTTACCAGGCTACCCACTTCAATTTCGAGGTCGACAACGGCGTGGCCGTGCTGACCCTGAACCGCCCCGAGCGCAAGAACCCGCTCACGTTCGACTCCTACGCCGAGTTGCGCGACCTGTTCCGCGCGCTGGCCTATGCCGACGACGTGAAGGCGGTGGTGATCACCGGCGCCGGCGAGAATTTCTGTTCCGGCGGCGACGTGCACGACATCATTGGCCCGCTGACGCAGCTCGATATGCCGGGCCTGTTGGCCTTCACCCGCATGACGGGCGACCTGGTCAAGGCCATGCGCGCCTGCCCGCAACCGATCATCGCGGCGGTGGACGGCATTTGCGCCGGCGCTGGCGCGATCCTGGCGCTGTCGTCGGACCTGCGGCTTGGCACCGCCCGCAGCAAGACCGCCTTCCTGTTCACGCGGGTCGGCCTGGCCGGTTGCGACATGGGCGCCTGCGCCTTGCTGCCGCGCGTGATCGGCCAGGGCAGGGCGGCCGAACTGCTGTACACGGGCCGTTCGATGTCGGGCGTCGAGGCCGAGCGCTGGGGCTTTTTCAACAGCGTCAGCGAGCCCGATGCGCTGCTGGCCGACGCGCAGGCGATGGCGCAGGCGCTGGCCGACGGTCCCACTTTCGCGCACGGCATGACCAAAAAAATGCTGCAGCAGGAATGGAATATGGGCGTGGACGAAGCCATCGAAGCCGAGGCGCAGGCCCAGGCGATCTGCATGGCGACCAACGACTTCCACCGCGCTTACCATGCGTTCGTGGTCAAGCAAAAGCCGCAATTCGAAGGCGACTGACATGGCCGATAAAAGCTATCTTGACTGGCCATTCTTCACGCCAGAACACGCGGCGTTGGAGCAGTCGCTGGACTGCTGGGCACTGGAGAATGTGGCCGGCGCGCACGAGCGCGACGTCGACGCAGCCTGCCGCAAGCTGGTGCGCCAGCTCGGCCAGGACGGCTGGCTGCACCATGCGGTGGGCAAGGACAGCGGTGCAATCGATACCCGCGCCATCTGCCTGATCCGCGAAACGCTGGCGCGCCACAACGGCCTGGCCGATTTCGCGTTCGCGATGCAGGGGCTCGGCTCGGGCGCTATTTCCCTGTTCGGCAGCGATGAGAACAAAGCGCAGTACCTGCCGCGCGTGGCCCGCGGCGAGGCCATTGCGGCTTTCGCATTGTCCGAGCCGCAGGCTGGCTCCGACGTCGCGGCCATGCAGTGCGCGGCCGTCCTCGATGGCGACAGCTATGTCCTCAAAGGCGAAAAGACCTGGATCTCCAACGGCGGCATCGCCGACTTCTATGTGGTTTTCGCACGCACCGGCGAAGCGCCCGGCGCGCGTGGCATCAGCGCCTTCATCGTCGACGCCGATACGCCAGGCCTGGACATCGCCGAACGCATCGACGTAATTGCCCCGCACCCTTTGGCGCGGCTGGTGTTCAAGGATTGCCGTGTTCCCGCTGGCCGCCGGCTGGGCGAATCGGGGCAGGGCTTCAAGGTGGCGATGGCCACGCTGGACGTGTTCCGCACCTCGGTGGCGGCTGCCGCGCTGGGCTTTGCGCGGCGCGCCTTCGACGAGGCGATCGCGCACGCGTCCACCCGCAAGATGTTCGGCCAGACCCTGGCCGACTTCCAGCTCACGCAAGCGAAGCTGGCCGAGATGGCGACCGGGATCGACGCCGCCGCGCTGCTGACCTACCGCGCCGCCTGGCAGCGCGACCAGGGCCGCAAGGTGACCAAGGAAGCGGCGATGGCGAAGATGACGGCGACCGAGACGGCGCAAAAAGTCATCGACGCTGCGGTGCAGATGTTCGGCGGGCTGGGCGTGGTGAGCGAGCATCCTGTCGAGCGCTTGTACCGCGAAATCCGCGCGCTGCGCATCTACGAAGGCGCCACCGAAGTACAACAGCTGATCATCGCGCGCGAACTGCTGCGCGACGCGGCGCCAAGCCAGAAAGGCTGACCATGGATTTTCTTCAACCACCTGGGTGGGCCCGCGCCAAAGGCTATTCGAACGGCATAGCGGCCAGCGGGCGCAGCGTGCACGTGAGCGGCATGATCGGCTGGGACGGCCAGTGTCAGTTCCACACGGATGACTTTGCCGGACAGGTGCGCCAGGCGCTTCAGAATGCGGTCGATGTGCTGGCCGAGGCCGACGCCAAGCCGGAGCATATCGTGCGCATGACCTGGTACGTGCTCGACAAAAAGGAATACCTGGCTGCGGCCAAGGAAGTGGGACAGGCTTACCGCGACGTGATCGGGCGCCATTATCCGGCCATGACGGCGGTGCAGGTGGCCGGCTTGATCGAAGACAGGGCGCGCGTGGAAATCGAGGTCACCGCTGTAATTCCCAACACGTAGGTCAAGGCGTAGGGTGGAAAAGCGCTAGCGCCTTCCACCACGCACCGTCGAAACACGTGCGCTTGTTGATGCATTCTGTGTGCCGCCCTATGATAATGATATGGACAGGCGGTTGACGGTACTGGAAACGCGTTTCGATACGATATTGCCGACGTTGGCGACGAAGGCAGATCTTGAAACGTTGCGCGTTGAAATGGAGAAGTTGCGTGCAGAACTTTTCAAAGCGGTAAGCGATGCGATGCGATGGATGATGGGGCTGGTGCTTACCTTGTTCATTGGTGCTCTCGGTGTGAACGTGACGCTTTATATTTCGCTCAAGGGGCTGATCGTCAATCATCCTCATGTCGCAGCCGCTGTCGAGCGGGCCCCTGCGCCGCCCGTCCCCATTAAACAGCCGTAACGAACGTCCCACTTGGTTTTCCTCGCCCACAATCAGGGAGAGGAGATTTGCACCGATGGATACTGCTGTTCGATTCCCCACATCACCCAAAGCGGCCAGGGCCGCTGCTCTCAAGCTCACTAAAAGCATGAGCACGGAACAGGCCTTCCAGGCCATCGTGCGCAATTGCCTCGACCACATCGAAGGCAACGAAGCCGGCGTATCGCGCTATCGCGATCCCGAGAGTCTGCACCAGATGCGCGTCGGCCTGCGCCGCCTGCACGCCGCATTTGCCCTGTTCCGCAAGGTATTGCACGTGCCGCCAATGTTCAACGACGAGCTCGACTGGCTGATGGGTCAGCTTGGCCCTTTGCGCGACTGGGACGTCTTTATCGAATTGACTTTGCCACGTGTCGTGGCCGGATTGCCAGGATATGCCGGGCTCGACAAAGTCCGGGACGCGGCGCTGGAAAAGAGCACGCTGCTGTTTGCGCAAGCATGCATGGCGGTCTCGTCGGAGCGCTTCGGCAAGTTCATCAGGACGCTGGACCAGTGGGGCGATCAGCGCGGCTGGCGCCATGAACTCAGCGTCAAGAACAGCCTCGATATGCGGGTTCGCGAGTTCGCCAACGCCATCGTTGCGCAGGAACAGCAGCGTCTGCTCAAACGCGGCCGTAAGCTCAAACGGGCCGACGCTGGTCAGCGCCACCGGGTCCGGATCGCCGCCAAGCGCACCCGCTACGCCATCGGCTTCTTCTCAGCGCTGTATTCCGGCAAGCGCATGCGTCGCTATGTCCAGGCCCTGTCCAGTGTGCAGAAACAACTCGGATGGCTCAACGATGCCGCTGTCGCCAGCCGCCTGCTCGGTGAAGCTTGCGATGACAGCGCGGGCGCTGCGCTGGTGCGCGGCTATCTTGCCGCCTTTGGCGAGATCGGCGTGCGCCGCTTGCGCAAGCGGTGGAAAAAATTCAAGACACTCAGTGTGGTCTGCGAATAGAATGTTGAACGAATTGCATTCTTCCTTTTGAGACAGGATCTACATTGACGACCATGCGCGCAGCTTTGCTGTTCCTCGGACTGCTGGCATGGGGATCGCCGGCCCTTGCCCTCGATCCCGCGCCAGCGAAAAAATTGCCGGATGCCGAGCTCGAGGCGAAGATGTGCGCTTTCTCGCCATGCCAGCGCGACGTGCGGGTGACGCTCAAACGCGAAGATGGCAGCGTGTTCGACCATGTTTTCGAGGCGCTTCCCGGAGCGGTTCAGGCCGGTGCCCTTGTGATTTACGGCGGTCAGACGCTGTATTTTGAAGCGGAAGTAGTCGACGGCCTGCTTGCCAACATCAAGGTGGTCGAGCGCGTGCTCTCGCCCAGCAAGACCATCACCGCCAAGTTTGAACAGCTGGCCGAAGGCGGCATGAGCCTCAGTTTGCACAATCCGCTCGCCAGCGACCTCAAATTCGACATGATGATCATGTCGTTCAAGTCCGAACGCCTGTACCCGACCTCGAGTTGCACCTTGGTTGCGGGTAAGAGCTTGTTCGAACATTGGCCGGAACCCCTGTTCCAGGTTCTGCTGTTTCGCGGCCGGGCGGTTAAAGCCAGCAACAGCGTGACATGTAGCTAAACTTGAACGAGCGGCGGCCCCGCTTCAAAGCCGAAGTTGAGCTCCCGAAACGATAACGCCCGGAGAACCAGATGACCACCGTTGGCCTCGCACTACTTGCCCTGTTGTTCGGGGCCCCCGCCTGGATGATGACAGTTGATTTAGTAAGAGCCGTGCGTACCGGCGTCGCGACCTTCAGGATAGGCAGATGGAGTGGTCCGTGGGAACGTCCGATCAGTAAACTTACTTCTCCACTCGCGTTCTGGAGTGCCGTCATTTGGTCGGGGCTCTGGTTGCTTGCATTCAGTATTTTCTTGTTTGCAATCGCCGCCAGGACGATACACCAATTCCTTTGACTCGAACAATCACGCCGGGCTGAAAGCAACTAGACCAGCTTGGACTGCACAGTTGATCTCGAAGTAGGTATGGGAAGTCGATTCCGCGTAGCGGCGTTCCAGCTTTTGGGCATTTTGCTCGCGCTGTACAGAGTGCAGGAACGTGTATTTGGCGATACCCGAGTGCGCGCTTCCGCAGGCCAACACCCTTGCCAGTTTGTTGAGCTATCGGCATCAATCCCGACCCTGTATAATTCGCCGCTGGTGTGTCGCCATCGCACAATGGATAGTGCAATCCCCTCCTAAGGGATAGATGCAGGTTCGATTCCTGCTGGCGATACCACCTGTTTCTACCCCTTCTGGCAGCCAAATTGGCTGCCCACCGCCGTATATCTGTACAATACTGCGTTCTTTCCTCAATTTGGCCGCTTTTTCCGGGCCGCGCACTCTGAAATCACTATGGCTGTCATCTCTCTCTCGTCGGCGCAACTTGCGTTCGGCCACGTCGCGCTGCTCGATCACGCGGAATTTTCCCTTGAAACCGCGGAGCGCGTCGGCCTGATCGGTCGTAACGGCACCGGCAAGTCCTCGCTGCTGAAGGTCATTTCGGGCAAGTTCAAGCTTGACGACGGCTTGCTGGTCCAGCAACAGGGCCTGAAGATCGCCTACGTCGAGCAGGAACCGACCTTCGACCCGTCCACCTCGGTATTCGACGCCGTGGCCGCAGGCATGGGCGAGCAGGCCGCCATGCTGGCCGAGTACGAGCACCTGACCGGCCAGTTCGGCCAGGGCGACGACGACGCGCTGATGGACCGCATGCACGACCTGCAGGTCAAGCTCGACGCGACCGATGGCTGGAGCATGCAGAACAAGGTCGACACCACGCTCGACCGCCTCAGCCTGTCCGGCGACATGCTGATGGGTACTTTGTCCGGCGGTATGCAAAAGCGCGTGGCGCTGGCCGTGGCGCTGGTGTCCGCGCCGGACGTGTTGCTGCTCGACGAGCCGACCAACCACCTCGATTTCCGCTCGATCATGTGGCTGGAAAGCCTGCTGCGCGACTTCAAGGGTTCGGTCCTGTTCATTACCCACGATCGTTCATTCCTCGACAACGTGGCCACCCGCATCATTGAGCTGGACCGCGGCAACCTGCTGTCCTACCCGGGTAACTTCACCGCCTACCAGACCCGCAAGAGCGAACAGCTGGAGATCGAGGAAGTCGAAGCGGCCAAGTTCGACAAGGTGCTGGCGCAGGAAGAAATCTGGATCCGCAAGGGCGTCAAAGCCCGCCGCGTGCGTGACGAAGGCCGTGTGCGCCGCCTGGAAGCGCTGCGCCTGCAGCGCGCCGCGCGCCGCGACCAGCAAGGCCAGGTCAACCTGACCGTGACCGCCGGCGAGCGTTCCGGCAAGATCGTGGCCGACCTTGAAGGCGTCAGCAAGAGCTACGGCGAGAAAGTCATCGTCAAGGATTTCAGCGGCACCATCCTGCGCGGCGACAAGATCGGCCTGATCGGCGCCAACGGCGCCGGCAAGACCACCTTGCTCAAGATGATCCTGGGCGAGGAAACGGCCGACAGCGGCAAGGTCAAGCTGGGCACCAAGCTGCAGGTCGCGTACTTCGACCAGATGCGCGCCCAGCTCGACGAAAACGCCACACTGATGGACACCATCGCGCCAGGCAGCGACTGGGTCGAGATCAACGGTTCCAAAAAGCACGTGATGAGTTACTTGAACGACTTCCTGTTCGCGCCGGAACGCGCGCGCTCGCCGGTCAAGTCGCTCTCGGGCGGCGAACGCAACCGTTTGCTGCTGGCGCGCCTGTTCGCCAAGCCGGCCAACTGCCTGGTGCTCGATGAGCCGACCAACGACCTCGACATCGACACCCTCGAGTTGCTGGAAGAATTGCTGGAAGATTACACCGGCACCGTATTCCTGGTCAGCCACGACCGTACCTTCCTCGATAACGTGGTCACCCAGGTGATCGTGGCCGAAGGCGAGGGTTTCTGGCGCGAATACGTGGGCGGCTACACCGACTGGGAACGCACCAAGGCGCAGGCCGCAGTGGCGCCAAAGGCCGTGGCCAAAGCGGTTGCCGCGGCCCCGGCCGCACAGGCGGCGTCAAGCAAGAAATCCAAGCTGAGCTACAAGGAACAGCGCGAGCTCGAAGAACTGCCATTGCTCATCGCCAGCCTGGAAGACGAACAATCGGCCATCACGGCGCAACTGAACGCGCCGGATTTCTACAAGACCAATCCGGCCGACGCCAAGCGCATCAATGCCCGTTTCGAGCAAATCGACCAGTTGCTGATCGACGCGCTGGAAAAATGGGAACTGATCGAAGCGCGCAGCAAAGGCTAAATCGTGACGCCGGAAAACGCCGCCCCTGTCCCCATGCTCAGCCGTGCGGCGTGGGCGCGCATTCTTCCTTTCCTGGTCTACCTGTTCTTCATCGCCCTGGTCGACGTGCTCGGCCGCGTCGGCGTGCCTGCGCAGCAACTGCGCTGGCTGTACGCGGTGAAGATATTCGCCGTTGTCGTGACCTTGCTCATGTGCTGGCGCCACTACACGGAACTCCACAGTTGGCGCGTCAGTCCCATATGGGCAGCGATTGCGGTCATTACCGGGGTCGTCGTGTTTGTGCTGTGGATCGCGCTGGGCGCCGACTGGATGATCGTCGGCACGCCGGGCGGTTTCGATCCGCGCACTGACGGCCAGATCGACTGGCTGATGGTGGCCGTGCGCATTGCCGGCGCGGCCCTGGTGGTTCCCATCATGGAGGAGCTGTTCTGGCGCTCCTTCCTGATGCGCTGGCTCGACGCCGTCGATTTTCTGTCGGTCGATCCGGCAAAGGTCAGGCTGCAAAGCGTCGCCATTGCGGCGCTGCTGTTCGGGTTCGAGCACAACCAGTGGCTGGCGGGCATCGTGGCCGGCCTGGCGTACAGCGTGCTGTACATGCGCGGCAAGTCGCTGTGGACGCCGGTCCTGGCGCATGCCGTCACGAATGGTGTGCTGGGCGTGTGGATTGTGCATTCGGCAAGCTGGGCGTACTGGTGATGTTGGCCGCGTCCTGCATGCGTGCAAGGACGAAGGCAGACAACCATGTCATTACTTTTTCCGGTTCACCGACGCCAGCTGTGCGCACTGCTGCTGGTAGTGGCCGCGCCGGTGCAGGCCGCGCCGTCCGATCCCTTGCACCTGTTTGCCGGCATCGGCTACTTCCACGACGATAACCTGTTCCGGCTTGCCGACGGCCAGCCCGGATTCGATAACCGGCGTGGCGATTCGGCCCGCTACGTCAGCGCCGGGCTGTTGTTCGACAAGACCCGCGGGCGCCAGAAACTCAAGCTCGAGGGCAAACTTTCCAAGGTCAAGTTCGGCCACTTTTCACAGCTCGATTACGACGGCAAGGATTTTCTCGGCCTGCTGAACTGGCAGCTCGGCAACCGATGGGAAGGCAGTGCAGGCGGCAGTTACGCGCAATCGCTGGCTCCCTACACCGACTTGCGCAGCAGCGAGCGCAACCTGCGCGTGCACAAGCGCGTGCATGGCGACGCCGCCTGGCGTTTGCATCCACGCTGGCGCTTGCGGGCGGCCGGCGCGCGCGTGCGCTATACCTACGACCTGCCTGCCCAGCGCGCTAACAACCGTACCGAACGAGCGCTTGAAGCCGGCTTCGATTACACGCCGCCCAGCGGCAGCACGGCGGGGCTGGTGCTGCGCCGGGTCAAAGGCCGGTACCTGCGCCCCGGCGACGACTTCACCCAAACCGAGCTCAAGGCCAAGGTGCACTGGAAGCTTACCCCCATCAGCAGTATCGAGCTGCTGGCCGGCCATGCCAGGCGCAAGCATCCCGGGCAGGGGCAGCGCGACGCCAAGGGATTTAACGGGAAGGTGACCGCCAGCGTCAATCCGCGCCAGAAACTGCGCCTGAACGCGGCCGCCTGGCGCGAGTTTGCACCCATCGAGAGTCCGCTCGTCACCTACAGCCTGAACCGCGGGGCCAGCGTCGGCGGCAGCTGGGACGCCAGCGCCAAAGTGCGGGTGGAAGCCGACCTGCGCAGCGAGCGCCGCAACTACCAGGGCAGCCTGCTGCCCGCTGCTCCGCCCGAGGTGCGCGACCGGCTGCGCCAGGCGTCGCTGTCGCTTACCTGGTCGCCACGGCCTTCCTTGCAAGTCAACGCCGCCGTTGCGCAGCAACGCCGCAGTGGCGCCGCCTTCCTTGGCAACGGCAACTTCAAGGACAATACCTATTCGGTGAGCGCTACAGCCCAGTTTTAAAGATCGCCATGACGGTCAATGACATCCCGCTGATTTCCTTCTTCCAGCGCGTACTCGATCCCCTGATCATCATGGGCAGCCTGTATGCGGCCACGCTGTATTTCGAGCAGCCGTTTACCGGCTATTCGCTGGTGCTGATGATCCTGGCGTTTTTCGTCGCGTCGGCCATGTACCAGCATGTGGACCCGTACCGCACCTGGCGCAGCGGGCGCATGCTCGCTTATGCGCGCGACACCGTGTTCGGCTGGATCCTGACGGTGGCCGTGCTGCTTGTGGTGGGGCGCGCCAGCGGTCTGTGGTACTACTACGACGAGCGCGTGATGCTGGCCTGGTTCGTGGCCGTGCCGGTGCTGATGCTGGTGAGCCACCTGAGCGCGCGCCGGCGCCCTGTAGGCAAGGGCAAGGATGCCGAGGTGCGCTCGGTGGTCATCATCGGCGCCAACGACGTCGGGCTCAAGTTCGCGCGCGTGTGCGAACGCCAGGAAAACCTGTTCATGCAGGTCGACGGCTTTTTTGACGACCGGGTCGATCACCGCCAGCCGGCCGGGCTGCGCCATCCGGTGCTGGGAAAAATGGGCGACATCGCCACCTATGTGCAGGCGCGCAACATCAAGATGATTTTCATCAGCCAGCCGATCTCGGCGCAGCCGCGCATCCGCAAGTTGCTCGACGACGTGCAGGACACCACGGCATCGGTGTATTTTTTACCGGACATCTATATTTTCGACCTGATGCAAGCGCGCTTCGACAACGTGGGCGGCATGCCCGTCATCGCCATCTGCGAGACGCCGTTCATGGGCTTGAACAGCATGATCAAGCGCGGCAGCGACATTGTGCTGGGACTGGCGATCCAGATCATGCTGCTGCCGCTGATGCTGGCCATTGCGCTGGCAATCAAGCTGACGTCGCCGGGGCCGGTGATTTTCCGCCAGCGCCGCTATGGCCTGTACGGGGAGGAGATCATCGTCTACAAGTTTCGCTCGATGACGGTGGCCGACGACGGCGCCCATATCGTCCAGGCGACGCCGCGCGATGGACGGGTGACGCGCATTGGCGCCTTCTTGCGGCGCAACTCGCTCGATGAGCTGCCGCAGTTTATCAACGTGCTGCAGGGGCGGATGAGCATCGTCGGCCCGCGCCCGCATGCGGTGGCGCACAACGAGCAGTACCGAAAATTGATCAAGGGGTACATGCTCAGGCACAAGGTCAAGCCGGGCATTACCGGGTGGGCGCAGGTCAATGGCATGCGCGGGGAGACGGCTACGCTCGACAAGATGCAGGCGCGCATACAGTACGATTTGGATTACCTGCGCAGCTGGTCGGTGTGGCTGGACCTGTGGATTATCCTCAAGACCATCAAGGTGGTGCTGACGCGACAGAATGCGTACTAGTCCATCGCGCGTACTATGGGTCCCCGCGTGCGCGAGCACACGGCCGGCAAACGCAACTGAATGCAGCGCGGAATTCACTGCCGACGCTGGCGCGTTGATTTTTTACGTGTGTGATAATTTCGACTGAATGTTATTTATTAATTAATCTTGTTAATAATTCTATCGAGAATCAACATGAAGTCACTGATCGTTTTGTGCGTGGCCGTGGCATGCCTGGCTGGCTGTGATGAAAGCAAGGAGGCGCACGAGGGGCAGGCGCTGGTCAGCGTCAACGGCGAGGAAATTACCGCCATGCAGCTCAACGAGGAACTGCAGCGCGCCAACGTGCAGCAGGGCCAGCAGGACACGGCCAGCCGCCAGCTGCTCCAGGCGCTGATCGACCGTCAATTGCTGCAGAACGAAGCGATCCGCGAAAAGCTCGACCGCGATCCCAAGGTGGTGCAAGCCATCGAACGGGCCAAGGCGCTGATTGTCGCGCAGGCGTATATGCAAAAGCGCATCGGCAACATCGAGCGTCCCAACGCCACCGAGGTTGGCGAGTATTACCGCAGCCATCCAGAATTTTTTGCCAATCGCAAGCAGTTCGACATGCAGCAGCTGGTCATCGAAACGCGCGACCTCACCGACCAGGCCAAGCAGGCCGCCGACAAGGCCAAAACGCTGGACGACATGGCCGCCTGGTTCGACGCCGGCAAGGTCAAATACATGCGCACGCAGGCCTCGCGCACCACGTCCGACCTGTCGCCCGATCTGTCCGCCAAGCTCAAGACCATCGCACCGGGGCAGTTGTTCGTGGTGCGCGAAGGGCCGCGCAGCCTGCTGGTGACGATCGCCGAAGTCAAGGATAACCCGGCCTCGCTGGCGCTGGCCGCACCGCAAATTGAAAAATACCTGATCGCCCGGCGCAGCAAGGACGCTGCCGAGGCCGAACTGGCGCGCCTGCGTTCGGTCGCCCGCATCGAATACCTGAACAAGACCATGACCCCGGTCGCCGTCGTCACGGCTGCGCCGGCGCCAGCCGACGCCGCCACCGCGCGCGGCGTGGCGGGACTCAAATAGCCAACCGAACAATTTACCGGAGGTGCCACCATGAAGCGAATCGTGATTGCGATGCTGGGTTTGTGTCTTTCCCTGCTGGCGGGCGCTGCGCACGCCGCCGACCTGCCGCTTGGCGCGGGCGACGTCATCAAGGTGTCGGTGTACGGCAATCCCGACCTGACACTGGAAACGCGCGTCAGCGAAGGGGGCTTCATCAGCTTTCCGCTGGTGGGGCAGGTGTCGGTGGGCGGCCTGTCAGCCGCTGCGGCCGAAAAGAAAATCGGCGCCCTGCTCGACAGTGGCGGCTACGTCAAGAAGCCCCAGGTCAACATCATCGTCACGGCCGTGCAAAGCCAGACCGTGTCGGTGCTCGGCCAGGTCAACCGGCCGGGCCGCTATCCGGTCGAGGGCCGGCGCAGCCTGATGGACATGCTGGCCATGGCGGGTGGCATTTCCGCCGACGGCGGCGACAAGGTCAGCCTGATCCGCAGGCGCAATGGCAGCACCACGCGCGACGACATCGACGTGGTGCAGATGATGCGCGCCGGCCAGTTGCATGCCGACTACCAGGTCGAAGGCACCGACGTCGTGTTCGTCGAGCGCGCGCCCAAGTTCTACATTTACGGTGAAGTCCAGCGCCCGGGGGCGTTCCGGCTCGAGCGCGCCATGACGGTGACGCAGGCGCTGTCGGCCGGCGGCGGCCTGTCGCCGCGCGGCACTGAACGCGGGCTGATCATCAAGCGGCGCGATGCCCAGGGCCAGTTGCAGACCATCCGCGCGCGGCAGGACGACCTGATCCAGGTGGACGACGTGGTGTTTGTCAAGGAAAGCTGGTTCTGAGGCATTGCGAGGCGGACCCATGACCATTTACCAGTTCCTGCTGATCCTGCTGGCGCGCAAACGCATCATCCTGGCGACCGTGTTCATGACGGTCGCCCTGACCATGCTGGTCAGCCTGGCGCTGCCAAAAACCTACAAGGCCAGCGCGGCGATCTTGCTGAACTATAAGGGTATGGATGCGCTGACCGGCATCGTCATTCCGAGCCAGCTGCTGCCGGGTTACATGGCTACCCAGATCGACATCATCAGCAGCCGCAACGTGGCCGCGCGCGTGGTCGACCAGCTCAAGCTGGCCAGCAGTGCCGAGGTGGTGGCGCGCTTTCGCAGCGCCACCGGCGGCGCCGGCAGCGTGCGCGACTGGCTGGCCGAACTGTTGCTCAAGAACCTGGACGTGGTGCCGTCACGCGAGAGCAGCGTGGTCGAAATCAATTTTCGCGGCTCCGACCCGCGCTTCGTGGCGACCATCGCGAATGCCTTTGCCGAGCAGTACCAGCAGCTGAGCATCGAACTCAAGGCCGTGCCGATGAAAAAGGCCGCGGCCTACTTCAACGAACAGACCAGGCTGCTGCGTGACAATGTCGAGGCCGCCCAGAGCCGCCTGTCCAGGTACCAGCAGGAGCGTGGCATCGTCAGCGTGGACAACCGGCTCGATGTCGAAATGAACCGCCTGAACGAGCTGTCGGCGCAACTGGTGTCGGCCCAGGGGCTGGCCATGGAGGCGGCCTCGCGCCAGGGCATGGCGCGCAGCGCGCGCGGGGCCGATTCGCCCGACGTGGCGGCCAGTCCGGTGGTGCAGCACCTGAAGGTCCAGTTGGCCGGCGCCGAGGCCCGCCTGGCCGAGGTGGGCGGGCGCCTGGGCCGCAACCACCCGCAGTACCAGAGCGTGCGCGCCGAAGCCGACAAGATCCGTTCGCTGCTGGGCGGCCAGGTGCGTTCGGCGTCCAACAGCGTGGGCAACAACGCTCATATCCTGCAGCAGCACGAGGCCGCCGTGCGGGCGGCGCTGGCGGCCCAGAAGGCCAGGGTGCTCCAGCTGAACCGCGCGCGCGATGAACTCGGCGTGCTGGTCAAGGACGTCGAGAGCGCGCAGCGCGCCTTCGATTCGGCGTCCCAGCGCTTTGCCCAAACCAAGATCGAGGGGCAGTCCGAGCAGTCCGACATTTCGGTGCTCAACCCGGCCACGCCGCCGCTGCGGGCGGCGGCCCCGCGCGTGGCGCTCAACGCCATGCTGTCGCTGTTTCTGGGGAGCCTGCTGGGCCTGGGCTTTGCGCTGCTGGCCGAAATGATCGACCGCCGCGTGCGTTCGGCCAGCGACATTGCCGAAGTGCTGCAGATGCCCGTGTTTGGCGTGATCGACTGGAACGCGTCAAGGCGGCCACGCTACAGCGCGCTCGCCTCGATGCTGCCGCGCAGGCTGCGCCTGAGCTGACCGGAGACCTTCATGACGCATACCGAGTTGTCCCTTGCCGCCTCCGAACAATTACGCCGCGCCGATTCGAGCATTGGCGCCTTGCTGCTCGAGGCAGGCAAAATCAGTCCCGACAACGCCGAGCGTGTGCTGCGCCTGCAAAAGGAAATGGGCATCCGCTTCGGCGAAGCGGCGCGCCGCATGGGCCTGATCGACGAGGCCGACATACTGCAGGTGCTGGCGCGCCAGTTCGACTACCCTTACCTGCAACCGGGGGAAGGTAACTACTCGCCCTTGCTGGTGGCCGCCTACGATCCGTTCAGCCCCCAGGTGGAAGTGCTGCGCGCGGTCCGTAGCCAGCTGATGCTGCGCTGGTTCGCGCGCGGCCACAAGGCGCTCGCCATCATCGGGGTTGACCAGGGTAATGGCGCCAGCCTGTTCGCGGCCAATTTGGCGGTGGTGTTTTCCCAACTGGGCGAACACACCTTGCTGGCCGACGCCAACCTGCGCCGCCCGTCCCAGCACACGATCTTCAATATTGGCGGGCCCCAGGGTCTGTCCGACATTCTGGCCGGGCGCGCCGACCTTGACCAAATTGAACCGGTCGAGCACTTCGCCGACCTGGCGCTGCTCGTGGCCGGCACCTTGCCGCCCAACCCGCAGGAGCTGCTGGCCCGGCCCGGCTCCGGGGCCCTGAATGCCAAGCTCGAGTCGCGCTACGACGTGACCCTGTACGACGTGGCGGCCAGCGCCAGCGGCCTCGATGCGCTGATCATGGCGGCGCGCACCGGCGGCGCGCTGATCGTCGCCCGCAAGAACCACAGCCGCCTGGCCGACATCAACACCCTGGCCACCCAGATTGCCGGCAACGGGGGCACGGTGGTCGGCTCGGTGCTGCTGGACTTCCGATGAACGCCCCGGCCGAGCACGTCGCCGCGGTCCGCGTGCCGCGCAGCGCGATCAGCCCGCGCTGGATGGTGCTGGCGCTGGCCGTGCTGGCGATGTACGCGCCCAGCTTCTACGACATGTTCACGGGCCCGTGGGCCAGCGAGGACCAGGCCCACGGGCCCATCATCCTGGCGACCTCGCTGTGGCTGCTGTATCGCAACCGCCGCGCGATGCACGCCGCGGCGCGCCAGGGACGGGGCAGTGCGCTGGGGTGGCCCTTGCTGGTGCTCGCTGCAGGCCTGTACTTCCTGGGGCGCTCGCAAAATATTGCGTTCTTCGACATTGCTTCCTTCCCGCTCACCCTGATGGCGCTGCTGCTGCTCACGCACGGCGCCAGGGCCTTGCGCGTCCAGTGGTTCGCCTTCTTTTTCATGCTGTTCATGCTGCCGCTGCCCGGCTCCCTGGTCGATATGCTGACCCTGCCGATGAAAACGGCGGTCTCGGTGGTGGTCGACAAACTGCTGTACCTGGCTGGCTATCCGGTATCGCGCAGCGGCGTGATCCTGCAGATCGGCCAGTACCAGCTGCTGGTGGCCGACGCGTGCGCCGGCCTGCACACGCTGTTCACGCTTGAGGCGCTGGGTCTGTTGTACCTGAACCTGGTGCGCCACAATAATCTGTTTCGCAACGTGGTCCTGGCGATCCTGATCGTGCCGATTTCCTTCGCCAGCAATGTGATCCGGGTGCTGGTGCTAACCCTGGTGACCTACCATCTGGGCGACGCGGCAGGGCAGGGCTTCCTGCACGGCTTTGCCGGCATGGTGCTGTTCGTCAGTGCGCTGCTGTTGATCATCGCGACCGACTCGCTGTTGCGCGTGCGCGCACCGGGCGCGGCAAACGCGCCGCCGCCGGCCAAAAGCGCGGCGCCTGTCCTGGCGCCGCCCGCGCCGGCGCTGTCGACCATGCTGCCCGTCCTTGTTCTCATGGCCGCAGCCGCCAGCGCCAGCGTCGTCATCAGGCCCGCCCGGATGCTGGCCGACGCCACGCCAAAAATCATCCTGGCCACCAGCGTGCCGGCCGCCTTCGGCGACTGGAAGCTCGATCCCGACGCCGTCGCCGTGGTGCCATGGGCCGAAAAGCGCGAAGCCATGAGCCAGATCTACAGCCAGACCCTGAGCCGCACTTACGTCAATGGCGCCGGCGCGCGCGTGATGCTGGCTATTGCGTATGGCTCGAACCAAACGCGCCAGTTGCGCGCCCACCGCCAGGAAGTGTGCTACGTGGCCCAGGGCTTCCAGATCGATTCGCTGCGCAAGGCCAATCTGCTGGTTGACGGCGTTGCGGTGCCGGCCACGCGCATGGTCGCCACCAACGGCGCGCGCACCGAGCCGGTCACCTACTGGTTCACCATGGGCAGCAACGTCGTGCGCAGCTACTACGACCGGCAAGTGGTCGAACTGCGCTATGCGCTGTCCGACTACATTCCCGACGGCTACCTGCTGCGCGTGTCCACCATCGGCGCCGACGAGGGCGCTGCGTTCGCGCTGCAAGGCGTTTTCGTCAACGAGCTGATGAAGTCGCTCAGCCCGCAAGTGCGCGCCAAGCTGCTCGGCTTGCCGGCCTGACGCGCGCTGGCACAAGGGGCGTCCGATGAACGCAAAAGAGGCGATTTCCAGTACCTTGTACCGCCGTCCCGGCCGGGCGGGGCTGATCGCGGTCGTCGTGGCACTGGGCCTGCTGGCGGCGCTGTTCGGCGCGGCCGTGCCCATCCTTGGCCTGCTGGTGCCGCTGGGCGTGGCACTGGCCGCGTTTTCGCTGTGGGTGCTGATCGACTTTCGCGCCGGGGTGGCCTTTGCCGTGGTACTGATGCCGCTGTCCGCGCTGAGCTTCTTCCCGCACGAACTGCTGGGCGTACGCGGCCTTAATCCGCTCAACCTGATCCTGTTCCTCACGCTGGTCTCCTACGCGGTGCATGCCGGCCTGCGGCGCTGGCGCGACCCGCTGGTGCCGCTGCGCCTGGTGCTGTGGTACGTGCTGCCGATTGCCATTGCCGCCCTGGTCGGCATGTCCAGCGTGGGCCTGATTCCGCCCCATTTTGCGGTGCGCCAGCTGATCCAGTTTCACGATGCGACCGGCTACCTGCGCGACATGTTTTTCAAGCCCCAGTTCCTGGTGCTGTTGTCCTTGCTGGTGGCGCTGTCGGTGCGCCACAGCAAGCAGCCGGAGCGCTTCATTTATCTGATGCTGACCTCGGGATGGGTGTTCTGCGCGCTGGTGGCCTCGCTGCTGTTCGGCTCGGGAATCACGCTGCGCGAGCTGGCCTCGCCGCTGGAGCGCACCTTTCTTGGCCAGCTCGGCATGCACGCCAATGAAATGAGCCTGCTGCTCAATATGCTGTACGCGCTGACCCTGTTCTCGATCCGCGCGCAGGACGCCGGCTTCACCCGCAAGTTGCTGTTCGTCTCGGCGGTCGTGTTTGGGCTGGCGGTGCTGATGACGTTTTCGCGCGGCGGTTTTGCCGGCTTCCTCCTCGTCAACCTGATCTATTTCTGGAAGCGCCTCAGCATCAAGGCGGTGATTGCGGCGCTGATCCTGGCCGCCTGCATCGGCCCCTTCGTGATCGAACCATTGAGCGAACGGGCGCTGACCGGGATTGCCGGCGGCGACCGCGGCGCCGTCACCGCCGGCCGCGTGGACGGCATCTGGCTGCCGCTGCTGCCCACGGTCCTGGCCGAACCGGTGCTGCCGCACGGGATCTATTCGATCTTGTGGAGTGCCCCCGTCAGGCTCAACCGCATGCTGCCGGTGGCGCAGCCGCACAGCGCGTGGCTGGGCGGCCTGATGGACCTGGGCATCATCGGCTTCGGCTTCGTGCTCGCCTTCCTGCTGTACGCGCGGCGCGAATTTACGCGTTTGTCGCACCAGCATCCCTCGCCGACCCTGCAGGGCCTGTTCGCCGGCGGCGCGGTGCTGGTGCCGCTCTGGTTTTTGCAGGGGCTGACGGACGACCGCTTCACGCCGGCGTTTTCCCAGTCCTACTTCTGGATTGCGCTCGGCATCCTGATCGGCTGCGGCGGCCTGTTCCGGCACAAGGCGGCGCCATGAAGGCCAGCATCTGCATGCTCAATTACTACGCCTGGGGCGTGATCGCCGGCCTGGACGGCGACGGCGTCCACATCGGCGGCGAAGAAGTCCAGCACGCGCTGATGTCGCGCTACCTGGCGCGCAAGGGCTACACGGTCAGTTCGCTGGTGGGCGACTTCGGCCAGCGCCCGGTCGAGCAGATCGACGGCGTTACCGTGCGCAAAACCTTCGCCTTGCGCGCGGGCTTGCCGGGCCTGCGTTTTTTTACGCCGCGCGTGGCGCTCACATGGGCCGCGCTGAAGGCGGCCGACGCCGACGTGTGCTACGCCAGTTGTGCCGGCGCCATGGCCGGCGTGATCGCCGCCTACTGCCGGCGCCACCGGCGCCGTTTCGTGTTCCGGGTTGCGTCCGACGCCGATTGCAGCCCGGCTACGCTGATGCTCGGCAACCCGCGCGACCGCGCCATGTACCGCTACGGCTTGCGCCGCGCCGACGCGGTGCTGGTCCAGACCCGGCGCCAGGCGGCGCTGCTGCTGCGCCATTACGGCGTGCAGGCCCGCGTGGCCGGCATGTTCGCCGACCTGCCCGACAGCGTGCGCCGCTTCAGCGAGCGCAGCACCGACCTGCTGTGGCTGGCCAATATGCGCGCCATGAAGCGGCCCGAATGGTTTGTCGAAATCGCGCGCCATGCGGCTGAACTGCGCTGCGACATGGCCGGCGGCGCCCATCCCGACGAACCGGCACTGTACAGGCGCGTGGCCAGCGCGGCCGGCGGGGTGGCGAATTTGCATTTCCACGGCCAGGTGCGCTTCGGCGCCACGCGCGCGTTGTTCGCCAACGCGCGCCTCTTCGTCAACACGTCGGCGTTCGAAGGCTTCCCCAACACCTACTGGCAGGCCTGGGCCAATGGCGTGCCCGTCATCGCCACCTTCGACCCCGACGGCGTGATTGCCGCAAACGGCCTGGGGGTGGCATTGAACGACGCGGCGGCGGCCGTCGGGGCGGCGCGCGCCCTGCTTGGATCGCCCTCGCTGTGGGCCGCATGCAGCGCGCGCTGCCGCGCCTATGCGCTGACCCACTGCGCGCCCGAGGTAGTGGCCGCACCCTACCTGGCCGCGCTGGCGCCACCATGAACAGCGTCCAGCGCAAGGCATTGCGCAGCCTGTGGCGCTGCGACCTTTACCGCCACCTGCAAGGGCAGGGCGGGCTGCGCGCCGGCTTGCGCGCCTACCGGCTGGTGCCTGGCTTTCGCTTCATGTTCTGGCTGCGCCTGGCCGCCATGACGCGCGGCTCGGGCGGGCTGTGGCGGCTGGCCCATGTGCTGGCGCGCCTGATGCACCGGCGCATGCGCTTTCGCTTCGGGATTTCGATTCCCTATACCACCCGCATCGGGCCGGGCTTTTACATCGGCCACTGCGGCGGCATCGTCGTCAACGAGGCGGTGCTCATCGGCCGCAACTGCAACATCTCGCACGGCGTCACGCTTGGGCAGATCAACCGCGGCGAACGCAAGGGCGTGCCGGTGATTGGCGACGGCGTCTACATCGGCCCGGGTGCGGTCGTCATCGGCGCCATCGAGGTCGGCAGCGGCAGCGCCATCGGCGCCAATGCGGTCGTCACGCGCGACCTGTGCCGCAACGCCGTGGCGGTGGGCATTCCCGCCCGTGTCATTTCAACCGAGGGCAGCGCCGCCTATGTGGAATTCTGCGACTATCCCGACGCCTGACGCCAGTTTGCGGCGCGGCGCCGTCACGCTGGCCGCGGCCGGCATGCTCGACTTCGCGCTGCAGTTCCTGCTGCCGGTGGCGTTGGTGCGCTTACTGCCCCCGCACGCCTTTGCCGATTACCGGCTGGCCTGGCTGGCCGTCGGCACGGCCATGGCAGTGGCGCCGTTCGCGCTGCCGCGCAGCCTGTTCTACTTCCTGCCGCGCAGCAGCACAGCCGAACGGCCCGCGTACGTGCACCACACGTTTTTCCTGCTGCTGCTCGGCGGCGCCTGCGCCGGCCTTGTGCTCGGGCCCTGGAATGCGCTGCTGCCGCGCAGCGTGCGCATGATTGAAGGCGCGGCGTGGTTCATGCCCGCCTTCCTCACGCTGTGGGTGGCCGCCAGCCTGGCCGAGTTCCTCCCAAACGCGCGCGGCCAGCTGCTGGCACAGGCGCGCCTGATCGTCGCGCTGGCCCTGCTGCGCGTGGCGCTGGTGGCCGGTGCTGCATGGTCGGGCCGTGTCGACCTCGTGTTCGGCGCGCTGCTGCTGTACGCCGTCTTCAAGCTGGCGCTGGTGCTGCGCGACGTGGGACGCCATTACGGCTGGCGCGTGTTTCCCCTGCGCCCGCAGGCCTTGCGCGCACAGCTGGTCTACGCGCTGCCCTTCGGCCTGGCTTCGGCGCTGTTCCTGCTGCGCGGCCAGGCCGACCAATGGGTGGCCGCGGCGCTGTTCCCGGCGCTTGCCTTTGCCGCGTTTTCGATTGGCGCGACCATCATGCCGCTGGTGGCGCTGCTGCGCAACAGCGTCGGCAATGCGATTGCGCCGCGCCTGTCCAGCCTTGAAGCGGCGCGCGACCAAGCCGGCATGCTGGGCCTGAACCAGCGCGCCAACCTGGCCTGCGCATTCGTGCTGATGCCGGCGCTGGCGCTGTGCGCGGTGCTGGCGCCCCATATCGTCACCGTCGTCTACACGGCCAGCTATCTTGACGCCGCCGACGTCATGCGCATCAACTGCCTGGCCTTGCTCGGGGTCGCGGTCGAGGTGTCCACGCTGACGGTGGTGCTGGGGCAGGGCCGCTACCTGCTGGTGGCCGACGCCGTGCTGCTGCCCGCCGGGCTGGCCGCAGCCTATGCCGGCGCGCGCCTGTGGGGCTTGCCCGGAGCCGCGCTGGGCAATGTGCTGACCCTGCTGGCGGGGAACGCCTACAGCTTCTGGCGCGTCGCGCGCGCCACCGGCGTGCCGCTGCGTCGCCTGCAGCGCTGGGGCGTGCTGCTGCGTATCCTGGCAGCCAGCCTGGGTGCGGCCATCGTGGCCCTGCTGCTCGATCGTGCCTCGCTGCTGCAGGCACCGCTGGCCGAAGCCTTGCTGGCCGGCGCCGCGTATGCCGTCAGCTATGTCGCCATGCTGGCGCTGGCCGGACTGCTGCCCGAAGCGCGCGCGCTGTTCCGTAGTGGAGCTTGACATGGCCGACCTGCGCACCCTGCTGTTCGTGTTCGGCACCCGGCCCGAGGCGATCAAACTGGCCCCGCTTGTGCTCGCCGCCCGTGCGCACGGGGGCTTTACGGTGCGCGTGTGCGTCACCGCCCAGCACCGCGAAATGCTCGACAGCGTGCTTGGCTTCTTTCGTATCCAGCCCGATTTTGACCTTGACCTGATGCGGCCAGGGCAAAGCCTGACCGGCGTCACCACCGGCGCGCTCGACGGCCTGGCGCCGGTGCTGGCGGCCGTACGGCCGCTGTGGACGGTGGTGCAGGGCGACACCACCACCGCCTTTGCCGCCGCGCTGGCCGCCTTTTATTCCGGCGCGCGCGTGGCCCACGTGGAGGCGGGCCTGCGCACCGGCGACATCAGTCAGCCCTTCCCCGAAGAGATGAACCGCAAGCTGGTCGGCGCCATCGCCTGCCTGCATTTTCCGCCCACCGCGCCGGCCCGCGCCAACCTGCTGCGCGAAGGCGTGGACCCGGCCCGCATCCTTGTCACGGGCAACACCGGCATCGATGCGCTGTACCTGGTGCGCGAACGTCTGCGGCTCGACCCGGCCAGCCGCGCCCAGGCCCGCGCCGCGTTGGCCTGCCACGGCCTGGCGCGTTTCATCGCGCCGCAGCGCCGCTTCGTGCTGGTCACGGCCCACCGGCGCGAAAGCTTCGGCGCCGGCGTCGACGCCATCTGCGCCGCCATCGGCGAATTGTGCGCGCGCTATCCTGGGGTCGACTTCGTGTTCCCGGTCCATCCGAATCCGGCGGTGCGGCGCGCCGTCGATCGCCGCCTGGCAGGCCTGCAGACCGACAACCTGGCCCTGTGCCCGCCGCTCGACTACCTGCCTTTTGTGGCCTTGCTGGTCGGCGCCTCGGTGGTGCTCACCGATTCGGGCGGCGTCCAGGAAGAGGCGCCCAGCCTGGGCAAACCGGTGGTGGTGATGCGCGAATTGACCGAGCGTACCGAAGGGCAGGGCTCGGGCCTGGTGTACCTGGTCGGCCCGCACCGCGCGCGCATCGTCAGCGCGGTCGCGGCCCTGCTCGACGCCGGCGCACCCGATGCCATCGGCGGGAATTTTTACGGCGATGGCCAGGCCGCGCGGCGCATCGTCGACGCTTTCGACACCTATCGGGAACGGCCATGAAACTGCTTGCGATCAGTTATTACGCGCCGCCCCAGTTGACGCCGCAGGCGATCCAGGTGGCGCGCCTGCTGTACCACCTCGACGCGCAGGTGACCTTGGTGCATGGGCGCGATCCCGATTGCGGGGACGGCTACCACCAGTATCCCGATTTTTTCAAGCGCGTGGCGGCGTTGCCGGTGCTTGGCCCCGGCGCACGCGTCACCGGCATGGCGCGCAGCGCGGCGCGCCGCATGCTGCCCTTTTTTGAAACTTGCCCTGACCGGTTTGGCCGCTGGCGGCGGGCCGCGCTGCCGCCGGCGCTGGCCGCCATCGCCGCAGCGCGTCCCGATGCGATCATCAGTTTCGGCATGCCGATGTCGGACCACTTGCTGGCGCTGGCCATCAAGCGCCGCACCGGCTTGCCGTGGCTGGCGCACTTTAGCGACCCATGGGCCGACAATCCTTTTCATGAAACCAGCTGGGCCGAACACCAGGTCAACCGGCGCCTGGAGCGGCGCGTGGTGGCTGGCGCCGACGGCTTCCTGTTCACTTCGGAGCGCACCCGTGCGCTGGTGATGGGCAAGTACTCCGGCCCGTGGCGCGCGGCCGCCGGCGTGCTGCCGCATGCCTGGGACATGCGTGGCGTGGCCGATCCGGCGCCAGTCGGGCAGACCAAAGTCATCCGCCATATCGGCGCGCTGTACGGCGCGCGCTCGCCCGAGCCCCTGTTCAAGGCACTGGCGCTGATCGTCGCGCGTCAGCCGCGCGCGCTCGATGGCATCGCCTTTGAACTGGTGGGGCCGATGGCGCCTGCTTTCCTGGCGTCCACCAGGCTCGCTTCGCTGCCGCCCGGACTGCTGACCGTGCGCGGCCAGGTCGGCTACCTCGACGCGCTGGCGCTGGCGCGCGACAGCGCAGCCCTGCTGGTGATCGATGCGCCCAGCGATGCCGACAGCGTCTTCCTGCCCAGCAAACTGGTCGACTACATCGGCGCGCGCCGTCCCGTATGGGCCATCACGCCGCCCGGCACCACGGCCGAACTGGTCGCCGAATGGTCCGGCGGCGTGCACACCTGCGCCGATCCGGCCGAACCGGCCGCGGTGGCGCGCATGCTGCTGGCCGAATGCGCGCGCCTGCCCGGCCCCGCGCCGCATGGCCCCGATCACGTGGCTCAGCGTTTCGCACCGTATCGCGTGGCGCAGTCGCTGGCCGGGTTTGTCCACGATGCGATCGCCCGCAGCAGGGTCGGGCGGTGAAGCTGCTGTTCGTCGCCGGCCAGCTCCAGTGCGGCGGCGCTGAACGGCACCTGGTCGCGCTGGCGGGCGGCCTGGCGCGCCGCGGCCACCACGTGGCGCTGGCCTGCATGAAGGCCGGTGAAGGCCTGGCCGCCGATGGCGTCAAGCGGCGTTACTGCTGCGATGCGCGCGACGGGATTGATCTGCGGGCGCTGGGCCGCCTGGCCGCGCTGATCGACGCCGAAACGCCCGACCTGCTGGTCGCCACTTCCCATTACAGCTTAATGTGCTGTGCGCTGGCCGCAATGCGCTGCGCACGGCGTCCCGCGCTGGTCTTCATTTGCCATAGCATGGGCGTGGTGCAGCGCGGAGCGCGTGCGCGCCTGCGCTTCATGGTGTACCGGCGCTTTTACGCCAGTGCCGCCTGCGTGGTGTTTGTCAGCGAATGCCAGCGCCAGTTCTTCGCCACGCTCGGCATATTGCCGCGCCGCGCCCAGGTGGTCCACAACGGCATTGACCTGGCCCACTTCGCGCCGCAGCTGGAGGGCGCCGCCGGCCTGCGTGCGAGGCATGGTTTCGGCCCAGGCGATTTCGTGGTTGGCCTGTGCGCCGCGTTCCGTGAAGAAAAGCGCCAGGACGATTTGCTGCACGCGGTGGCGCGCCTGCGGGCGCGCGGATTGCCTTACCGGGCGATACTGGTGGGCGAGGGGGCATGGCGCCCGCAACTGGAAGCCTGCCTCGATCGACTTGGCCTGGCCGACAGCGCGCTGCTGGCCGGCTTGCAGACCGACGTGCGGCCATATGTCGCGATGTGCGATGCGATGGCGCTGACTTCCCACAGCGAGACCTTCCCCATTTCCACACTTGAATACATGGCACTCGGGAAAAGCGTGGTGGCCAGCGACGTTGGCGGCATGCGCGAGCAATTCGTGCATGGACACAACGGCTTGCTGTACCGGCCGGGCGATGTGGACGCGCTGGCGGCCGAGCTGGCGCGCCTGCGCGACCCCGCATTGCGCGCCAGGCTGGAGCGATCCGCGCTGCGCACGGTGCGCAACCGCTTCAACCTCGACCGCATGCTCGACCGCTACGAAACCCTGTTCGGCCAGCTGGCCACGTCATGAAGCAGGTGATCATGCTCGGCCCGGCGCCCGCCTCGCGCGGGGGCATGGCGAGTGTCGTCGCGACCTTGCTTGCCCATGGCTACGAAGACGGAAACTGCCGTTTCATCGCCACCCAGGTCGACGGCGGTCGGGCGCGCAAGGCAGCCCAGGCCGCCATTGCGTTTGTGCATGTTTTGAGCCTGTTTTTGGCCGGCCGCATTGCGTTGCTGCATATGCACGTGGCGTCCGGTTCCAGCTTTTGGCGCAAGGCCGGCTTCATGGCGATGGCGCGTCTGTTCGGCTGTCCGGTGCTGTTCCACCTGCACGGCGGGCAATTCCCCGCCTATATCGACCGCCAACTGACGGGCTGGCGCCAGCGCCTGGCCCTGGCGCTGATCCGCCAGTCGGCGGCGGCCTTCGCGCTCAGCGACGCGTCGGCCGCATGGCTGCGCGCGCGCTGCCAGCTGGCACAGGTCGAGGTTTTTCCGAATCCTGTGGCGGCGTGGTTCGGGCCCGCGCGCCAGCCCGGGCGCGACGTGCTTTTTCTTGGACGGCTGGAAGAAAGCAAGGGCGTGTTCGAACTGCTGCGCGCCTTTGCCGCCGCCGCTCTGCCCGGCGCCCGACTGGTGCTGGCCGGCGAGGGCGAGGGCGCTGCCGTGAGCGCGCTGGCCGCGCAGCTTGGCATCGGCGCCAGCGTGGTCTTGCCAGGGTGGGTGGACCAGCGCCAGCGGGCAGGGCTGCTGGCGTCGGCAGCCGTGTTGGTGTTGCCTTCATACCAAGAACAAATGCCGATGGTGTTGCTCGAAGCTATGGCGGCAGGCATCCCCGTGATCGCCACCAGTGTCGGCGCGATACCAGAAATGTTGGCGCACGGCAAGTGCGGAATCTTGCTTCCCGTGAAAGATACCGAACAGCTGGCTGCCTCAATTTTACGCATAATGCGTGATAGTATCCATGCGGACAGGCTGTCGGCATGCGGTCTTGAGCGGGTCAAGACGATCTACATGGCTGACATAGTAATTGAACGTCTTCGACGACGTTATGAGGAGTTAGCCGCATGATCAAACAATTAACGATGGTTGCCACTTTGATTGCGGCTGCCTTCGGCGCCCCGGCCAAGGCGCAGTTTACCTACCAGACCCAGACCTATACCAACGCTGAACTGACCGCCACCGCCACCGCCCTGAACGCCGCTTCGCTATCGACCGCCATCGACAATTTTGACGCCGCCAGTCCGCGCATGGGCCATCCACGCTTGTTTAAAGGTCAAGCAGATTACCTTGGAATCGTTGCTGCAACGAAAGCCGAGCGCCTCAATTCCATTACCGCCCTGTCCGGCTACCTGAAGCGCAACTCGGTAACTGCGGTCAGCGACACCCTCAAGGCCCAGATCAATTCCCCCGACAGCGCGATCCGCATGCTGAGCTGGTGGCAGCAGGACCGTATCCTCGAAGGCATGGCCGAATCTGCCGTGGCCTGGTATGTCACGCGCGACCCCTGGTTCCTCACTGAAATGCGCGCGCGCATGAATCTGTTCGCACCGGCCGTGCTGGCCAGGAAATGCAGCGGCGACGTGGCAGAAACGCGCGACTACGCCTGGTTTTATGCGCTGGCCTACGATTTCGCGTATGCCGGCATGACCACCGCCGACCGCCAGACGGTCAAGGATGTGCTGCTTGCCTGCGGCAATGCGGGCTTGGTCAAAGTGGCCGACACGGTCCGGCTGTACCCGGAAAACGGGATCGCCTTCAATGCGCTGGGCAAATTCGTCGGCGCCTTGCTGATTGTGCGCGGCGACATGCCGGAAATGAATGCCTGGTTACGCACCACCTTGCCGACCTATGTGGCCAGTGTCAGCCCGTGGGGCGGCGACGACGGCGGCTTTGCCAACGGATCGAGTTACGCCCAGTGGGACGCCGGCGAATCGCTGGTGATGTGGGACCTGGTCGAACGCGTGCTGAACGTGCCGTTTTACCGCAAGCCCTGGCTGACCGAGTTTTCCCGCTTCATCGCCTATGCGCTGCCGCCGGGCATTCCGGTCGGCGTATTTGGCGACGGCGCCGAAACCAACCGCAGCGAAGACTGGGCGCGCTTCGGCAAGGCCATCATGAACCGCTCCACGTCGACGCTGTCGCGCTGGTATGTCAAGCAGCAGAGCGGGGAAGATTACGCGCGCCTGCATATCCTGCTCAGCCCGCGCGAATATGGCAGCGCCATTGCGCTCCCCGCCACCCAGCCGAACGGCGCCTATTTCCCGGCCGTGGGCTGGGCTGCGATGCACAGTTCGCTCTCCGACCGCCTGCGCACCTCGGTGTTTTTCAAGAGCAGCCCTTTCGGCTCGGTGAACCATTCGCACGCGGACCAGAACAGCTTCGTCATGTATTCGAAGGGCAAGGTATTGGCGATGGATAGCGGGGTCTACGATGCCTACAACTCTCCCCACTGGCGCAACTATTACAAGCACACCAAGGCCCACAACGCGATCACCTTCGACGGCGGCGCCGGTCAGAGCCTGGGCGCGACCGGGCTGGGCGAGCGGGCCGCCTCGGGCCGCCTGACCAAATTCCTGCAGTCGGCGGCGTTCGACGTGACCACCGGCGACGCCACGGCCGCCTATGCCGGCCAATTGACGCAGGCCAAACGCACGCTGGTGTTCATCCGTCCGTCGACCCTGATCACGGTCGACCAGTTGAACAGCATTAGCGCGCGCAAGTATGAATACAATCTGCACACGGTCGCGGCGCTGGGCGGCACGCCGTCCGCCTTTCGCGTCGACGTGGCGCCGGCCGCGCTGTGCGGCACGGTGGCCTCGCCCGAGCCGCTGAACATGAGCGCTACCCAGGGCTATTATCCGGCGCCAAGCGTGCCGGCCGGGCCCCATTACTGGACCAAGTTCGGCTTCAACACGGCCCGCACGCGCGGCCTGATTGTCTCGGTGCTGCGCGCGGACTGCGCAAGCGCCAAACCGAACATCAGCTTCAGCGGCAGTGGTGCTACGATTGCGGTGGGTGGCCGCGTCATCTCGGTGAGCGACCTCGATGTCACGGTGCAATAAGCTGATGGAGCGTTGCAATGGGCAGTGGCGGATCGTGGACCGGCAGGCTGCGTTTCGGGCTGATCGACCTGATGCGCGGCACCCGCGCGCTGGCCCTGCTGCGCGAACTGGAGCAACTGCAATTCGCGCCGCCGGTGCTGCTGGCTGCGCGCCAGCGGGCGCGCCGCGATGCCTACGCCGCACTGGTTCGTAGCAACAGCGCGCTGTACGCCGCCCACGCCGGTTTCGATCAGTTCCCCCTGATTGACAAAGCCTACGCGCAGGCTCACCGCAGCGCGCTGCGCAACGGCGCCTACCGCGGCAAACTGGTGCGCAAAAAAACCGGCGGCTCGACCGGCGAACCGTTTGTCTACCTGACCGGTGTGCGCTCCCAGTCCTACCTGTGGGCGTCGATCTTGCTCAGCTGGACGGTGGCCGGTTACCGCCTCGGCGAACCGGTGGCCATCCTCGCCGGCAGCGCCTTGTTCGGCAGCGGGCGCAAACAGAAAATGTATTACGCGCTGATGAATGCGCGCCTGCTGTCGGCCTTCGACCTGTCGGCCGCGCGCATGGACGACTGGTGCGCGCGCATCGTCCGCTGCCGCCTGCTGTACGGCTATGCGGCGGCGATCCACCGGCTGGCCTTGCACATCCTCGCGCGCGGCGCCGGCCACGCCTTCGGGCTGCGCGCCGTGGTCTGTACCGCCGAAGTGCTGACGCCGGCCATGCGCGATAGCATCGAACTTGCCTTTGGCGCTCCCTGTTTCAACCAGTACGGCTGCAACGACGCAGGCCTGGCAGCCTACGAATGCGAGCGGCGCGATGGACTGCACCTGATCACCGAACGCTGCTGGCACGAAGTGCAGGCCGACGGCCGCCTGGTGTCGACCGACCTGGCCAACGACGCCTTCTTCCTGCCGCGCTACGACAGCGGCGACCGGGTCGCGCTGGCCGGCGCGCCTTGTCCCTGCGGGCGCGGTTTTCCCCTGATCAGCGCCGTGCTGGGACGGGCCAACGACATGGTGGCCGACCCGCAAGGCAACGCCGTCCATTCCGAATTCTTCACCCATTTGTTCCGCGAAGATGCCCGCATCGCCGCCTTCCAGGTGTTGTACGACGAGCGCGAACTGGTCGTCGTCGTCCAGTGCGGCCCGGCGTTTACCCAGCAGTCTTACCTCGAACGGATAGGCGCGGCCTTGCGCTTCGCCTCGATACGCTTTGAAATGAACCGTCCTTTCCTGGCCATCGCCAACGGCAAGCACCGTTTTGTGATGAAGGTGGAAAATGTTGCCCGGGCGCTGGACGGCTGAGCCGTGCGCCCGATTTTCTCGCTATAATTGTAGTTTTGATAAACTTGGATGACCATGCCCCTGATCTACCTCGTCGCCGGCGCCCGACCGAATTTCATGAAGATCGCGCCCATCGTCCGCGCCCTGCAAGCCCAGGATGTGCTGTCGTTCAAAATCATCCACACCGGCCAGCACTACGACCGCGACATGAACGAGGTCTTCTTCGAAGAACTCGGCATTCCCCAGCCCGACATCTTCATGGGCGCCGGCGGCGGCAGCCACGCCGAGCAGACCGCGAAAATCATGGTCGGCTTCGAACAGCTGTGCATTGCCGAGCGCCCGGCCGCGGTGCTGGTGGTGGGCGACGTCAATTCGACGCTGGCGTGCTCGATTTCGGCCAAGAAGCTCAACATTCCCGTGGCCCACGTCGAAGCCGGCCTGCGCAGCGGCGACATGACCATGCCCGAGGAAATTAACCGCCTCGTCACCGACAGCATCAGCGACTGGTTTTTCGTCACCGAACCGGCTGCGCTGGAACACCTGCGGCGCGAAGGCAAGGCCGAGTCGGCCATCCATTACGTCGGCCATGTGATGGTCGACAACGTGCTGTTCCAGGCCGACAAGCTGGCCTCGGCCGACACCGCCGGCTATGAAACAAGCGCCTTCAAGGCGGCGCGCGCTGACAAGAACGAGCGCTACGGCGTTGTCACCATGCACCGTCCAAGCAATGTGGATGACGGCGCGATGATGACGAAACTGGCTGGCGCGTTGAAGGAAATTTCGGCCGAACTGCCGCTGATCTTCCCGGTTCACCCGCGCACCCGCGCCAACATGGCCAGCTTCGGCATCGACCTCGGTCCCAACATCACCCTGGTCGGTCCGCAAGCCTATATGGCTTTCCTCAACATCTGGAAAGACGCGGCGGTGGTGCTGACCGACAGCGGCGGACTGCAGGAAGAAACCACGGCGCTGGGCGTGCCCTGCATTACCATCCGCGAAACCACCGAGCGCCCGGTCACGGTCGACGAAGGCTCGAATGTGCTGGTCGGCACCGATCCGGCGCGCGTGGTGGCGGAGGCGCGCAAGGTCTTGCGCGGCGAAGGCAAGCAGGGCCGCCGTCCCCACCTGTGGGATGGCAAGGCGGCCGAGCGCATCGTCGCCGTGCTGGCAAGGGAACTTGTGTGACACAGCGTCTCTCCATGATGGGCTGTCTGATGGACAACCTCACCATGGAAGAGACCGTTGCACGGGTGGCCGCCTTCGTCCGTTCCGGCACGCCGCACCAGCACGTGGTGCTCAATGTCGACAAACTGGTCAAGGCCAGCCGCGACCCTGAACTGCGCCGCATCATCAACCACTGCGACCTGGTCAGCGTGGACGGCATGCCAGTGGTGTGGGCCGCGCGCCTGCTGGGCAAACCACTCAAGGAACGGGTCGCCGGCATCGACCTGTTCGAAGCGTTGATGCAGCACGCCGCCGCCGCCGGCTGGCGCGTGTTCCTGCTGGGCGCGCGCGACGAGGTCGTCGCCGGCGTGAAACACATCTACGAACAGAAATACCGCGGCCTGATCATCGCCGGCTACCGCGACGGCTACTGGCGCCCGGAAGAAGAAGGGCAGGTGGCCGCGCAGGTGCAGGCCAGCCGCGCCGACCTGCTGTTCGTGGCCATCAGTTCGCCAAAAAAAGAGCAATTCCTGGGCCGCTACCAGGCCCGCATGGGCGTGCCGTTCGCGATGGGCGTGGGCGGCACCTTCGACGTGGCCGCCGGCCTGGTGCGGCGTGCGCCGCGCTGGATGCAGGCGAGCGGGCTCGAATGGTTTTACCGGTTTTTGCAGGAACCACGGCGCATGTTCCGGCGCTACTTCATCGACGACATCGCGTTCATCTGGCTATTCCTGAAGGAAGCTGCCAACAACAATAATAAATAAGGGTATCGGCACATGCACACAATTGGCGTTATCGGGCTCGGCTACGTCGGCCTGCCCCTGGTGGTGGAATTCGGCAAACTCGGGCGCACCATCGGCTTCGATATTTCACAAGCCAAGGTGGCCTCCTGCGTGCGCGGCTTTGACCCCTCGCGTGAATTGTCCGACGCCCAGATGGCGCTGGCCGTGCATGCCGAATACACCTGCGACCCGGTGCGCCTTGGCCAGGCCGACGTCATCATCGTGGCCGTGCCCACGCCGGTGGACCGGGCCCACAATCCCGACTTCGGCCCGCTGATCGGCGCCAGCGAATTCGTCGGCAAGCACATGAAGCGCGGCGCCATCGTGGTCTACGAGTCGACCGTGTATCCGGGCGCCACCGAAGAAGTGTGCATTCCGGTGCTGCAAAAGGCCTCCGGCCTGGCCTGGAAAGAGGGCTTTTTTGTCGGCTATTCGCCCGAACGCATCAACCCCGGCGACCGCGATCATACCCTGACGACCATCCTCAAGGTAGTGGCCGGCGACACCCCCGCCACGCTGGAGACGGTGGCCAAAATGTACGAGAGCATCGTCGTGCCCGGCGTGCACCGCTGTTCGAGTATCAAGGCCGCCGAAGCATGCAAGGTCATCGAGAACACCCAGCGCGACCTGAACATCGCGTTGATGAACGAGCTGGCCATCATCTTCGACAAGATCGGCATCGACACGGCCGAAGTGCTGAAGGCGGCCGGCACCAAGTGGAATTTCCTCAAGTTCAGCCCCGGCCTGGTGGGTGGGCACTGCATCGGGGTCGACCCGTATTACCTGACCCACAAGGCCGGCATGCTCGGCTACCACCCGCAAGTGATCCTGGCCGGGCGCCGCATCAACGATGGCATGGCCAAGTTTATTGCCGAGAGCACGATCAAGAACATGATCGCCGCGGGCAGCCACATCAAGGGGGCGCGCGTGAATGTGCTGGGCCTGACGTTCAAGGAAAATTGCGCCGACCTGCGCAACTCCAAGGTGGCCGACGTCATCGGCGAGCTCGAGTCCTACGGGGTCGAGGTGTTCGTGCACGACCCGTATGCCGACCCGGAAGAGGCGCTGCGCGAATACGGCGTGACGCTGGTGCCGTGGGAAGCGCTGCCGCGCGCCGACGCGATCGTGGCGGCGGTCGCGCACCGCCAATTGAGCGCGCTGACGGTCGACGATTTCCTGCTTAAACTGAACCAGAATGCCTGCTTCATCGACGTCAAAGCCTGCTACGATGCCGCCGCATTGACAGCGGCCGGCATCAACGTGTGGCGCCTGTAAACCCTGAATCGAAAAGCGAGTTTCCCATGAAGATACTAGTTACTGGCGGCCTTGGTTACATCGGCTCCCACACCTGCGTTGAACTGATAGCCGCCGGCCACGATCCGGTCGCGCTCGACAATTTGTCGAACAGCCATACCAGCGTGCTCGAACGGGTGCGCCAGATCAGCGGGCGCCCGCTGCCCTTCATCAAGGCCGACATCCGCGACCGCGGCGCGCTCGACGAAGCCTTCCGCGCCAATGGTTTCGAGGCCGTGATCCATTTCGCCGGCCTGAAGGCGGTCGGCGAATCGGTCGAACAGCCCCTGCGCTACTACGACAACAACGTGGCCGGCAGCGTGGTCCTGTTCGAGACCATGCAAGACCATGGCGTCAAGACGCTGGTGTTCAGTTCCTCGGCCACGGTCTACGGCGACCCGGCCACGGTGCCGATTCGCGAAGATTTTCCGCTCTCGGCCACCAATCCCTACGGTCGAAGCAAGCTCTTCATTGAAGATATCCTGCGCGACCTGTTCCGCTCCGACCCCAGCTGGCGGATTGCCTTGCTGCGTTATTTCAATCCGGCGGGCGCGCACGAAAGCGGCCTCATCGGTGAAGAACCGAACGGCATCCCGAACAATTTGCTGCCCTACGTGGCCCAGGTGGCAGAAGGCCGGCGCGATAAATTGTCGGTGTACGGCGCCGATTATCCGACGCCCGACGGCACCGGTTTGCGCGATTACATCCACGTGGTGGACCTGGCCATCGGCCATGTCAAAACGCTCAGCAAGCTGGCGACAGGGCCCGGCGTAGTTACGTACAATTTGGGCACCGGACGTGGCAATAGTGTTCTGGAAATGGTGCGCGCGTTCGAAAGCGCCAGCGGCAAACCCGTTCCCTACCAGATCGTTGACCGCCGTCCCGGCGATATCGCCGCCTGTTACGCGGACCCGAGCAAGGCTGAAGCCGAGCTGGGCTGGAAAGCGGGACGCGATATCGCGCAAATGTGCGCCGATTCCTGGCGATGGCAGACCCTGCCCAAATAGAACTTGAGGAAACTCCGATGAAAGCAATGATTTTGGCAGCGGGTAAAGGTACCCGCGTACGACCCCTGACCTACGATCTCCCCAAGCCCATGATTCCGATCCTGGGCAAGCCCGTGATGGCCTACCTGGTGGAGCATCTGGCCAAACATGGCGTCACCGAAATCATGGTCAACGTGAGTTACCTGCATGAAAAGATCGAGGAATATTTTGGCGAAGGGCACCAGTTCGGCGTGCAGATCGGCTATTCCTTCGAGGGCTATACCAACGATGATGGCGAAGTGGTGCCGCAGCCGATCGGCTCGGCCGGCGGGCTGAAAAAAATCCAGGAGTTCGGCGGCTTTTTCGATGAAACCACCATCGTGCTGTGCGGCGACGCACTGATCGACCTGGACTTGAAATCAGCCCTGTTCGAACACCGGCGCAAGGGCGCGCTGGCCTCGGTGATCACGCGCGAGGTGGCGTGGGACAAGGTGGCTAGCTATGGCGTGGTGGTGGCCGACGCCGACGGGCGCATCACCGAGTTCCAGGAAAAGCCGGCGCAGGACGCGGCCAAATCGAATTTCATCAGCACCGGCATATATATCTTCGAGCCCGAAGTGTTCGCCCTGATCCCGGCCGGCCAGGCCTTCGACATCGGCGCCGACCTGTTCCCGCTGCTGGCGCAAAAGGCCTTGCCTTTCTATGCCCAGCAGCGCGCCTTCAACTGGATCGACATCGGTACCGTGTCGGACTACTGGCAGGTGCTGCAGGATGTCTTGCGGGGCAAGATAGCCCAGCTCGACGTGCCCGGCATCCAGATCGAGGATGGCCTGTGGGTGGGGCTCAATACCCGCATCGACTGGGACGGCACCACCATCGAAGGCCCGGTCTACATCGGCTCGGGGGCGCGCATCGAAGCGGGCGTGCACATCGTCGGGCCGAGCTGGATCGGGCACGGCAGCCACATCTGTTCAGGGGCCAAAGTGGTGCGCAGCGTGCTTTTTGAGTACACAAGGGTCTTGCATGATGTTAACTTGCGTGAAATGATTGTATATAAAGATTATAGTGTCGACCGCAACGGCGAGATGAAGCACGTGTCCGACTGCGCCGCCGACGAGTGGGCCAACGCCCGCGACCGGCGCCAGAGCCGGCGCGAGGGCAGCTATAGCGAACCATCCAGAACATAACAAAGGCAGCTCCATGAAAATTTACCCAGTCATCCTGTCCGGCGGCGCCGGCACCCGCTTGTGGCCATTGTCGCGCGCGGTCATGCCCAAGCAACTGCTGCCGCTGGTGACCGACAAGACGATGTTGCAGGACACGGCGCTGCGCGTGGCCGGCTGGCCCGGCATGATGGCGCCGCTGGTCGTGTGCGGCAACGAGCACCGTTTCTTGGTGGCCGAACAACTGCGCGAAATCGACAGCAAGCCGCTCGGCATCCTGCTCGAACCCGTGGGGCGCAATACCGCGCCGGCGGTGGCCGCGGCCGCCCACTACCTGCGCAACATCGATCCTGACGCCGTGATGCTGGTGCTGCCGGCCGACCACGTGATCAACAACAACGAGGCCTTCGCCGCCGCCGTGGTCAAGGCCGCCAGGCTGGTCGAGGGCGGCGCCCTGGCCACCTTCGGCATCGTGCCGCAGGCGCCTGAAACCGGTTACGGCTATATCCGCGCCGGGGCCGCCACGGCCGGCCTCGATGGCGGCTTCAAGGTCGAGCGCTTCGTCGAAAAGCCGGACCTGGCCACGGCCCAGTCCTTGGTTGAGGATGGCGGCTATTACTGGAACAGCGGCATGTTCCTGTTCCGCGCCGATCGTTACCTGGCTGAGCTGGCCAGCTTTGCCCCGGCGATTGCCGGCGCGGCCGAAGCGGCGGTGCGGCTCGGCTACACCGACCTCGACTTCTGCCGCCTCGACGAAGCCGCGTTCACCGCCTGCCCGTCGGACTCGATCGATTACGCCGTCATGGAGCGCACGCTGGACGCGGTGGTGGTGCCGGCCGATATCGGCTGGAGCGATGTCGGTTCCTGGTCGGCGCTGTGGCAGGTGCAGCAGGGCGACGCCCAGGGCAATGTGCAGCGCGGCGACGTCTACCTCGATGGCGTGAGCAATTCGCTGGTGCGCGCCGAAAGCCGCATCGTGGCCGTGCTGGGCGTCAAGGACCTGGTCATCGTCGAGACCAACGACGCGGTGCTGGTGGCGCACAAGGATCACGTGCAGCGGGTCAAGCAGGTGGTCGACCACCTCAAGCTCAACGAACGCACCGAACATTTGCATCACACCAAGGTGTACCGTCCGTGGGGCTATTACGAAGGCATCGACGCGGGCGACCGCTTCCAGGTCAAGCGCATCACGGTCAAGCCGGGCGAAAAACTGTCGCTGCAGATGCACCATCACCGGGCCGAACACTGGGTCGTGGTCAGCGGCACGGCGCGCGTGACCTGTGGCGAAAAGGTCAGCCTGCTGTCCGAAAACGAGTCGACCTATATCCCGATCGGCATGAACCACCGCCTGGAAAACCCGGGCAAGGTGCCGCTCCACATCATCGAAGTGCAGTCCGGCAGTTACCTGGGCGAGGACGACATTGTCCGCTTCGAGGATATCTACCAGCGCGCCTGAAACGACGCCGCCTGACAACAAGGAGCCCGCGAGGTTCCTTTTTTGTTGCTGTTCTGTTTATCTACAGAAATTTAATGCACACAGGAAATTGCCGTGGGGATACAATTTGCTCGCGAATTGATTTCTTCCGAGGGCAACATGATTGTGCAACTATCCCGTTTGATGATCGCCGTGAGCGTGGCCTGCGTACTGGCAGCCTGCGGTGGCGACGACGCCGCCAGCGCCGCCGTGGCTGCCCGGACGGAAGCGGCGCCGCAGTCGGCCCCGGCAAGCTTCGTGCCCGCCCAGGCCCCGGTGGCGGCTGTCGCCCCCGCCGCCATCCATCCTGCCGCCCTCCAGCTGGTCACCGAGAGCGAGCGGCGCGCCGAGGAACTGCGTCTGGTCGACTTTGAAACCTCCTACTCGATCGAACTGAATCGGCGCAGCCAGGAGCAGGCCGATCGCGCGCAGCGCGCCGCGCTGTCGTTGCAAGCCGGCGTCGTGCAGGGCCCGGGCTGCGAAGGCAGCGAAGGCCACGCGGCGCAGGAATGTGAGCGTTCGCTCATGTGACCACGGCGCCACGGTCCCCCAAAAAAAGGAAGCTTCGGCTTCCTTTTTTTATGCCTGTCAAACCCGGGGTCAGTGCCTACATTACGACACGGGCTCAGCCGCGTGGCGGCCGAGCCCGTGTCGTAATGTAGGCACTGACCCCGGGTGATTGATCCTTTCGGACTAATCGAACGTCATCACATTGTCACCTTATGCAATTAGTATCTCTTTTGCTATTTCGCAATACATTTTAATAACACGGTAGGCGTGCTGGCGTAGTCATCTTTGCAATACCGTTCCCTTACCATTCACTTCAGGATTTTCGATGAAAAAGCTCGTAGCTACGATTCCCGCACCAGGCAAGCTGACCGTGCTCGCCGCGCTGCTGGCAGGACTGTCCGTCCCGGCCATGGCAGTGTCGCCGAACCTCGTGATCAGCCAGGTTTATGGCGCCGGCGGCAATGCCGGCGCGGTGCTGCGTAACGACTACATCGAGATCTTCAACCGCGGCGCGACCGCCGTCACCGCCACCGGCTGGTCGGTGCAGTACGGTTCGGCCACCAGCACCGCCGCCTGGAGCGGCAAGTCGCTGCTGCCGACCTTTACCATCGAGCCGGGCCAGTACATCCTGATCCAGGAACAGAGCGGCGGCAGCAACGGCGCCTTGCTCCCGACCCCGTCCATCGTGCCGGCGGCCGGCTTCAATGCCTCGGCCACCACCGGCAAGCTGGCCCTGGTCAGCGATAACGTCACCCTGTCGGGCGCCACCCCGACCAGCGCCAACCTGGTCGATCTGGTCGGTTTCGGCAGCGCCAACGGCTTCGAGGGCGCGGTCGCTCCTGCGCCAAGCGCCACGCTGGCGCTGTTCCGCGCCAACGGCGGCTGCACCGACACCGACATGAACAGCACCGACTTCGCTACCGGCCCAGCCGCGCCGCGCACCAGCGATTCGGCCCGTAACGCCTGCATGGCGCTGCCGAAACCGATCGTGCTGACCTGCCCGGCCAGCTTGTCGCTTGAGCAGGGCGACGGCGGCGTAGCCGTCCTCTCCGGCACCGACGAAGACAGCATCGTCGACGGCGCCAGCATCACCAGCGCAGCCGTCCCGGGCATCAGCCTGACCGGTTTCACCCCGGCCGGCGCCAACGGCGGCGTGGCCAGCGTCAACCTGCAGGCCGATCCGGCCCTGGCCCCCGGCAGCTACGCGGTCGCGGTGCGCTTCACCAACAACGCCGGCCAGCAGCAAAGCTGCAGCGTGGCCGTCGGCGTGTCGGGCAAGGCCACCATCCCGCAAATCCAGGGTTCAGGCCCAACCAGCCCGTTCAACAACGCGGTCGTGGGCACGCAAGGCGTCGTCACCCACAAAGTATCGACCGGCTACTTCCTGCAGGACGCCACCGGTGACGGTGACCCATCGACCTCGGACGGCCTGTTCGTGTTCTCGAACGGCGGCGCCGCGCTGTCGGTCGGCGACCTGGTGCGCGTGCGCGGCACCATCACCGAGTTCCGTCCTACCGGCGCGCCGCGCACCACCACCCAGATGAAGGACGTCACCGCCTTGAGCGTTCTGAGCGGCGGCAACAGCGTCACGCCGACCAACCTCAGTTTCGACGGCACCCTGGACCTGGCCAATGTCGAAGGCATGCTGGTCAACATCACCAACGACTTGACCGTCAACCAGAACTTCTTCCTCGGTTCGCGCGGCGAGCTGACGTTGGCCTTTGGCCGCCGCGAAACGGCGACCAACCGCTACGCCCCACGCACGGCCGAAGCAATCGCACTGGCTGCGGCCAACGCGCGCAATTCGCTGGTCATCGACGATGGCCTGGCCACGGCGCCGACGGTCATTCCTTACATCGACGGCGGCGCCCGCGTGGTGCGTGCCGGCGACACCGTCTCCGGCCTGGCCGGCGTAATCGATTACGATGTGTTCGGCGGCGGCGTCGGCTTCAAGCTGCAGTTCACGGCAGCGCCGTCGTTCTCGGCGACCAACCCGCGCACCGAAGCGCCGGTGGCGGCCCCTGGCCTGAAAGTGGCCAGCGCCAACGTGCTCAATTACTTCACCACCTTCGGCGACGGCACCGATGCCTTCGGCGCCACGGGGCAGGGCTGCGCACTGGGCGCGAGCACCAGCAGCGCCAACTGCCGCGGCGCCGACAGCCTGGCCGAATTCGAACGCCAGAGCGCCAAGGTTGTCAGCGAACTGCTGGCCATCGACGCCGACGTCTTCGGCCTGCTCGAAGTGCAGAACAATGGCGACATCGCGGTCAACTACCTGGTCCAGCAGATGAACGGCCGGGTCGGCTTCCCGCTGTACGCCTACGTGCCGGGCATGCCGGTCACGGGCACCGACGCGATCCGCGTCGCCATGATCTACAAGCCGGGCAGCGTGTCGCCGGTCGGCGGCGCGATGTCCGATGGCGACACCGTCAACGCGCGCCCGCCAATGGCGCAGACCTTCAAGGCCGGCAACGGCGGCAAGTTCTCGGTCGTGGTCAACCACCTGTTCGCCAAGACCACGTGCGGCAGCGGCGCCAACGCCGATCTGGGCGACGGCCAGGGTTGCAGCAACCTGCGCCGCGTGCAGCAGGCTACCCGCCTGAAAGATGTGTTCCTGCCGCAGGTGATCGCCGCTGCGGGCGACCCTGACGTGCTGGCCATCGGCGACATGAATGCGAACGGCTTCGAAGACCCGATCGCGGTCCTCACCGGCGCCGGCATGGTCAATCAGATCGAGCGCTTCGTGCGCCCAAGCGGTTCGCCTTACTCGTATGTGTTCAACGGCGAGTCGGGTAACCTCGACCACGCGCTGGCGAGCGCCTCGCTCGACCCGCAAGTGGCCGGGGTGACCGAATGGCATAACAATGCCGATGAAGCGGCCATGCTCGACTACAACCTCGATGGCAAGAGCGCCGAAGCGGTTGCGCTGTACGGCGACCATGCCTACCGCGCCGCCGACCACGATCCGGTCGTCGTCAGCCTGAACCTGCCAGCGACCACCTTTGACGTCAGCGGCAAGTTCGCCGTGCAGCGTTCGGGCCTGGCGACGAACCGCGTGACCGGGCAAAAGAGCGCCACGGTCACCCTGACCAACACCTCGGGCGCGGCAGTGAGCGGTCCGTTCCAGGTTCAGTTCAACGGCCTGAACGCGGGCGTCACGGTCGACAATGCCACTGGCACCATGGGCGGCATCCCGTACATCGCGCTGGGCAATGCGTCGATCGCGGCCGGCGCCAAGGTCACCGTCACCGTACTGTTCACCAACCCGAACAAGGTTGGCTTCAGCTACACCAACACCGTATTCAGCGGCACCTACTAATTTTAAGGAAATATGATCATGTTCAACTTTACTACCCTCGCACGCCAGGCGCTGCTGGCAGTCGCCCTGGTCGTGTCGAGCGGCACGGCGCTGGCCGGCCCGCACTACCAGGTCACCATCCACACCGAGGGCTACTCGGGTGAGAGCGGCCTGCTCGACTTCGCTTTTGAAAGCAATACCGATGCGCCTGGCGCCATCGCAACCCTGTGGAACTTCACGGGCGACTTCGGCGACGAGTACGACCGTTCCGGCGACGTGACCGGCGACCTGGCCGGCGGCGTGACTTTTACAACCGGCAACCTGACCAACTACCTGACCCATTCGCTGATCCTGGGCGGCGACGTCATGTTCGACATCATTTTCTCCGGTGACTATGAAATGATCGACAGCCCGACCGGCTCGACCTTCTTCGTGGCCCTGTACGATGCCGGCATGACCGAGCAGCTGGGCGCGATTGTCCAGTTCGACTTGATCCCGGGCTTTGACGGCGCCGCCGCTTCGGTGCTCGTCGCTGCCAACGCCGACCTGGCCGACGTGTCGGAAATCCCTGAGCCGTCCCAGCTGTTGCTGATGCTCAGCGCCCTGGCGCTGGCCGGCTTCGTGGGCCGCCGCGCGCGCAACCAAGGAGCGTAAAGCAGGCACCGCACACGGGCCTCGCGCCCGATGTTGCCGTAGACACATTTGTTCGGAAGCGACAAATGTGTCTTTTTTTTATCTGGCCGCAGCGCGCGCCAGCCCATCCTTGATCGATCCACATAGAATGGCGGGCTTGATTTAGTCGGATTGCGACTGAATCGCCAACCTAAATTGTATTAGCCATCGCTTCCGGGCTTCGGGCATAGTCAATTTAGTATGCAATTTTGTGTGAGTATTCGTTGAGGATTCGCAACATGCCAGCCCATATTCTTGTCGTCGACAGTGACGATGCGGTGCAAGACCTGATCAGATTGAACCTGACCCGGGCCGGTCACGCCATCGAAAGCAGTGCCGATGCCGAGTCGGCCCTGCTGGTGCTGGACGACTGCCTGCCCGACCTGCTGCTGCTCGACTGGGACTTGCCCGGCCAGTCTGGCCTGTCGCTGATCCGGCGCGTGCGGGCCCAGACGCGCACGCGCGAGCTGCCGATCATCATGGTCAGCGCCCGCAGCGGCGAGCACGACAAGATCATGGCGCTCGAATCGGGCGCCGACGACTACATCACCAAGCCTTTCGGTCCGCGCGAAATGATCGCCCGCATCCACGCCTTGCTGCGTCGCCGCGCGCCACAGGGCGGGCGTGCCAGCGCTTGCGCCGATCCGGTCCAGGTGGGCGCGCTTCGGCTCGACCCGGCCACGCACCGGGTCACCGCCGGCAGCGTGCAACTGAACCTGGGCCGCGTCGAATTTCGCTTGCTGAACTTCCTGATGCACCACCCGGAGCGCGTGCACAGCCGATCGCAGCTGCTCGACCAGGTCTGGGGCGACCATGTCTTCCTCGACGAACGCACCGTCGACACCCATGTCGGACGCCTGCGCAGCGCCTTGCAGGCCAGCGGCCACCAGGAGCATATCGAGACCGTGCGCGGCAGCGGATACCGCTTCGTGGCCTGGGATTCGCGCGTCAAGCTGCGCTGGCAAGCCGCCGCCTGAGCTGATCGCGTGTCCGTGCCTGCGCCGTGAACCAGCTCGTCATTCTCAGCCAGCTGGAGCAGGAATACCTGCTGCGCATTATCGAATCCTCGCTGCAGGTGCGCGACCTGCGCCAGTTTTTCCTGTGGAGCCAGGGCCAGCTGCAAGCCTTGCTGCCGCACGAGCTGATGGTGTGCATGCAGTTCGACGCCGACGGCGCCGTCCAGCGCATCGAGGCGGTGCACGGCAGCGTGCTCGATGCTGCGGCCATGGCCCGCTTGTGCGACCCCGTCGGCGGCCTGGCCTTGCGCGTGGCGCGCCACTGCACCGCCAGCGCCGCCTTGCCTTGCATGGCCGACGTCCATGACAGCGCGCCGCACGCGGCACTGGCCCCGTTCCGCGACGAGCTGGCCGGCTGCGGCTACGACAACTTGATGGTCCATGGCAGCGGCGCGCTGGCCGGCGGCGCCACCGTTTTCGCGCTGTTCGGCCTGCCGATGCGCCCGGGCGCGCGGCACGCATATTTCCTGTCGCTGCTGCTGCCCCATCTGCACCTGGCGCTGCTGGGCCTGGCGCGCGCCGCCCCCGTCTCGGCGCGGGCGGAGCAGGGCGCCGCCGCGCGTCCGCTGAGCGCGCGCGAAGCCGATATTGTCCGGTGGTTGCGGGATGGAAAGAGAAACGAAGAAATCGCCGCCATCTTGGGCCTGAGCGTATTGACTGTGAAGAATCATTTGCAGCGAATTTACCGTGTGCTCGCCGTGCGCAACCGCACCGAGGCGGTCGCGCGCTGCGCTGCCTTGCGCTTGCCGTCCATGACAAGCCGGGGTCACGGCGAGGGCGTCTGAACGCCGCGATTCGTATTGCATTTCCGCAAGTAAAAACAGGGTGCCGGAAGGACAAACAACTGTTGTCGGTATTGCAGGCTATATGGTAGCCTTGCACGCCAAATTGAGCCATTGAGGAGTCGTACGGATGTTTGCAGCAAACAACAAACGCAGTACCCAGCAACGTCCTTTCCGCAACGGTTTCACCTTGCTCGAACTGCTGGTCGTGATCATCATCATCGGCCTCTTGGCCGCCTACGTGGGACCGAAATATTTTGCCCAGCTGGGCAAGTCGGAAGTGACGATTGCCAAAGCCCAGATGGAAGCGTTTGAAAAGTCGCTCGACACCTATCGCCTTGACGTCGGACGCTACCCGAGCAGCGAAGAAGGCATGGCCGCGCTGATGGTCGCGCCGCCGGCGGCCGGCGTCAAATGGAATGGACCCTACCTGAAGAAGGGCATCCCAAAAGATCCATGGGGTAATCCTTACCAGTACCGTTCGCCCGGCACGAAGGCCGAGTATGAAATCCTTTCCACCGGCAAGGATGGACAGCCTGGCGGTACCGGCGAAAATGCCGATATCCTGACCCAGTAAGCACCGATGCAATTCGCAGTCCGCACCCTCGCGCCGGATCAGTCCATCGCGCGCCAGATCGTCGACGCCGCCGATGCGGTCGACGCGCGCCGCCAGATCGAGGCGCGCGGACTGTTCGTCAGCGCGGTCGAACCGGTGCATGGTGCGGCGCTGCGGCGCAGCCGCGGCGGCAGCCTGTCGCTGGTGCTGTTCAGCCAGGAATTGCTGGCGCTGCTCACCGCGGGACTGGGCATCGTTGAAGCGCTCGAAGCGCTGCTCGAAAAGGAAGCGGCCCTGGGCACGCGCGGCGTGCTCGAACGGCTGCTCGGCGGCCTGCGCGAAGGCAAGCGATTTTCCACCGTGCTGGCCGAACAGCCCGACCTGTTTCCCCCTCTGTATATCGGCATCGTGCGCGCGGCCGAAGGCACCAGCGATTTGCCGCGCTCGCTCTCGCGCTTCATCGACTACCAGCAGCGCATCGACGCGGTGCGCAGCAAGATCGTATCGGCAGCCATCTATCCGATGATCTTGCTGTCGGTGGGCGCGGCCGTGTCGCTATTTTTGATCGGCTACGTGGTGCCGCGCTTCGCCGAAGTGTACGAGGGCGCCGGGCGCGACCTGCCGTTCCTGTCCAAGCTCATGCTCAGCTGGGGCCAGTTCGCCACCAACCACACCGCCATGCTGCTCGGCGGCGCCGCCGCGCTGGTGTTGCTGGCCGTCGCCGCCTGGCGCCGCCTGACCCGCAACGGCGGCCTTGGACGCCTGCTGGCGCGCCTGCCCGGCATCGGCGAGCGGATCCGCATCTATGAACTATCGCGCCTGTACCTGACCCTGGGCATGCTCAGCGAAGGCGGCATCACCATCGTGCACGCGATCGACACCGTGCAGGGCATGGTCTCGCCGACCATGCGCGCCTCGCTGGTGGCGGCGCGCCACAGCATCGAATCCGGAGAGCCCTTGTCGAACGCTTTTGAAATGCACAAACTGACCACGCCGATCTCGCTGCGCATGCTGCGCGTGGGCGAGCGCACCGGCGACATGGGCCCGATGCTGACCCAGTCGGCCGCGTTCTACGACGGTGAAATCAGTCGCTGGATCGACCGTTTCACGCGCACCTTCGAGCCGCTCTTGATGGCTGCCATCGGCCTGGTGGTGGGCGGCATCGTGGTGCTGCTGTACATGCCGATCTTCGACCTGGCCGGAGACATGTCGTGAGCGCCGCCATGATCGACGCCGCCCTGTTGTCGCGCGCGCGGGCCCAGAGCCTGCAGTCGCAGCGCCCGCTGATGGCCGAACTCGAAGCCATCTCCGGCCTGGACGCGCGCCTGATCGTGCGCGAACTGGCCCGGCCTTTCGGGTTGTCGGTGATGGAGACGGCCGAGATGCTCAGCGAGCTGCCGGCCTTCGACCTGCTGCCGCTGGCGCCCGCGCTGGCGCGCCACTGCGTGCTGCTGCGCGGCGCTGGCGGCGTGCTGACCGGCGTGATCGCCGACCCGTTCGACCTGGACCTGCAAACCTGGCTCGAGACCTGCGCGCGCGCCACCCCGGGCGCGCCGCTGCAACTGCGCCTGGCGCTGCAGTCCGATATCCAGGCCTATCTGTCCAAGCAAGAGGAGTCGGCGCGCGCTGTCGATTCGCTCGTCGCCGGCGTGTCCGAAGGGCGGCGCGACGGCAAAACCGCCGCCGTGCTCTCCTTTGCCTCGGTCTCGGAAGCGGCCAGCCCGGCCGTCAAGCTGGTCAACTCGACCCTGTACGACGCCTTGAAAGCGGGGGCCTCGGACATTCACCTGGAAAGCACCGCCGGCGGCCTGGCCGTCAAGTACCGGGTCGATGGCGTGCTCGATCATGCGACCTCGGTCAACGGCGTCGAAGTGGCGGAACACATCATCTCGCGCCTGAAGGTGCTGGCCGAACTGGACATCGCCGAACGGCGCGTGCCGCAGGACGGCAGCTTCCGCGTGGAGTCGGGCGGGCGCGAGATCGACCTGCGCGTGTCGATCATGCCGAGCATTCACGGCGAGGACGCGGTTATCCGTATCCTCGACAAGCGCGCCATGATCGAAGCCTACGGCGCGCTCACGCTCGAGGCGCTCGGCTTCGACGCGCCGTCGCTGGTGTCGCTGCGCATGCTGGCGCAGGAAGCCTACGGCATGCTGCTGGTGACCGGACCCACCGGTTCGGGCAAGACCACCACGCTGTACGCGGCGCTCACCGAGATCCACAACGGGCGCGAAAAGATCATCACCATCGAAGACCCGGTCGAGTACCAGCTGCCTGGCATCCTGCAAATTCCGGTCAATGAAAAGAAGGGGCTCACCTTCGCAAAGGGCTTGCGCTCGATCCTGCGGCACGACCCCGACAAGATCATGGTCGGCGAAATCCGCGACCGCGAGACCGCCGAAATCGCGGTGCAGTCGGCCCTGACCGGCCACCTGGTACTGACCACCGTCCACGCCAACAATGTGTTCGACGTGTTCGGCCGCTTCACCCACATGGGCATCGACCCCTACGCTTTCGTCTCGGCGCTCAACGGCATCTGGGCCCAGCGCCTGGTGCGCATGAACTGCCCGCACTGCGCGGCCCAGTACACGCCGGCCGACGCCGAACTGGAAGCGGTCAACCTGGAACGCAAGGACGTGCACGATTATCTTTTCATGCAGGGCAAGGGTTGCGGCGACTGCCGCGGCACCGGCTACAAGGGACGCCGCTCGATCGCCGAGATCCTCACGCTCAATGATGAAATCCGCGAACTGATCGTCGACAAGCGCCCGATCCGCCAGATCAAGGCGGCCGCCTACGAGAACGGCACGCGCAGCCTGCGCCTGGCCGCGCTCGACCTGGTGCGGCGCGGCGCCACCAGGCTCACCGAAATCAAACGGGTGACCCTGCATGCGTAAGCGCTTCGGACAGGCATTGCGGATCGGCGTCTCGGCGCACGGACTGGCGCTGGTCAAAACCAGCCGCTGGCAGGGCGCCGCAACCGAACTGGTGGCCGAACACGCGTTCGGCGGCGCCGGCTTGCCGGGCTTCGAGGCGATCGCCGCCGGGGTGCGCCAGTTGCTGGCCGACGCAGGCTGCGCCGGCTGGAGCGCCACCATCGTGCTGGCCGACGACCTGGCGCGCCTGTGGCAGGTCACGCCGCCGCAAGAAAGCAGCCGCCTGGCCGACCTGGAAGCGGCCGCCGCAGTGCGTTTCCAGGCGCTGTACGGCGAAGCCGCATCGAACTGGCAACTTGCCGCCGGCTGGGATGCCGCCAAACCGTTCATGGCCGCCGCCATGCCGCGCCACCTGCTCGCACTGCTGCAGCACGCCGCCGCCGAGCAGCAGGTGACCCTGGTCGAAATCGTCCCGCAGTTTGTCGCCGGCTGGAACCAGTGGCGCGGCGCGATGAAGCCGGGCGCATGGTACGGCCAGGTGCAGCAGGGCGTGCTGACCCTGGGTGCCATCGACGGCGGCGAGGTGCGCGCGGTACGCGCGGCCAGCCTGCCCGACGGTGCCAGCCTGGAGTGGCTGGGCCAGCATGTGGCGCGCGAAGCGCTGCGCCTGAACCTGCCGGCCCCCGAGCGCCTGCAATTGTCCGGTGCCGCGCCTGCGGTCTGGAACAGCAGCAGCGGCGGCGCACTGGCCTGCAGCTTGCTGGCGCCTGGCCGCGGCGCCGGACTGCCCGCCAGCGCACAGCTGGCCGCAACGGGAGCGCGCGCATGAACCGCCTCGACATCGATTTCGCGCCGCCCGGCCTGCAACGCACGCTGTACCGCACCACAAGCTTCGCCTGGAAGCTGGCCGCGCTGGCACTGATGCTGTGCGTGGTCGCCTGCGCGCTCGGCGCGCGCCTGCTGGCCCAGCAGCGCCACGACCAGGCCCAGCTCAATGCCGCGCTGACCCGCGCCAAGGCGCCGGTCGCGGTGGTCGTGGCGGCCCCCCGCACGCCCATCTCGGAACCGCAGGCGGCGTCCGTGAATACCGCCGTCATGCAGCTGAACCTGCCGTGGCGGGCGCTGCACGACGCCATCGGCGCGGCCACCCCGGCCAGCATCGCGATGCTGGCGCTCGAGCCGGACGCGCGCCGCCGCAGCATCAAGATCACCGCCGAGGCCAAGAACAGCGACGCCATGATCGCCTACGTGGAAGCACTCAAGGAACAGGAACTGTTCACCGGCGTGGCCTTGACGCGCCACGAGGTCAACGAGCTCGATCCGAACAAGCCGATCCGCTTCCAGCTTGAAGCCGAATGGAGCGCGCCATGAAGCCGGTCAATCTGTCCGCCTTGATGCTGCGCCTGCGCCTGGCCGTGAATGCCCTTGGCCCGGTCTTTTGCGCGGCCTGCCTGCTGGTGCTGGTGGCCGGCGCCACCTTGCTGTGGCTGGTGCCGCAGCGCGCGCTGCAGGCCGAGCGCCAGAAAATTGCGCTGGCCCTGGCGACCATGCCGGCCCAGGTGCGCGGCGCGGCGACGCCGTTGAGCGCCAACGAAAACCTGCTGCGCTTTTACGCAGCGCTGGGTGAGAAGCGCTACGCCGAACAGCAGGTCAAGACCCTGTTCGGGCTGGCCACCAAGGCCAATTTGTCGCTCAGCCAGGGCGAATACAAGAGCGCCTACGACCGTAACGCGCGCCTGCATACCTACCAGGTGACCTTGCCGGTCAAGGGCAGCTACCGCGACGTGTGGCAGTTCAGCATGCTGGCGCTGGGCGCGATCCCGTTTGCCTCGCTCGATGAAATCAGCTTCAAGCGCGACAGCATCGGCGAAGCCAACGTGGAAGCGCGCTTGCGCCTGACCATGTACCTGGCCGACAAGCCTGCGGGAGCATTGCCATGAACCCGCGCCACATCGTGATGGGCCTGGCGGTGGCCTGCGCCGCCGCCCTGGCCGTATTCGGCGACAAGACCCCCGACTCCGGCGTGGCCGAAGCGGTCGAACGCGCGCCCGCCGCCGTGACCGTGGTCGCCGTGGCCGCGCAAGATAAAAAGACCGGCGCGAGCGAGCCCGCGATCCTGCGCCTGATCCCGCGCGCGACCCTGATCGGCGAAGGCGACGAAGCCATGGGCCGTTCGGCCGACGTGTTCGGGCGCCAGGACTGGACCCCGCCGCCACCGCCGCCACCGAAGGCCGGGCCGATGGCCCCGCCGCCGCCGCCGATGGCGCCGCCGCTGCCGTTCACCTACCTGGGCAAGGCCGCCCAGGGCGGGCAGTGGGAAATATTTCTCGCCATTGGCGACAAGACCTATGTCGTGCGCGACAAGATGGTCATCGACGGCATGTACCGGGTCGACGCGATTGCGCCGCCCAACCTGACGCTCACTTATCTGCCTTTGAACCAGGTTCAACAGCTCAACATTGGAGTTCTCGACTGATGGCTAGTCAACGGATGGGCAATCGCTGCCTGAATATCTCACGTCGCCTGGCCCTGCCGCTGGCCGCGCTGCTGCTGGCCGGCTGCGCCGCCCAGAATGCCTACCACGAGGGAACCAGCCTGGTCGAAAAGGACCAGGTGGAAGCGGGCCTGCTCAAGTACCAGCAAGCCATGGCGGCCGACCCCAAGAACCCGCTGTACCGGGCCGCCTACCTGCAAACGCGCGACCGCAGCACGCAGCGCCTGCTCGACCAGTCCGAGCGCGCACTGGCCGAGGGCAGGGCGGCGCAGGCGCAGCAAGGCTTCCTGCGGGTGCAGGCGATCGATCCGGGCAACGAGCGCGCCCGGCTCGGCCTGCGCGCAGTCGAGGCCGACACGCGCCAGGGCGGCATGCTGGGCGAGGCCCAGGCCGCGTTCGACAAGGGCGAGCTGGACGTGGCGCGTTCGCGCGCCACGGCGATCCTGACCGAGCGGCCGAACCATGAACCGGCGCGCCTGCTGCTGCTCCAGATAAATGACAAGCTCGCTGCGGCGCCCGCCGCCGAAACCGGGCTGGCGCTCGCCTATCGGCAGCCGATCACGATCGAGTTCCGCGACGCGCCGCTCAAGCAAGTGTTCGACCTGTTGTCGCGCCGCTCGGGCTTGAATTTCTTGTTCGACAAGGACGTCAAGGCCGACCAGAAAACCACGATCTTCCTGAAGAACAGCACCGTTGAAGCGGCGGTGCACTATTTGATGCTGACCAACCAGCTCGAGCTGCAAGTCATGGACGGCAATACCATCCTGGTGTTTCCGAACGTGGCCAACAAGCTCAAGGATTACAAAGAGCTGACCATCAAGACTTTCTTCCTGGCCAATGCGGACGCCAAGGCGGTCGCCAATACGCTCAAAACCATCTTGAAATCGCGCGACGTGGTGGTCGATGAAAAGCTGAACCTGGTGATCGTGCGCGACAGCGCCGAAGCGATCGCGCTGGCCACCAAGCTGGTGGCGCTGCAGGACGTTGCCGAGCCGGAAGTCATGCTCGAAGTGGAAATCCTCGAGATCAAGCGCAGCCGCCTGACCGAGCTGGGCATTGCCTGGCCGTCCAGCCTGACCTTTGCGCCGCTGACGCAATCGGTACTGGTCAACAATGTCCTGGTGGCCCAGCCGCTGACCGTGGCCGGCCTGCGCAATCTGAATAAAGGCAACATCGGCGTGTCGGGCTTGTCGGCCACGATCAATGCCAACAGCAAGGATGGCGATTCGAACACCCTTGCCAATCCGCGCATCCGCGTGCGCAACAAGGAAAAAGCCAAGGTCGTGATCGGCGACAAGGTGCCGAACATCACCACCACCATCTCCCCGGGCGCGAACGGCTTCGCATCCGAGTCGGTAACCTATCTGGACGTGGGCCTGACCCTGAACGTCGAGCCGACCATCTACCTGAACAACGAGATCGGCATTCGCATCGCGCTCCAGGTTAGCAACCTGGTCAGTTCGATGACGACCGCGTCCGGCACCACCGCCTACCAGATCGGCACGCGCGAGGCGAGCACCATGCTGCAACTGAAGGATGGCGAAAACCAGGTGCTGGCTGGCCTGATCAATAACGAAGACCGCAGCAGCGGCAACAAGATTCCGGGCATTGGCCATCTGCCGCTGGTCGGGCGCTTGTTCGGCAGCACGCGCGACGGCAATGACAAGACCGAAATCGTGCTGTCGATCACGCCGCACCTGATCCGCAACATCCAGCGTCCGTCGGCGTCCGCGTCGGAGTTCAGTGCCGGCACGGAAACGAGCTTCCGGCGCCGTCCCGACACGGCGGCCAAGGCCCTGACGGTGATGCCGCCAGCGCCCGGCCAGCGGCCGCTGCCAGCCTTGCCGGCCGCCGCGCCGGTGACGGTGATGCCGCCAGCAAAACCGGTGCCAATCACCCAGCCAGCCCAGGAAAGCGCGCTCAAGCCGCGGCCTGTGGGCGAGCCCGAGACCACACCAGTCAAAGAGGAATGATGCGACGCGCAACGGGCCGCGGCTTCACGCTGATTGAATTGCTGGTGACCCTGGCAATTCTGGCCCTGCTCGGCACGCTGGTGCTGCCCGTTACCCAGGTCACGGTCCAGCGCAGGCAAGAGCAGGAGCTGCGCCGCTCGCTGCGCGATATCCGGCATGCCATCGATGGCTACAAGAAAGCCTACGATGAAGGCCGCATCGCCCGTTCGTTGAACAGTACCGGCTACCCGAAGAGCCTGGACGTGCTGGTCGAAGGCACGCCCGACCTGCGCAGCCCAAAGCGGGCCAAGCTCTTCTTCCTGCGCCGCATTCCGCGCGATCCTTTCAGTAGCGACAGCGGCGCGACCGATACCGAAACCTGGGGTAAGCGCAGCTACGCCAGCGAGGCTGCCGATCCGCAGGAAGGCGAGGACGTGTACGATGTGTATTCGAAATCCGAGCGCAGCGGCCTGAACGAGATACCGTACCGAAAATGGTGAACGTGAACCCCCAACCCACCTGGCTGCGCCGCGGCTTTACCCTGATCGAACTGCTGGTCGTGCTGGCCATCGTCGCTTTGCTGCTGAGCCTGGCCGTGCCGCGATATTTCCCGACCGTCGACGCTGCCAAGGAAACCATCCTGGCCGACAACCTGCGCAATACGCGGGAAGTAATCGACCAGTTCTATGCGGACCGCGGGCGGTATCCCGATTCGCTCGAGCAACTGGTGGAAAAGAAATACCTGCGCAGCCTGCCGATCGATCCTATTACCGACAGCAACAGCACCTGGATCCTGATCGCGCCAGAAGACGCGACCAAGGGAGCCCTGTACGGCATCAAGAGCGGCGCGCCGGGCGCTAGCCGCAGCGGCAAGCCGTATTCCGAACTTTAGTCCCATGCGCCAGCTGCCCTCGCGCGGTTTTACCTATCTTGGCTTGATCATCCTGGTGGCGGTCATCGGCCTGGTGGGCGCGGCCGCGCTGAAGGTGGGCAGTCTGCTGCAGCGCGCCGCCGCCGAGGAAGAATTGCTGGAAATCGGCGCCCAGTTCAGCGAGGCGCTGCGCAGTTATGCCGCCGCCACACCGCAAGGCCAGCCGCAGCAACCGCCCGGCCTGGCCGATCTGCTCAAGGATCCACGCTTTCCCAATCCGCGCCGGCACCTGCGCAAGATCTTCGTCGACCCGGTCACGGGCAAGGCGGAGTGGGGCATCATTTATTTGGGCGACAAGATTGGGGTGCTGGGCGTGTACAGCCTGTCGGACCGGCAGCCGCTGAAGATCGCCAATTTCGATATCCGTTTCCAGAACATGGACAACAAGCTGCACATCTCGGACTGGAAGTTCTTGATGGCGGGCGGTGGCGACAAGCTCAATCCGCCGGTGGTGACGCCACCCAATTCGATGACGGCCGCGCCGTCGCTGTTTGCGCCCGAGACCAAACCGGCAGAGCTCAAGGCGGGCGACAAGTCGATCAGTCCGGAAGTGGAGCGCCAGCCGCCGGACCCGAACGCGGAGCCGGAACCGGAGCCGGAAGCGGTAGCGCCGCCCGAGGAGGGCAAGGGCGGCGACAGCGAGACGGAGAAGGGCGAGGCCGAGGCCGAGGACGACAAGGAGACGCCTGCGCCGGCTATCGTGAGCCCGCCGCCGCCAATTGTCTCGCCGCCGCACAAGCGCTAGATCAGCGACCGGTTCGCTTGAAGTCGCCGAAGCGAAAGCCCAGCGCGTACAGCACGGCGAAGTAGGCCGCGCCACAGGCCGAGACGATCAGGAACAACACGCCGGCGCGCGCGAAGCCTTGCAAATGCTGGCTTGTCCCGGTCCATGCGAACTGGGCGCTGGCGTACCATGCCAGCGCGCCCATTGCCGTCACGGCGACCAGCAGCTTGGCAAAGAACATGAACCAGCCCGGCTGCGGCACGAAGATCTTGCGACGCAGCAGCAGGAAAAACATGACACCGGCATTGATGCAAGCGCCCAGTCCGATCGACAGCGCCAGGCCGGACACGCCCATGGCGGGCACCAGCACCAGGTTGAGCAGCTGGACTGAAATGACGACGCCGATGGCGATCCGTACCGGCGTGCGGAAATCCTGGCGCGCATAAAAGGCCGGCGTGAGCGTCTTGACCAGGATGATGCCGATCAGGCCGGCGCTGTAGGCCATCAGTGGGTAGACCGAGTTCGCCGTGGCGCGGGCGTCGAACAGGCCGTAGTTGAACAGGGTGGCGATGACCGGTTCGGCCAGCATGGCCAGGCCCACGGCGGCAGGCAAAGCCAGCAAGAAGGTCAGGCGCATGCCCCAGTTCAGCAGGCCCGAATATTCGGCTGGGTCGTCATTGGTACTGGCCTTGGCCAGGCCAGGCAGCAGGATGGTGCCCAGCGCCACGCCTAGCATGGCGGTGGGGAATTCCATCAGGCGGTCGGCATACGCCAGCGCCGACACGCTGCCGGGGCCGAGGTTGCCGGCAATCGTGGTATTGATTAGCAAGCTGATCTGGGCAGCGGATACGCCCAGCAGCGCCGGCCCCATCTTTTGCAGGATGCGCCGTACACCCGGATCGCGCAGCGCGCGAAATGGATTGAGGTGGATGCGCGGCAGCATGCCGATTTTCATCAGCGACGGGATCTGCATGCCGACCTGCAGCAGGCCGCCGACCATGACGGCAATCGCCATGGCGTAGATCGGCGTTTCCAGGTGCTGCTGGACGAATAGCGCGGCGACGATGAACGACAGGTTCAGCAGCACCGGCGTGAAGGCGGGGACCTTGAACCGGCTCCAGGTATTGAGGATGCCGCCCGCCAGCGCCACGAAGGACATGAAGACGATGTACGGGAACATGAAACGCGTCATCAGGATGGTCGCCGCATAGCTGTCGCCGGTCTGCTTGGCGACGTCGACGATCCAGTAAATCAGCATCGGCGCGCTCAGGATGCCGATCAGGCTGATCAGCATGGTGCTCCAGAACAGGAAGGTGGCGGCCTGGTCGACCAGTTCCTTGGTTTGCGCTTCGCCGTTTTTGTTCTTGTATTCGGACAGCAGCGGCACGAAGGCTTGCGAGAAGGCGCCCTCGGCAAACAGGCGGCGCAGCAGGTTGGGCAGGCGGAAGGCGATAATGAAGGCGTCGGTGTAGGCATTCGAGCCGAAGGCGCGCGCCATCAGGCTTTCGCGCAGCAAACCGGTGACGCGGGACAGCATGGTCATGCTGGAAATGGCGGACAAGGTCTTGAGCAAGTTCATGGGGCGAGATTATAGCCCGGCAACAGACGCTGACGCCCGGGGAGACAAACTATTGTTGATTTAGGAATTGCCCTTGTCTGGTTTATTCGCTATAATCGAAGGCTGTACAGAATTCTGTTACGCAGACACTAATGTTTAGCAGACGCTAATGTTTGCAAACGCAACTTGACCCGATCTAGGAAATTCCATGGCAAATACCGCACAAGCGCGCAAACGCGCTCGTCAAGCAGTTAAGCAAAACGCGCACAATTCGTCGCAGCGTTCGACCCTGCGTACCGCAATCAAAGCTGTACGCAAGGCCATCCAGGCTGGCGACAAAGCTGCTGCTACCGCGATCTTCCAGACCTCCGTGTCGAAGATCGACAGCATCGCTGACAAGAAAATCATCCACAAGAACAAGGCAGCTCGCCATAAGAGCCGTCTGGCTGCAGCCCTGAAGGCGCTGGCTGCTTAATAGCTGAGCTTGTGATGCACAAAAAACCCGCCTGACCTGGTCACGGCGGGTTTTTTCGCTTGCGTCGTCACGAGCAGAAAGCCTGCGAGGCGTATCGCCGGCTAGAGAGCGCTTGCGTCGAGTTCGTCGATCTTTTGCTGCATCCTGCGGGCGGCCGCAAGGTTCATCCAGAACGCGACACCGAACGGAACAATGAACATCGCTAGCACAGGGATCCAAGGGAAGCCGGACGGGTCCATTTCCGCCATGCCCCACACCAGCACGGCAACGCCGGGCACGGCCGGGGCGATGTACCACAGCCAGATTGCGCGCAAGGCGTCGCGCTGACGGATCAGTTCCGAGCGGAAGTAGGCCACGTAGGTGCCTGCCATGTCCTGGCTGGGCAGGGCGCTAATCGCGGCACGCTTGCGCAGCTGGTACAGCATCACCGGCGTTCCCAACACGATCAAGATGCAGCCGATGCGCATCGTCGTGCTTTCCTGAATCCAGGCGAACACCCCGAAAATCAGCATCACCAGGTAGCTAGCGAATGCCTCCTGGCGGTTGCGGCGCACGATCGTCGCATGAAAGTCGTTTGCAGCGCGGCGAATGGTATCGAGCGACATCGTTTCCGCGTCGAGCGGCTGGGATTTCCACAACAATTTCAGTTCCTGGTCGTTCATGCTGATTTCCTTCCTTTGGCGAGCATGCTCGCAAGCAGTGTTTTGATGCGGTGGATTTTGGTGGCTACATTGCGGGTGGACAAGCCCGTAACGTCGGCGATGGTAGCGGCGTCGAGGTCTTCAAGGTAGAGCAGCATGACTTCGCGGTCGACCGCGGCCAACGCATGGACCAGCGCCATGATCCGTTCGAGGTCGAGGCGGCGTTCGGTCAGGTCCATGTCTGCCGACTCGTCAATGCATGCCTCGACGTCATCGAGGCTTGCCCCCGCCAGTTCCAGTTGGCGCATGCTGCGCTGGATGTGGTTGACTCCCACGTTATGGGCCACACGGTACACCCAGGTGCGCAGGGAGCATTGATGGGCGAATCCTGCGAAGCTTTGCCACAGCGCCAGATGTACTTCCTGCAGAAGTTCCTGGCGCGCCGCGCTATCGCGTTCGTAACCTGCCACAAAGCGGGCGATGTCGCGCCCGTATTGCCTGGTAGCGTCTCGGTAAAGTACTTCGGTTGGATTTTCCATATTGAGGTAGTCCCTGGCCGACCACCTTTCTTACAGCCTGCCTGCAAAAAAAGATGAGCTTGCGTACAAAAAAACCGCCTGACCTTGGTCACGGCGGTTTTTTTGCTTGTCCGTACATCGTCCCTGCGCCGGGACGATGTTGCCGTGGCGGGCCTATTTCGCCGGCAGCAAGCCGGCGATGCTCGTCCCCGGCTTGATATTCTTACTCTTGAACCAGCCCAGGTTCATCTCCAGCGCGTATTTGACCGGCTTCTTCGAGCAATGGCTCTCCAGGGTCTGCGGCTGCATGTCTTCAATATTGACGATCTTGCCCTCTTCGTCGATGAACGCGACCGATAAGGGCAGCAAGGTATTCTTCATCCACATGCATTGGGTATTCGGCTGATCGAACACGAACACCATGCCGGTGTTGTGCGCCATTTTTTCTCGGAACATCAAGCCTTGCTGGCGCAGGGGATCGGTGTCGGCCACTTCGGCCTTGATCATGTGCATGCCGGCGGTCAGCCTGGTGGTCGCAAATTGCGCTTGCTGGGCAAAAGCATGGCTTGCGCCGAGCAGGAGGAGGGATGCAGCCAGGAGATTTTTCATGTTGTTCGAATGGGGGAGCGAGGACAGCGCCGATTAGGCCACGCCGCGTGGCTGCCCGTCAAGCGGCGCACCGGTGCGGATGAAAAAAGGCAGGCCGAAGCCTGCCTTCATGCGGATACCGGTGCGGCTTATTTCGATGCGGCAGGCGCGGCGGCGGCAGGTGCCGAAGCCGAAGCCGATGCGGCGGCAGCAGCTTTTGCTTTCTTGGCTTTCTTAGGCGTCGAGGCGGCAGCCGAAGCCGAAGCTGGCGCGGAAGCCATGGCCGATGCGGATGCCGAAGCGGAAGCCGATGGCGCAGCGAAAGCGACGCTGGCGAACAGGGAGATGAACAGGGCAGCGATGATCTTGGACATATGTGTTCCTTTTATGGTTTGGAGAACTTGATTCGTTTGAATCTACCCCATAACGCCGGTGTTTTATTTCCGGTTGACATTATTTTTGGTATTTTTTGATATCGCCTGCCGGTATTTCCATGGCTTCGCCCGGCATCAGCGGGTGTGTGGCCAGCGCGTAGGGTCCGATGCTGCTGCGCACCAGGCGCAGGGTGGGCAGCCCGACCGCCGCCGTCATCCGGCGCACCTGGCGGTTTTTGCCTTCCTGCAGCGTAATCGCGATCCAGCTGGTGGGCTTGTCGGCCCGCACCCTGATCGGCGGATTGCGCGGCCACAGCCAGAGCGGCTCGGCGATCTGCACCGCCTGGCACGGCTTGGTGATGAAGTCGCCCAGATCGAGCGGGGCCCGCAGCCGCCCCAGCACGGCCGCATTGAGCGCGCCGTCGACCTGCACCAGGTAGGTCTTCGCTTCCTTGTGGTCAGGATGGGCGATGGCGTGCTGCAGCTTGCCGTCGTCGGTGAGCAGCATCAGGCCCTCGCTGTCGGCGTCGAGGCGCCCAGCGGGATAGATGTTCGGCGTCTTGATATAGTCGGCCAGCGATTCGCGTCCGTCCTGGGGCGAAAACTGGCACAGTACCTGGAACGGCTTGTTAAACAGGATGAGGGGCATAATAGGGCGATCGTCGGGAAAATGTTAAGCTTTTGAGTCAGTTGGCATTGTCGCAAAGTCGTAGCGCCCAGTAAAATACTGGTGCATAATGTGAAACGCTTGTCTTGTGTCTTATATAAGACCACTTCGCTCGTAAATTGTAGTTCTCGAATTCAGTTTGCACACGTCCACTTCGGAGATCACGATGTTCCAACATATCAAAGTACCTGCTGACGGCCAAAAAATCGCCGTCAACGCCGATTTTTCGCTGAATGTACCAGATAACCCGGTCATTCCCTACATCGAAGGCGATGGCACCGGTGTCGATATCAGCCCCGTCATGATCAAGGTCGTCGATGCAGCCGTGGCCAAGGCCTACGGCGGCAGGCGCAAGATCAGCTGGATGGAAATTTACGCCGGCGAAAAGTCGACCACCGTGTACGGCCCCGACGTGTGGCTGCCGGAAGAAACCCTGCAAGTGCTCAAGGACTACGTCGTATCGATCAAGGGTCCGTTGACGACCCCGGTCGGCGGCGGCATCCGTTCGCTCAACGTGGCCCTGCGCCAGCAGCTCGACCTGTACGTGTGCCTGCGCCCCGTGCGCTACTTCACCGGCGTGCCTTCGCCAGTGAAAGAGCCGGAAAAGACCGACATGGTCATCTTCCGCGAGAACTCGGAAGACATCTACGCAGGTATCGAATACCAGCAGGGTTCCGAAGGCGTCAAGAAGCTGATGGATTTCCTGGTCAAGGAAATGGGCGTCACCAAGATCCGCTTCCCTGACACCTCGGGCCTGGGCATCAAGCCGGTGTCGATCGAAGGCACCGAGCGCCTGGTGCGCAAGGCGATCCAGTACGCGGTCGACAACGACAAGCCGTCGGTGACGATCGTCCACAAGGGCAATATCATGAAGTACACCGAAGGCGGCTTCCGCGACTGGGCGTACGCGCTGGCGCAGAAGGAGTTCGGCGCCGAGCTGATCGATGGCGGCCCGTGGTGCAAGTTCAAGAACCCGAAGACCGGCCGCGACATCATCATCAAGGATTCGATCGCCGACGCCTTCCTGCAGCAGATCCTGTTGCGTCCGGCCGAGTACAGCGTCATTGCGACCCTGAACCTGAATGGCGACTACATTTCGGACGCGCTGGCCGCGCAAGTGGGCGGGATCGGCATCGCGCCGGGCGCCAACCTGTCGGACTCGGTCGCCATGTTCGAAGCGACCCACGGCACCGCGCCCAAGTACGCGGGCAAGGACTATGTGAACCCGGGTTCGCTGATCCTGTCGGCCGAAATGATGCTGCGCCACATGGGCTGGCTGGAAGCGGCCGATCTGATCATCTCGTCGATGCAGAAATCGATCGCCAGCAAGAAAGTCACCTACGACTTCGCGCGCCTGATGGAAGGGGCGACGCAGGTATCGTGCTCCGGCTTTGGCGACGTGATGATCGAGCAGATGTAATCGACCCGGGGTCAGTGCCTACATTACGACACGGGCTCAGCC
>JAZKCA010000031.1:0-140260 GCA_040388275.1 Pseudomonadota bacterium
TTGGTGGCGCCTTAACGCCGACAATGAAATGGCTCCTTAACGCCGAAAATTCACAAAGGTCGGCTTCAGGGTGCAAATAGCCGACCAGTTGGCCGTCATGAACGCGTACAATCGGCCAAAAAGCGGCCCCATAATTGAAGAAGAAATGAATGCTTGGAATTTTCGTTTGCCCAGGGGGCATTGCATGTGCAAGCATTTACGGTGGGGGCTACCTGTCGATAGCGGTCTCAGTCTGCTCCCTTCATCTACGGCGGTTCAAATGACTAGTCGCCGCGACTACGGTACCTTTTCCAAAACGGCGCCCCGTCTTCTCAAGCCGATGGTTGAACAATTGGGCTATCAGCAGCTCGACGGAGTAGTGTTTGGGCGCAGGCGAGACGGCTGGATTGAGACCTTCTTCTTGCAGCAATCCGTGCACGGGACCGGGGATTTTGTTGTGCCGGTTGGCCTGAGCGTGCCCAACATGGACGACCTTTGGCAAAAGGAGGCCACGTCCAAATCGTTCGGGCTGATTATTTCTAAGCGGCTGGGCAGTCATGGCCTCGACGGTGGGTACGAACTATATCCCGCTACAAACAAAATTGAATTGGTTGCGAGTCTGGAGCAGGTGGCCAGCGATTTGAAATCTATGAATCCCTGGTTTGCCACATTTGATTCTATGGTGGACGTCGCCGCAAAATATAAGAAGATCGGACATGGCCCCTTGGGGGCAATCAATTATGGTTTCCTCCTAATTCTGGCTGGACAGACCAAGGAGGCCAAAGTAAAACTTGAATATGCTCTGGAGCAGTGGCAGAAAATCGTTTTAGAGGAAGACCCGTACCTTGAACGCAAACAGCCAGGCAAAGAGTCGCTTTCGTTTCACGCCTTGAATGTCCACCGTTTGACCGTCGTCGAGGCAGCTCTGCGTGGCCTGGCTTAGCAGCTCCGTTGGCCAGGTTAAATTCCCCCACCTTTGGCCAGGTCAAATTCCCCCAGGCAGGACAGTCCGGATTGTAGTCCATGTTCCTGCCGTCGTCCCTGTCAGTCCTGCTTGACGTCGGCAGACGTCAAGCGCGTGAGCCGCGAGGCTGCCTCCTTCAGCCGGTAGTTTTTTCCCTCAAACTCCAGGATATGCGCGCGGTGCATGAGCCGGTCCAGGATGGTGGCCGCCATGGTGTTGTCGCCGAGGTACTTGCCCCAGTCCTGCACGACCCGGTTCGAGGTCACCACGATGCTGCGCTTGAGCTTGTAGCGCTGGTGCACCAATGTCTGCAGCAGCTCGCCGGCCTTGTCGCTGATGCGGCGCGCGAGGAACAGATCATCGAGGACCAGCAGGTCGGCATCGACCAAGGTGCGCAAATGCTGCCGTTGCTCGTCGTCGCTCCCGAGGGCATAGGCCGCGAACGCGCCATCGGCCTCCAGGTAGCGCACGTTGTGCCCTTGCAGCGTGCCCTGGTAGGCGACAGCCTTGGCGACGTGGCTCTTGCCCCGTGCCCGGTCGGCCGATGATCAGCGCGTTCTGCCCCTCGGCGACGAACTTGAGTGTGTGCAGCTCGAAGCACGCAGTCCTTGGCACCTTGGGGTTGAAGCGCCAGTCGAAGTCAGCCAGCGACATGCGCTCATCTAGCCCGCACTGCTTGTAACGCCGCGCCGTCAGGTGCGAGCGGCACCGGTCGAGTTCGTCCTGCAAGATCAGCGCGAAGGTGTCGAGGAAGGACTCGTGGTGGCCTGTGACTGCACGATGCGGGTGTCAAGCGTGGCGCGGATGCCGGACAGGCGCAGTTCGCGCAGGGCGCGTTCGATTTCGTTCATGCTCATGCTCATGGTGTCTCCTTGGTCGTGTCAATGGCGGCGCTGGCGGTGGCCGCGCGGGCGAACAGGTCGGCGTAGTCCTCACCTTCGCCGATCAGTCGATGGTGCTGCTCCAGATCCAGCTCGGCCTGCAGTGGCGCGTCGATCTCGGCCAGCGCCTTCGCCAGCAATCGTTCGGTGAGGTTCTTGATCGACTTGTAGTTGCGTACGTTCTCCTGCAGGGCCTGGGCGCACGCCTGGTCGATCAAACGGCGCGGGAAACGCTTGGCCAGCCCCACCACGCCGCGCATCTTGCGCTGGCCAACCCGGCCTTCGTGCTCGAACCATTTCTGGCACAGCGCCAGCGTGGCGTCGCCGATATCGCCGGCCCGCGCCAAGATGCGGCGCGTCTCGCGCGATGGATTGAAGGGCCGCTCGTCGTCGGGCAGCAGCACGCTGCCGGGTCGCTGGGCGCGAGGATGCGTGCGCAGCAGGGCCAACGTAAGGCGGTCACGGATCTCGACATGTCGATCGAACAGGCGCACCAGCACCCGGCTGCCGATCTTCGCGGGGCGCGCCGCGTAGCTGCTATGGTGCGATGCGCACGCACGTGTCGTCGGCGACGGTGCGTTCGCACTCGGTGAAGTAGGCGAAGCCCTGTAGTGGCAGTGCGCCGAGGTGGGCGCGCTCCTCTTGGAACATGGCCTCTACCTGACGCTTGGCACTGCCGTGGATGCGCGGCGCGGCCCACTTGGTTTCCCACTGTTCCAGGAACGCGGTAACGGTCACTGCCACCACTTGCCGAACCTAGGCTTACCCCTTATTTTGCGAACACGTTATCCTGTGAGCCGTATATAATCGAAATACGGCTCACAAAATGATTTGTATCGCATATGAATACACCTCACTCTCCGCTCTATGTATGGCAACGCGACAGTTGGCCAGGATGGACCTACGACAGCCAAGCCGTCGCTGGTGCGCTTGCGCATGCGCGCCTGCAACAAGGAATAGTCTTGGGCAAAGCTCAGGCGATTGGGATGCAAGGCGATGCGTTTACGCAGGTAGTCAATGAGATCTGGGTTCAAGAGGTCGTCGCAACCGCGGCCATTGAGGGACAAAAGCTCGACTTCGACCAAGTTCGCTCCTCAGTCATGCGAATGCTTGGCCTCGCTGACATTGGGCCATCGTCGCGCAACATTGACGGTCTGGTCCAGGTATTGCAGGACGCTATCCAGAATTATTCGGTTGAACTGGATTCTGATCGCTTGTGTCGCTGGCAATCGGCGCTATTTCCTGGCGGAACTTCGGGTATTCAACGCATCGAGGTCGGGACGTACCGTACTTTTGCCGATCCTATGCAGATCATCAGCGGGCGTCCTGGCCGCGAGGTGGTTCACTATCAGGCCCCAGATTCGACATCTGTCGCCGCTGAAATGAACAAGCTTCTATCCTGGTTCAACGGTCCGCGTGCTGACGACGGGATTGTTCGGGCCGCTATTGCGCATCTGTGGTTCGAAACCATACATCCGTTTGAAGATGGTAACGGTCGTATCGGCCGTGCTGTCATGGATATGGCCATCGCGCAGGATGCAAATTCACCGGTCCGCCTGTACTGCATTTCCCGGCAATTGCAGGAGAACCGTACCGCCTACTATGACGCATTGAACGCCGCACAAAAGGGTAATGGCGACATTACTGCGTGGGTGCAATGGATCGCCGAGCAGTTCGCAGCTGCCTGTGTCAGATCTGAGCACCTGATAGACCAGGCGCTTGAGAAAGCTCGCTACTGGTCCAGCCACGCCAATGATGGCTTGAATGACCGAGAGCGCAAGGTGCTTCAGAAGCTGCTTGATGCCGGCGATGGCGGTTTCCTGGGTGGTCTCACCGCAGAAAAATATTGCAAGATTACAGGGGCTTCCAAGGCGACAGCCACTCGCGATCTTTCAGATATGTTGAAAAATAATGCGTTGATTTCTCGCGGTATAGGGCGGGCGACCAAGTATTTCATCAATGTTGCAGACTGGAGCCACGACGAAAAGTAGGAATAGTCTACTGGCGTGCCAAATGGCGGCGGCATTTGCCGCCTGTTAAACACCAAGACCGTCTCTATTTTTTCCTCGTCCTTGATGGCTTAGCCGTCTTCGAAGGCGCCGCACTCTTCCGCTTGACCGGCACCTCCTTTTCGCCCGGATCGAGAAGAAGTAGCGTATCAACGTAAGAGACCATGCGGCTAAGATAATCCGGCCCGAGTTCCTGCATCATTGCCAGCGAGCGCAGTACCAGCATGTGGGAATTGATCGGCCCGGCATTCGCTGGTGCCTGTTTCATGGCCTGGGCCAGCTGTTTGTCAACGCTCATCCTGGCCCAGGTAGCGCGTGATTCGCGCACGGTCTTCAGCTCAAGGGTGGAGGAGCCGGTTGCGGTGGCGCGCGCTGTCGCATTTTGTGCCGGCGCATGTCCCTGTGCATCGGATAGAACAGCTTCCAGTTGCGATACCAGCTCAGTCAACGTCGCGCATTTCTCGCGCGCTTCCAGCGTGGCCTGCAGATGTCGCAGTCCTTTGAAATCACCGCCTGCAAACAGCCACTGCAGCTCAGCGCCCGCTTGTGGATGCTTCTTGGCAGTCGTAGCAAGCAGCTCCGCCGCAGCAGAGCGCGCCTGCGCGAATCGCTCGGTAAATGCGGCTAGCGCCTGCTCGCGCTTTTCCTCCAGCATGCGCCGCACGCTCCCCTCATGTTCCGCCGCGCGCCGTTCAAGCGTGTCGAGATAGTGCCACCCTGCGGCGTCAAAGCGTTCCCCGCCCTGATCCCTCACGCGGGCGAGCAGGGTAGCAATGCTGCCGTCAGCCATTGGAAGGCGCTTTGGCAGAAGAGGACTTGGGCACCGGCGCCATCTCCACCCGCCGGTTCTGCGCGCGGGCGGCGTCGTCAGTGTTTGGTTTCACCGGATGCTCGGAACCGAATGCAGCGGCAAACACCATTGATGAAGGCATCCCTTGCTCCACTAGTGTGCGCGTTACCGTCAACGCGCGTTGCGCCGACAGTTCCCAGTTATCCGAAAACGGCCCGTTGCGGATCGCCTTGTCGTCAGTAAAGCCGCTGACCATCAACATCTCGTCGCGCGAGGTGAGGTAGGCGCGCAGCGGCACCACCAGGCTGTTGAGCAACTGACGGCCATCGGGCTGCAATTTGTCCGAATTTTGAGCGAACAGAACCTGGCCACTGATGCCAATACGCCCATTGTTCAAAGTGATGCGGCCGCTCGCCAGCGGAACCGCCAGGGCCTTCTCGAGCGTCATGCGGCGCTGTTCCTCGGCTTGCCGCTTCTTCACTTCTGCTTGCAGGCTGGAGCTCAGCTCCATCTGCACGCCCGCCACTGCCACCAGCAGCAGCACGAATGCGCCCAGCAGGCCGGACATGAGGTCGCCAAATACGGCCCAGACCGGCGCAGTATGTTCAGATGCGTCCAGGTCTTCCATTATCGTCCTTCGTCCGCCAGCATTGCCGGCAGCTGACGCAGTTCGTCGATGATGTTCTTCTGCGAACTCATAGAGAGGTCGATGATTTCCCGCGCCTGTGCCACGTAGTAGGCCAGTTGCCCGTCACTGCGCGTCATGGATTTGTCCAGGGCGACCTCAATGCGGTCGAGGTTCGATGCGAGCTTTTCATTCGCTGCGTTGAAGGAGTGCACTGCCACGCCGAATGCATCCGCCAGGCTGGCCACGTCAACAGCGCTTGTGGTGACATTTGCGGCAATCTCGGAAAGCTTGTGCGATTCGCTGGCGATGTCCGCGGAGAACGCGAGGCTGGCTTCGTCGAGCTTGACGGACGACGACGCCACGAGCGAGTCGATCACCGCGCGCTGTTCGTGAGAGGCATGGTTGATGACGTCCAGCAGCGCGTTCAGGGTTTCCATGATGCGGCCGCGTTCTTCTAGCAGCGCATTGTCGCGCGCCACGCTATGGGAAATCTCCTGGCGCATTTGGCCGATCACTTCAGCGGCTGCGCGCGGCGCCTCGGCGGCGGTCTCGATCAGGCGCGTGATCGGATCCTCCAGGGCAGTGCCCAGCGTTGTCAAATGCGTAGCGACGGCGGCCTGCAGTTCACCCATTTGCGCCACCGCTGCGGCGCCACGTGTGGCCTCCTGATCGCGCAGCGCGCCCAGTTCTGTCTGCAGCATGCCGGCCAGCTGGTCCATGCGCTCGCGATGCTGGTCCAGCCACTGCGCTTCAGTGGCGATGCGCGAGCGCATCAAGTCTTCGGCCGTCGTGATCAGGCGTGTTGTTTCAGTCAACGACGCGCCCGCGCCAGCCTGGGCTTGCTCGGCAAGCTCCCGCACGGCGTGCGTGACGGCGTTGCAGATGTCCTGCTGCTGGGTGAGCACATGCGCGCCGCTGTCACGCAATTCGCGCGTGAGCGTTGCCGCTATTGCTTCCAGCGACTGCGTCCAGGCCTGCTGGCGCAGCGCATCATGGGCGGCCTGGCCGGCCTGCAGCTGGGCGTGCGTGTCGCCTACGTTGGCGACCAGTGCACCTGCGCGCTGATCGAATGAGGCGCTGAACGCTTCCAGCGAACGCCCCATATCTGTGGCGAGGTTGCGATTGGTTTGCTCCTGGCTGACAAGCGTGTCGCCTACTTTTGTGATCAACGCGCCTGCGCGCTGGTCGAACGAGGCGCTGAACGCTTCCAGCGAACGTCCCATATCGGTGGCGAGGCTGTGATTGGCTTCCTTCTGGCTGTCGAGCGCGGCACTCCATATCTGTGCGACGCTGGCAGTGGCAACGCTGAAGCGTTCGGCCAGGCCGTCGAGCTGTTGCTGCACGGTGGCGGCGGTGCGTTCATGCATGGCTGTGGTTTCTTGCGCGATGCCGTGCATGGTTGCTTCAAATATTGGTTTGATGCTTTCGCCGGCCGCGTGCGCGCTATCGGCCAGGCTTTCACGCAGCGATTTGTCGACCGAGTGCGCCAGCGCCGTGTAAGCTTCGCTTGCACTGCTGTGGAACTGTTCCTGATTGGCGAGCAAGCGTTGGTTCAGTTGCCCACTCATCGCATCCATTTGCAGCATCATTGCTTGCAGTTTGTCGACCACCTGCGGCAGGGCCTCTGACTGCAACTGCAGCGCGCGGAAGGTTTGCTCGCGCTGACGGGCGTGCGAGAAGCCGCTCAGGACGGTAGCGGCCTTGGTATCGAGGAGCTGGCCTGCTTGCATCCGCTCGCGACGGCACAGTGCCGACATCAGGCCCAGCACCGCCGAGGCGGCGACACCGGCGACCGACGTGCCGAAAGCGAGGCCCAGGCCCTTGACCGGCACTGCCAGTGCGGAGCGCATCGTCTCGAGGTCGGCACTTTTTTCCAGGGTGAAGACAGCGCCCTTGAGCGTAACGACCATGCCGAGGAAGGTGCCGAGCATGCCCAGCATGACCAGCAAGCCGACCAGGTAAGGGGTGAGGGAAGGGCCGGGCAGGCCGACACGCTCGCCCTCGATACGCAGGCGTACTGGGTGCTGCAGCGAACCATCCAGGCCGGACAAGAATCGGTTCAAGTCCGGCAGGTCTTCCGCGAGTGCGCCGAGCGCTGCGGTGAGGCTGCCGGTTGCTTTGCGGAAGCGGTGCAGCTCGACGGCGCCGGCCAGGTACACGGCGAAGATTAGCGCCGTCATCGCCATTGCCAGGGCGCTGGAATCGATGAAGCCGAAGCCGACCCAGATGACCGCGAACGCGCCGGTGATGAAGGCAAGGTTGAACAAGTTCTTATTCATGGTGTTATTTTTTGATTGAGTGCTTCAAGGAGTCCTGCGCTAGGCTGCAAGCGCAGCTCGGCGCCGGCCAGCAGCAGTGTTTGCAGGGTTTGGCAGAAGCGCGCCAGCCAGCCGCCGGGATGCAGCCAGGCAGCCGGGGTATCGGGTTGGCCGCTTGCGGCGATCTGTTCCCGATGCGCGGCGTACAGGGTATCGAAGTGCTTTTGCAGCAGCAGCGGCACCCTGGCCAGCAGCTTCGCCTCGCGCTCGCGTAAAAACTTTTCCATCACGATGTCGAGCTCCGCCAGCTTTCTGAGGCGCGGCGAGGCCTTGGCCAGCGCGGCGCGCAAGTTCACGCGCAGCGGCTCGACGCTCAGTTCCATGTCGCGCTGGTGGGCGTCATAGAATTGCCGGTACGGCGCGTACGACACCTCCACGTCTACCAGCGGTAGCCTGATATGCGTATTGCCGCCGGTGAGCGCGCAGCTTTTCGTGATCGAGTTGATCATGAATGCGCGGATTCGCTCGAATTCAGCCGTCAGGCGCACGCTGGTTGCTTCGCGCAGCACCGGGCTGTGCGCCGGGACCTTGGCCATGCCGCTGTCGAGCACGGACGATAAGGCGATCGCGTCGGTGAAGTGCATCCATTGTCCCAGCTTGTCCGCAAAGTCACTTGCCGGCTCGGCGCCTTCCAGCAGGTCGAGTTCAGCAAGGCAGCGGATCAGTTGGGAACTATGGAAATTTGTACGTGGAAGGTCGCGCGTCATGGCGCATATAGTCAGAAGGGGGATGGAGGCAGAAATCGGGGTGCGGACGCCGATACGCGGGCTTGTGCCTTGTTTCCTGGGAAATAGGGCTCCCGAATTATAGCGGACTTCGAAGGGGCGACTGAAATCAGCGGGGGATGGCGGACGATGGAGGCATGCCGACGCAGCCGCGCGCTACTATTGAACTTCCCACAAACACTTGGTCAGGCATCATTGATTGGTTCCCACAGGGTTTCCGCCGGCCACAAGTTGCGCACCGCCACGGTCCTGAGCGGGCTTTTCGCCACCCAGTGCACGGTGGAACAAGCCTTGGCGCGGCCGCATGATCGCCCCATTTGTGCCGGCGCCGTCCTAGTCGCGCATGCTGGTTTGCTGGCGGGCCGCAGCGCCACCACCGACCACCACCTCGATGAATTGCATGCCCTCGCGGCCGGCGGGCTGAGGCGCCGAAGCCTCTCCACGGCGCGTAGATGTCGGGTAGACTTGCGCAACGATTAAGCCCAGCATCGCCACACCCACCGTCGACTACAGATTATTCATGCAAAAAGCCCTAAGCCGCGTTGCCGTACTTTTCGCGCTCTTCTTGAACGTATGCGTATCAGCCAACGCCGCCAAGTATGACTACCTCTTACCGTATGTAAAACCGTCGAGTTTTATTAGCGCAACTTTGTCTCCAGACGGCGAACACATTGCGGTAATTGGTTCGTCGGGATATGCGACCGCATTAATGATATTTGATACCGCCAGTCTCAAGTTCAGGGTGATCCGCGTGGGACAACCCACGGAACTACGATTGATGAGCTACAACAAGGATCCACTCGCAGTACGCTGGGTGACAAATCACTTGATGGCGGTGGATTTCGGGCTGCAGGCCGAAACGCTGGATTTGAACGGGAAGACGGTTGCTGCAATTGGCCAAACGGTCATTGGCAAAGCCGAGCGAAATTTTCCGGAATCGGAAATGGTGCTTGTTTTCACAATCACTGAAGACCGGAACTTTGCGCTCGTCAACGGGCGCACTGGCGCCATGACGAAATTTCGGCTTCCCATGGATGGCAAGCCCGTGCATTGGGCCTTCGACCAGAAAGGTGAACTGCGTGCGGTCACCATGATGAATTCTGCATTTTGGAAGGACGCTACTACTCTGGAGAACTGGTATTTAACAGGCGATACCCACGAATGGAAAAAATTGGCCGTCTTCAAAATTACGGACGAATATTGGCGACCGGCCCGTGTAACACGCGTTCCAGGCAAGGATGAAGACAACTTGATCGTGTTTGCACATCATGGCCACGACAGGATGGGAGTGTATCGCTACGATTTGCAAAAGCGCGAGCTTGGCGACGTGGTGGCCGCACATCCTAGCGATGACATCGTCGCCGCAAGCGACCTCGACCAGCTCGATCTCAAAAGTGTCTGGACGGGCGGGATGATTCCCAAACGCTTCTGGTTTGAGAGCAAGTGGGCCAAGTTACAGGCCTCCGTCGACATGGCCATTCCAAGCGCCATCAATATTCTTTCAGGTAACGAGAACAAACTTGTTCTCGTTTTTTCGTATAGCGACAGGGATCCGGGGCGCTGGTACTTGCTTGACACCGCGACCCTGCAAATGCGCGAGATTCTGGCGCAGAATGCCTGGATTGATCCTGAAGCAATGCGGCCGATGCAAACGGTAACTTATCAGGCGCGCGATGGGATGAAAGTGCCGGCCTATTTGACCGAGCCAAAAGGGCGCAAAGTGCCGGGTCCCGCCGTAGTCCTGATTCATGGCGGTCCAGTCTCGCGTGATCAGTGGGGCTGGTCACCTGATGTGCAATTGCTCGCCGCGCAAGGGTACGCCGTTCTGCAACCACAATTTCGCGGCTCCAGTGGCTTTGGCCGCAAGTTTGAACAAGCGGGATATGGCCAGTGGGGCCTGGCCATGCAAGATGACGTTGCGGCCGGCGTTCAGTACCTGATCGATCAAGGTATCGCCGACCCGAAACGCATTTGTATCGTCGGCGCCAGTTATGGTGGCTACGCCGCTTTGTGGGGACTGGTCAAGACGCCCGACTTGTTTCGCTGCGGCGTCAGCGTGGCCGGGGTCGTCGACATTGAAACCCTGCTGAAAAGTTCTTCCGAAGCGACACGCAATAAAGCTGCCCGAGAGTTGATGCGTTCGCGTATCGGTGACTTGAGCTTGAACAAGCAGCAGTTCGATCTAGTCTCGCCGCTCAAGCAGGTCGAGCGCATCAGTGCGCCTGTCCTGCTTGTGCACGGCACGGAAGATCAACGGGTGCCGATTGAGCACAGCAAGAAAATGCGTGACGCACTCCGTAAGCTCAATAAACCGCATGAGTGGTTGGAATTGGAGGGCGAAGGACACAGTATCAGGCACCTGAGCAATCAGAATCTGTATTACGAGAAGCTGTTGAAATTCCTCGACAAAAATATAGGCGAACCGGAGAAGGCAATGGGCTTGCCCCCTCCGCCAACCGCACTGAGTGTGGCGCCATCGTCCCGCTCGTGGTTGAACAAGTCACTTGCACCGGCAAGTGACAAAACGGCGTGGACCGCGTTTAACGAGAAAAAGTGGCCGGCTGCCATCGAGCTGTGGAACGAAATATTGATAGAAACTCCGGATTCTGTTTCAGCTTTGACAGGACGGGGTTGGGTGTACAGCGCAATGGAAGATCATGGCCGGGCTATTAGCGACTATCAACGCGCGGTCCATCTGGAACCAGGCAACAATGATACTTGGGGATCCTTGTGTTGGGGCAATATCCTGGCCAATCGACCACTCGCTGCACGTCCTGCGTGCGAGAAGGCATTGTCCTTGAACTCAACGGGGAGATCGGAGCATCTCAATCTCGGCCACACGTTCTTGCTAAATGGCGAATACGACACGGCGCGGAAGTGGTATGCGAAATCCATCGATCTTATCGAAGATGAGCAGGGCCTGAAATACGGCGTCGATGACTTTGCTGAGTTTATAAAAAAGGGTTGGATGACAGATCGGTCCAAGGAAGCAGCCAGCTGGTATGCGGAAAAAGGAAAGAGTCATCTGGCGCGCAGGAAAGCAGCCGAATAGCTTTTTTCAACTAAATAGAGCACCAGTCTTCATCCTGACCCACTACGCCCGGCCCCCCCCGATCGAGGTAGACGGCGGCATGACGTTTCACTTTATCACAGGTGGCACCCGCCAGGCGCTCGACCGTGCGCGCGAGGCCGCCGGCGGAAAGGAGATGTACGGATGTGTGGAATTCGTAGCGTCGGAGAAAGCCACGCATGTCGTCCTGCGGCGGCAACGCAACATTGACCCCCAGTAAATTCGGCGGTGGCAGGAATCCATGCATGTGCGCCTTGATGGTAATAGCGACAGGACATGATCGCGCCCATGCTCCGCTTCAGCTCCGCACGCAATGATGGTGTTCTGCGCCGCGCTTGACAAGCGGCGTACCGTTCTCCCATCCTTCACTGGAGCAAAAAATGCTAAACGCAATTGGAATCATGCCGTCCAAAAGGCAGGCCGTTGCCATATGGCTTCCCTGCCTGCTAGCCGGATTAACGATGGCAGGTCCAGCACCTGCCCGGCAAGCTATGGCGCGCGAAGGCAACGCCGCCAGCATCTCCACCGCGCCGACCCGCGCGACCTATCGCGTCATCAATCTTGGCAGCGGGGACTATGTCGCTTCGACGAACTTCAACGCCAGCGGGCAGGTCGCATTTTCCCTGGTCAACGGCGACTTCAATGCCCCGGTACGCTCCTTCTTTTATGACGGTAGAACCGTCCAGGACATTGGCAACCTCGGCGCCGATTTCGCCCGCGTCACAGGCTTGAACGACTATGGCCAGGTCACCGGCGTTTCCTGGGCTACGCCGGGTGTCGTACGATCATTTGTGTGGAGCAAGCGGCGCGGCATGATCGACATCGGCGCGCTGCCTGGCGCCACGTCATCGTGGGAGCCAACGATCAACAATCGAGGCGAAATTACCGGCTATGCCAATGGTGAACCGACCCCGTATCCGCTCGCGTTCCGCTGGACCCTGTCGGCCGGCATGGAAAGCCTGGGCGGCCTGGCAACCGGGGCTGACGCCATTTCCTACGGCAGGGCGATCAATGACAGCGGACAAATCGCCGGCAATTCCTTGACGCCGGCTGACGACTATCACGCCTTCGCCTGGACCCGCGCCGCCGGCATGGTTGATATCGATACGCTCGGTAACCGCTATTCCGATGCCGTTGGGGTTGGCGCCTACGGCCAAGTTGGCGGTAATTTTTTCGTCAATGGTGGCAATACGAGGGGCTTCATCTGGACGCCCCGCAGCGGCATGCGCGACATTGGCACAGCCGGGGGCGAAGGAGCATGGATCGTGGGCATGACGGCCAGCGGGCGCATGACAGGCGTAATCACTTACCCAACCGTGTCTCAGCGCGCCATGACCTGGACGCGCGATAGTGGCGTTGTCCTGCTCGGTACCCTGGGGGGAGCTACTTCGAACGCGGTTGGCGCCAACAACAAGGGTCAGGTAGTCGGCGGCGCGGCCACTGCAAGCGATGATTGGCGCGCTTTCGTCTGGACTGCGAAAGAAGGCGTGGTCGATTTGAGCACGCGGCTGCGGCATGCGCCCGCCGGGCTGACCTTGTATTCGGCCCGGGCTGTCTCCGATACAGGCGCGATCCTCGTGCAAGCGAACGTCGGACTGGTGTTGCTGGTGCCGTATCGTACCTGCGGATGCCAGCACACGGTCGGCCCGATCGCCGCCGCCGAGTTGGTTAAAGTTGGCACGCCGTTCGATGCCTCGGTCAGCTTTGCGAGCGAGGACCGGTCTGCCAGGCACAACGTGATCTGGTCGTGGGGTGACGGTAGTGGCGAGCGCGCCGCCAACACCATTGCGAGCAATGGCAGCGGCAGCGCAACGGGCAGCCATTCGTTTATGTCGCCGGGCTTGTATTCCGTGTCGGCCACCGTGACCGACCTTTCCGGCAAGAGCGTTGTGGTGAGCCGCAAGATCATCGCTTACGAACAGTCGCGCGGCTTTGCCGGCGGTACCGGGTCGTTCGTGTCGCCGCACGTGCCGAATAAAATGGCGCTGTTCCAGGCAGGCCTGGCTACGTTCAGCTTTGTTGCGCCAGTCGCGACAGGGAAAACTGGGACCGCGACCGGGCAGTTGGCCTTTCATGTCGGCTCGCTCAACTTCCGCAGCAAGGATCTGCGGGCCACGGGGTTGCAAGGGCAATTTTCCGGTACCGGTACGATCAACGGCTTGGGCCACTATCAATTCAACATGGGGGCCAGAGCGGGTAACGGGCAGGGGGAGGGCGGCGCAAGCTTCAGTTTGAAGGTCTGGCGCATTGATCCAAAGTCCGGTGCCGAGCTGGTGGCCTACGATAGCGAAGGCCAGGTAAACAAAACGATAGATCGCAAAGCAATCAAGGGCGCGATTACGGTGCAGTAGCTTTCTTAAGGCGTTGCGGCGCGCCTTGTCCGGCGCAGCCTACCAGCGCTTCACTTTCACCGCCACGCAGTGCACTTATGTGATTCCGGCGATAGGTATCATGTCGAATCAGGTTGCGGCATTGCGCGCGGTGCCTGCATCGGCGCATTGATTCTTTCCAACCATCGCGTTGTCGACCACTCCGGGAGGCAGCACCGATTGAGGACGGTATTGCACAGGTGTCCGCCTTGTGATTGACACGGTTCCTTTGTTCAGGACTCCGGTCGGGCAATCAATCCGGCGCCTGCACCGTATAGCCTCTGGCCTGCAAGTCCGTCATCACGTAATTGCGGTTAAGGACATTGGTCAGCTTGAGCATGGCGAAACTGGTCGTGTAGTTTTTCAGCGCGTGCTCGGCCGCTTCCAGCCACAACTTGCGTACACGCTTTTCCGCCCCCTCCAGTTCCAGTCCATCCCGCAACGCCGGGCTGCTTGCCAGCGCGCTCTGGCAGGCCGCTTCGCGGTCATTAAAGCTCAGTTTCCGGATCTCGCCCAGGTCGCCCTTGGACCAGGCATTGGCGCGCGCACGCATGACCTCGATGTCGGTTTCAAGGCGCTCTATGGTGGCCTTGAAACAGGCCGAGTCATCCATCGATCCCTGCTTGAATTCCTTGAGCGTTTTGCCGGGGTTGGGAACATCGAGCTGAACGTGCGAATTGATGACCTTGATATTGTTCTTGGCTACCAGCGCCAGGATCGTCTTCGATACCTCGTCGCTGGTTGCCAGGCCGGCACGCTGCAAGCCGGCCCGATAAAGCGTCTCGGCGGCGAATACCGGACGTTCGCTTTCCGCATCATCGCCAACGCCGTACTTCGCCTTGAGCACGCGCCAACGCGCATAGACCTCTGGCTGCACCACATCGCGCAGCTTCGCGCCGCCGGGGTTCTTTCGCATGCCGACCACATGCGGCAGCATTTTCAAGCCGCCCCACACGCCCACGCTTGCGCTAAGCGTTGGCGGCGCCAGATAGAGCTCCGATTTCGCAATGATGGCCTCGACCTGCTGCGAACGCCATTGCATCTTGACCGGCAAGGGCGAATAGGTGGCGAACACCCACAGCACATTGTCGCCTTTTGAAATTTTCCACATGCCGGGACCGGGGCGCTGTCCAACCACGAGCACCGTGTCGGGATTGTCCGCTGCGGCCGGCGCGGCTTCCGTTTGTGCCCATGCAGGCGCGCTCAGTAGCAAGCACAAGGCGATACAGGTTTTACGCAGCATGAGGCAGTCCCTTTAACGTTGGATGATGCTGCATCATACGGCAGGCGCGCATGACGCAAAATTGTTTTCGATATGCATGCCAGCTCTTTCGCCATATGATCTTCAAGTAAAATCGACTGACACCAGTGCTAGGACAGATATGAAATTTTTTCGCGGTCAAATGAAAGTCCATCTTCAAAGCGAAGGCAAACGATGACACGCGTTCGCGTTGAGAGCTGCGCCATTTGAAGGGGCAGCCATGAGTACACGGTCCGGGGCATCGCGCAAACATCTACTGGCAGGTATTCTCGTCCTTGACCTGGCCGGCGCCTGCCTGTTGTGGACCCTGCGCGACCATATCTTGCCCCACAACTGGCAGAAGGCCAGCGGCGTTGTCGTCGGGACACGCGAGGAGAGCAGCCCCGCGCCAACCGGCGGCATCTGCCTGGTCGTGGATTACAGCTACGTCGTCGACGGCGCCAGCTTTATGGGCGAAAGGTACCGGAGTTCGCACCCTTGCCTGGGACCGAGCAGGGCCAGGCTGGAGCGTTATCGCCCCGGCAGCCAGATCGCAGTGTGGTACGACCGGAACGAGCCTTCCTTTGCGGTGATGGACCCGGTCTACGAGTGGGATTCCGCTTGGATGTGGTGCCTGTTCCTGATTTTGATTGCGATGGGCAACATTGAATTGATCGGACAGGCGCGCCGCGCTCCCCACACAGCTGCTGAAACCTGATTCGACGATGCGAACCGCCAGGAAGCCCGCTACGTCCATCCGTACCTCCCGACATCGCTTAAATTGATAAACTGTCGAGATGCTTCCACTACATCGTCAACCCATCGACCGCGCGCAGGCAATAGCTCTATTGCGCTCGGCGTGTCGTGACGCGTGTCGACATATAGACATCCCCATCGTTCGCGGATTCAGCGGTGACGTCCCCTTATACCGCCTGGAAGGCTCCCAGGGCGAGCGGCAATCCAGGAGCAACGAGTACTATGACGCCATCGTCATGGACGAGTTCTTGCCGCATGAGGGCTATCCCAAGCGGCGCGCGTCCATCATCTGCGGAAATTGGTTGAACCTTCAGTATGCTGGCGACTATGGCGCCGCCTATGCCATTTTCCCGTTCGATAGCGTCCAAATCGGGGTTGCGTACGGCCATGATTTTCTTGAAACCCGTATGCCAATGGGACAGTTCCGCCAGCGTATGGCGCTGTCCATCATGGAATGGAATCAGCTTTTCAAAAGTCTTGGGCTACGCGATGAAAGCTATGCTGCCTTCCGGGCAGACATTCATCGCTTGCGCGGAACGGGCGGGGAGATTGATGCTATGTTCCCGGCCGGGGTCGATGTGGATGGTGTGCTACATGAAACGTACGGCGCTTCAAACTTGCGACTCCAGATCGTGTCGCCTGCGACACTGGCGACTATTCAGGACAGGCAGCGCGAGATGTGGTTCAGCGGGCCGTGCGTGGCAGTGCGGATAGATCAGCTCGAAGAGATCAAGGAATTACTATAGGCAAGAAGCTGTGTATCTCGCCGAGAAACCGACCGCCGGCCCCCGGCTTTAGCAGAAGTCGAATCGATCGTCAGGCTTCTGGCGCCGTCCAGACCAGATTCCACAGGTGGCCATCAATATCCTCGAAGCCCTGGTCATACATAAAGCCATGGTCCTCCGGCGGGTGCGGTGTGCGGCCGCCAGCAGCAACGACTTTGGCGATCAGGCCGTCCACCTCTTCCCGGCTTTCGCAACTCAGGCATATGACGACTTCGTTGGCTTCCTTTGCATTCGCGAGGGGCTTGTCGATCTGTTTGTTCATGGCGTTTCCTTGGTTACGGTGGAATGGGCAATTGGTCCTTTATCCCTACGACGTGTGACGGTACACAAGATCGACCCGCTAGCGAAGAATTTTCCATTCAGGAGGAGTAGCAATTGAAAACCATAACATGATTGGCAGTGTCGGGAATATTTACAGTGCAGGCTGCCTAAGAATATAAGTTGTTGATTTTAAACAAAGTCGGATGAGTGGTACGTTTTTTGCTTCCTATGGGAAATCATCGCTTACCATTCATCCAACAAGAGAACAACAATATGACCTCGAACAAATTGATTCAAGCCTTCCTGGGCGCGCTGCTGGCAGTGGCCGCTTTTGCTGCACAAGCCGTACCTGTGAATGTCGTCTTTGCCGACACCCTCGGTCCGCTCGACGGCGGCAACGTGACCAGCACCACGGTGTTGCCAGGCGCAGGCAGCGGCACCATCACCTTCAATCTGCTCGGCTACGCGACCGTGGACGGCGCCAACTGCTGCACCGACACCTTCACCTTCGCCATCAACGGCACGACGCTGTTTTCCGGCGGCTTCGACATGGGCGGCGGCGGCACCAACTTCATCAATTTCATCGACCCGTCGGTCACGATCGTGTCGACCCAGTCGTTTGGTTTCGGCGCGGGCGGCATGACGCAATTTAGCGTCAACCACGCCCTGTTGGCCGGGATGAATTCGTATTCCTTCGACTATGGCAGCATGCAGGGCCTGGGCGATGAAGGCTGGGGCTTGAGCAATGTTGTTCTCAATGGCGATGTGCGCGACGTGCCTGAGCCGGCTTCGCTGGCCTTGCTGGGCCTTGGCCTGCTGGGCCTGGCAGCTACCCGCCGCCGCAAACAGTAATTGCTTCGCTGGCTGTCGTTCAAAACCCGCTTCGGCGGGTTTGTCGTATCTGGGCGCCGCGTCCTCGCTCACGCATCGCAATCCTTGGCCTTGCCTTCAAAGTCAGGAAAGCTGTCAACCCGCCGCAACCAGCCTTTCAAGTAGCGCCGCAATACCGGATGCTGATGAACCAAGGTCCGGTAGTAGCCCTTGCGGCCTTCCCTGTATTCGGCGTAAATCTGCAGAATATCGTGATGCTGCAGCGAGTCGATCACCGCCGCATGCAAGGTGGTGCGGACGTCAAAATGCCCGCCCCTGGAATTGAGCACCTGGAACAGCAGCACGATGGCATGGTGGCCGGCGTTGACATAAAAATCGAACAGGATATCGGCCAGCGGCTGGAACGCAATGTCGTCACCGAATGTGGCATCCCAATATTCGATCTTGTAGATTTTCGCCGCCTGTGCCTTGCTCAAATCGCGCAAGCCTTCCAGCGTCGGGCGGGTTTCCAGCAGCGTGGGCGCATATTTCCTGAAAACGGGGAAGGTGATGCCCATATTGGTAGCGCCGCCGGGATCGAAGCGGTCGTCGCTGTAGCCGCCTTCGAATCGCAGCAGCGTAGGGAAAAACTTCTGAAAATCGGCCATGTCGTTTCTCCCTTTTAGGCGATGAATTCGGCGCCGAGTGCGCTGATTGCAAATTCCCGGTCCACGCCACCGAAGCCGATCCCCAGGGTCACGCCCAATCCGCGTGTGATCCTTGGCAGCTCCGGCAACGCGATCCGCTGCTCGCCCCAGTCGCCTTGCTGCAAGTGCAGATCGGCGAGAACTGCCACTTCCCGTTCGCTGTCGTACACGCGCAGGAAACGCAGCTCCGCGCCGGGCAGCGTGCGAAAGCGCAGCAGGATCGCCTGCACGCGTGCTTTTCCGGGCGGTACGTTCAGTGCGAAATGCAAGCGGTTGTCGCTGAACGAGCGACCGCGCAGTACTTTCGATCCGCCACTCGACGTCGCCGATTCGATCAAGTCCGGAAAGCCGATATCGGTGCCGTGGCCGTGAACCCAACTCACCGCCAACGGGTCGGGCAGGGCGGCAAGACTGGCCGCGCTGCCCTGCGCGGCCAGGCCCAGGCCGCCCAGGCCGAAAACGAAGCGCCGCAGCGCCTGGCGTTTGGATAGCATCGTTTTCAACCGCATCCGGGCTGGACGAATTGCCGGATGACGCCTGCGAAATCGCCCCACTCCTTGCTGGCCGCCGCCAGGTGCAGTTCGTGGTTCAGGAATTCCAGCGAACCCAGCTGGGCCATTGGCAGAGCCGCAACGGCGTCGATTTGCGCACCCGTAGCGTCCCAGGCGCCAGCCAGACTTTCCACCGCTGCCGTCATGTTGCTGATGACGGCAAGCGCAGTCACTCTTGCCGCCGCGATCCTGGCGTTTGCATCAGCTTGCTGACCCGGGTGGCTGCACATGCGGGCGTGGGTACCCATCGCGTGTTCGATTCCTGCCTTGTCATCGTCCGCCGCTGCCGAGTTGACCGATGCCTGCAGCGCCGCTTTCGCGCCAGCCAGGTCGCAGCCGAAGTACGCGACGATAGCGTGCAAATCGGTGGCGAAGGCTGCCGCCGTGTCACTGAGCGAACACGCGTGGCGGCTCAGCCCCGTTGGCCCGATCAGCATTTGCTGGACGAAATCGGCACCCATGGCCGCGTCGCCTCTGGCCAGCTTGGCGACCAGGTCCGGCACGTTGTCGAGCGTAGCGCTGAACACGCGGGCGCTTTGGTACACGCGCAGCGCCAGCCCCGTAAAACGCGCGTAGAGGTCGGCGGGCGGTGTGGCCTGCTGCAAATAGCCAGGGTCGATTGCGAGCGCGGCGCGCAATGCATCCGCACCGCCAATCTGGCAGCGGTAAAAGAATTCGGGCGGCAGGTTCTGCACGTCAGCGGGGGCGTGCCGCAGTTCTTCCATGGCTGCGTGCAGCTGGCGCCAGTGCGCCAGCGCGCCGCGGCAAACGCCGGGCAAGGACATCTGCCGCGGTATGCCCAGGCTCAGCTTGGGCGTGAATGAATGATGGGAAGTCGTCGATCCGGTAAGCTCGCTCATACAATATATCCTTGTTTGCGGTCAGCTAAATAAAGTAGGGCAGCTTCGTTACGCCGGCTGCAGCTGGATGCCGGCGTTCTGGGCCATTTGATTCCATTCGCCTTGGGCATTCTTCAAATGCAGCAGCCGCATGATGCTGGCGGGTGGCAAGCTCAATGCGTTGGCGACCTCTGCCTGGATGTTGGCCCCGTCGGCCAGCAAGGGCAGGAATTGGCCGCCTACCTGCTGGCAGGCCGTCAGCGCTGCCTGGCAATTGGCCGCGACGCTGGAAAAACCGGTCTGCATGGTCGCGAATTTGTTGGCGATGTCGTTGAACATGTTTTGAAACGACTCTTGCACGTCGCCCGAACCGCAAGAGATTTGGCCGATCAGGTTGTTCTCGACGTTCGTCGCCGTTGTCGTGATATAGGCTTTGCTGTTGGTCACCGCCGTTGCCAGAACGCCCGTTTGGCCCCCTTCCCAGGCCAAGAACGAGGCAATATTTTGGGTGGCGCCGTTCATCTGGCCCTGGTTGTTTTGGACCGCATTGGCCAGGCTGAGGAACGCCGTGTTCAGTTGCGCCGCTTGCTGTGGCGTCTCGCCCCCGCTTTCGCGAATGGCTGCATCGATCTGGATGATCGTGCCAATGTTTTCGGCCAGGGTGCCCGACAAACCTGGAAGGGCACTGCCGACCCAGGTCTGCGCCGGCACGAAGGCGTTCGCATAGGCCGCGGTGAAGTCGGTGTTGGTGACCGTTTTTTCGAGATTGGCATTGGTGTTCCGGAAGTCACACCACCAGTTCCAGTACTGCTCATTGCAGCAGGAATAGGTGCACGTACCGTTGTCGGCGTAGCGTCCCAGCGGATTGTTGCCGACGACGACATTCGCAGCGCTGCAGCTCGCAGTCAATATGGCAAGTGAGGCCAGCGCATTGGCTTGGGCGCCGCTGCCGTCGTTGCAGCAGCCGTGGGGCGGTGCGCCGGCCGGCTTGCGGCGGGTGGAAACGGTGAACTGGCAGCTCTGTTGCAGCGCCGCGGTGGAGGACATGAACATGGTGTGTTCTTTCATAGGATGACAAAAAACGGACCGCCGGCGCACCGGCGGCGCTGCTGCTTACGACAAATAGGCAATGGTCAGGTTGACCCGCAGCCGTGTGGCAGTGCTCAGATCGCCGTTGCCGGCTGCAATGCGCAGGTTCCACTGGGTGTAGGGCGTCGGCGTCATGTAGACCGCCGTGTTGATCGCCCACGGGCTGTACACCTTGCCGTCGGCCACGCGATAGGCATAGTCCCCGATCATGCCCTTGGACACGAAGGTGTGCGACTGGGCCGGGTCGGTACCGTTCTGGTAGGCGCCCGAGGTCGACACGGATGCGATGACGTTGCCTTTGCCGTTGGCCGTCACACCGTCGAGGAAGAACTGGGCGTCCGAAATCCAGATCGCGCAGCGGCCATTGTTGGGGAGCACGCCATTGAGCTGCTCGCTGCCCATCGGTAGCGTGAAGGTCAGCGACCAGCCGCCATCGGCGCTCGCGTCGAGCAGGGCGACGTCGCCGACCGGCGCCTGGTCCTTGGCCAGGATGGCGTAATCGAGCGTGATCGTGGCGTTCTGGCTGGGCAGCTGGATACGCTGGCCATCAGGCGCGTTGCCCACTGCGGCCGCCACCCATTCGCTCACCCCCACCAGGGCCGCATTCAAGGCCGCCGCATCCATGTCCATGTGCACGGTGCGCGGCGGCGTGTTGAAGTTCAGATAGAAGTAGGATGCGGCGTAATACGTCCACGCCACGTACAGCGAGCGCTTGGTGGCTTGCGAGCGGCTCTGGATCATTGCCCTGAGCGCAGCCAACTGCTCGGCCACGCTGCTGGCATTGGCCTGCGTGGCCTGCCAGCGCGCCTGGGCGTCCTTGGCCGCCTTGATCTGCGCCAGCACCACGGTCGCCTGCACCAATTGGCCCACGTAGGCGACGAACTTGGCGCCGATCGCCTTGCCGTAACCGGCCAGGATCTTCAGGCTGGCCAGATACTTGTCGGCAGCGGGCAGGGCGTCACCGCCGATGTCGCGCTGGAGCGAGGTGATCTCGGCTTCGGCGGAGATCATGTAATTGTCCCAGTCGGTCACCGGATCGACGGTGATGGCCGCCAGCGAGGTGGGCAGCACGCCGCCGCTTTGATTATCGAGCGCCTGCTGCCACAGCAGGCGGCCGTTCAACACCGTATTCATCAACGCAATCTGACCGTTGAGCAAGGTCGTCCCCGTGCTGGTCAGGTCTTCCATGCCCGCCTGTTTGGCCGCTTCGACGGTTTCAATGATCGACTTGATACCGTTGACGCTGTCTTCGATTGCGCTCTTCAGGCCGTCGGGATCGCCGGCGGCCATCTTCACGCCGTCAAAGCCAAGGCTGATGCCGCTCATGGCCATATCGAACAGGGCAGAGATCTGCTGCTTGATCGAGTCGACGGTGATCTCGGTGCCCAGCACCAGGAAGGCCGTGTGGGCGCGCTGGTTTTGCAGCTGGAACTGCGCGCGCAGGTCGGAAATGTCGTTAAACAGCGACTGCGTATTTTGGTTGATGTTGTCGAGCTGAACCTGCAGCGGCACGATTTCACTGCCCGCCACCGACTGCAGCGATGCGCTGACGGTGGCGATGGCGGCGGCGATATCTCCGCGCGTATCGAGCGTGCTCATCTTCGCTTCGTAGTCGCGCAGCACGGACAGGACATCGCCCATGTGCTGGCTGTAATAGATGGGCGACAGCGCCGGCACATAGGTCGCGCCGGGCGCCAGGTTCAGCGTCACCAGCAGCGCCGCGGCCTGGTTGTACAGCTCGGAACAATTGCTTGGCAACTGATTGTTGGCCGTCAGACCGGCCGTGCAGTTCACCACCCACGCCAGCATCGCCTGGGCCACCGACTGCGACCCGGCGTTGGCCAGGTCTTCCATCAGCCAGGAGCCGGCGGCAAAGCTGGCATACAGGCTGTTCATGCTCCACGAATAGCCCAGCAACGCCGTCAGGCCGCCGCCGCTGGTCGACGGCAACTGGCTGAGCGGCTCATTTTTGGCGGCGATCCAGGTCGACGCTTGTGGCGGGCCGCCGCCGCTGAGCGGCGGCTGGATTTCGCCGGCGAGGCCGGTCACGCCCAGGCGGAAACTGCCCCCGGTCACCGTTCCCACCAACGCCTGTGCCATCACCTGGCCGTTGGCCGGCGGCGTGAGCATCAGTGGCGCGCCGTTCAGGGCGGTCACGTCGAGCTCGCGCACCACCAGCAACAAGCCGGCGGTGGCCAGGGCGGGCATGTCGATGACCAGCGTATCGGCAAAAATGGCAACGCCATGCGCGCCGGCGGCCTGGCCCTGCATGACCGCCGACAGCGTGGTCTTCAAGCCGCAGTAGCTGACGTCGACCAGGCCGCTGACCGGGTCCGTCGTGGCGGCCAGGGCCGTGTAAGGTGCTGCCTGCTGCGTCAGCGTGGCCCAGTCCAGCGGGGCATCCTGCAATGATTTCAACATGATCTCGTCCTGAAAGTAAGCGCGTTAGTGGGGTTGTTCAATCAAGCGGCAGGGGCTACCTTGTCGCCGAATTTGCCGACGTTGAAGGTCACCAGCGAGTTGGCGGTATAGTCGCTGGCCTTGCCGGCAATGACTTGCCAGTCCTGGGTAGCGCGGTCGAGCATCATGGCGTCCTTCCATGCGGGCAGACCGGCAAACTGATCCGGGGTAAAGTTCTTGGCGATGTAGTCGAGGTCGGAGCCAATGTTGGTCCACACGCCGGTCACTTTTTGCAAGGTTGTGAGGAAATTTGCGGCCGCCTGGTTGGTGGGCGTCATCTGGGTGTTGAAGGCGCCCAGATCGTTTTGCAGCGCCATTTTCTTTTGCTTGTCGGCTGCCGCGTCGTCGCGTTCGCCGCACGCTTTGTCGTAGGCGTCGCGCGCCTTCTGGGCCTGGTCGCCCAGTACGCCGGCAAGTACGGCCGATGCGGGCCACGCCAGGCCGCCGGACAGGACCATGACGCCGATCGAGGTGGTCACGGCGGAGATGGTCAGATCGCGCCACAGCTTGTAGGCAACATCGGCCTCATGCTGGAACGTTTCAACGTCGGCTGCGTCCTGCCCCACTTCGGCAATCACGTCCTGGTAAAACTTCGACGACCTGCCCGTGTAGTCGGCCATCACATTGGTGGCAGGCGTGAGCGCCACGTTGAACTGCGCCAGCTTGGCGATGAGGTCATTGGCCAGCGTAACCATCGACGCGGCCGACGACTGCAGGCCGCCTGGACCAGTCAATATGCTCTGCAGCGTGGCCGGCAAGTCCTTGGCCGGCACCGCATTGAGGATCGTCATCAATTGCCCCAGCGTTTGATTAAAGGTGGTCGCCGTCTGGTACAGCCTGGTTGCAAACCAGACGATGTGCACGTACAGCTGGTCCGGGGCCGTGTCGGTTTGCAAGATGGCTGGGTTGGTGGCCAGTTGCTTGACCAGGGCGGTGGGGTCGCCGAACGATTTGCTCAGGTCCTGCACGCTCTTCATGGCGGCCACACAATCCTCGACCGCCTTCATATCGACAAAGGTGCCGTACTTGGAGCCGAAGTCGCCCTGGTTGATCGGCAGCTGCATCGCCTGGGCAATGAAGGTCTGGAGCGTGATCCAGTCCTGGCTGAACATGCAAAACAGCGTAGGCGCTGCGCCGCCTGCTGGATTTTGTACGACGAGGCCTGACGGCGGGACGAGCGAGGTGGCTACGGTTGGCATGGTGGTCATGGTGATCTCCTTGTTCTGCGGTGGATGGGCGGCTGGCTGGCCACGCTGAATTGACGTGGCCACCAGGACCATTCAGCAATAGCCATGCCAGCGCATTTCGGGGCCGCAGCACGCATGGTCACGGGCTGGCGCAGCCCCCCACTGTGTCAACAGGCGCGCATGCGCCGCTGTTGACACAGGCATTGACACACGCAGCTTGAACTCGGGCGCTTTGCAGACGATAATCAGGCCGAGCCACATGAGCCCGCCTATATTTCAATCACAAGGAACAGCCGATGCTGGCGCACGACACCGAACAGACCCTCACTTCCGGACTATCGGCGCTCGCGCAGCGCGCCACGCCGTTGCTGGCGCTTACCATCCTTTGGCATCCCGACCTGAGCCGGGTCGGCGAACAATATGTGGCCGGTCCCGACAGCGCCGAACTGGCGGTGAACCGCTTTGCACCTGCCTTCTGCCGTCCCGCGGAAGCCGCGCGCCCGCTGGGCGAGCGCTGCATCGCCCGTGAATCGCTCCTGCTGCAAAGCGATGGCACCGGCGGCGTGACGGTCCGCGCGCCAGCGAGCCGCATGCTGGTGGTGTTGGACGGTGTCGCTGTGAGCGCGCTGGTACATATTGCGCAGCTGGGCAATGGCGCGGTGCTGGAACTGGGCGGCACGGTGCTGCTGTGCGTGCACTGGACCGATGGCTTGCCCAAGGTCGAGCAAGCGGGCGAACTGGTGGGCGTGAGCAGTGCCATGCGCAAGGCGCGCGACCTGATCCGCCAGGTGGCCGCCACCGATCTGCCGGTGCTGCTGCTGGGCGAAACCGGTACCGGCAAGGAACTGGCAGCGCGCGCGATCCACGCTGGCAGCAGCCATCCGGGCGGGCCGCTGGTGGCAGTCAACATGGCCGCCCTGAGCGATACCCTGGCCGCGGCCGACCTGTTCGGCGCGACAAAGGGCGCTTATACGGGCGCCGACCAGGCGCGCGCCGGCTTCTTTGCCGAAGCGGCAGGCGGCACCTTGTTCCTCGATGAAATCGGCAACGCGCCGGCGGCCGTCCAGCCGATGTTGCTGCGCGTGCTAGACGGCGGCGAGTACCGCCCGCTGGGCGCACAGCACAGCGCCACGTCGCGCGCGCGTCTGATCGCCGCCACCGACCAGGCGCTGGCCACGAGCGACTTCAACCAGCCCTTGCTGCGCCGCCTTGAAGGTTTCGTGATCCGCCTGCCGCCGCTGCGCGAACGGCGTGAAGATATCGGCCTGCTGATCGTCCATGCAATGCGGGCATGGCAGGCCGACACCGGCGCCGGTGTGACGCTGCCGGTGCCGCTGGTGAGGGCGCTGTGTGGCCACGATTGGCCGGGCAATGTGCGTCAGCTCGGCAATGTGGTCCGGCGCGCGCTGCTCGCCGTGCTGGCCGGCGAGGCGCCATCGTTCGAAGCGCTGGTGCCGAATGGCGCCCCGCTTGTGCAGCGCCCGACCATGCGCCGTACCGATCTGTCCGGGGTGGGCCAGGACGCGGTTCTCGCGGCAATGGAGCGCAACGGCTGGCATATCCGCGCGGCAGCCGAGGCGCTTGGCGTGTCGCGCCCCTCGATGTACAAGCTGCTCGACGCGCATCCGCTGATCCGGCCGGCCGATGCGATTCCACTCGACGAGCTGCGCCTGGCCCTGGCCAGCGAGCAGGGCGACATCGCACGTTGTGCCGCCGTGCTCAGGACACCCAGCGAAGGCTTGCGCCGTCAGCTGCGCAGTTGCGGCCTGATCGGCTAAATTAGCGCTTGACGGTGCCGGCGCCGCCGACTTCGGCTTCGGGATCGAAGGAAAATACCCGTATTTCATCGACCGAGCCGAGCCCGCGCGTAATGCGCACCGTCATCGCGAACGACAAGCTCCACAGGCCCGGGGTCAGGCCAATGTCGAGCGTGCGTTTCCAGTATTGGGTCACGATGCGTTCATCGGTATGGATCGGTTCGATGCCGCTGCCGCTGTTGTCGGCCACGGCATAGAAATCGAGCGCCATCGGGAAACAGGCGCCGATCGCTTGCAGGAACGGCGAAGGCGCCGCGTAGCGGGTTGGCAGGTCGCGGCCGCGCTGGACCACCTGCGGACGGGTGATGAACACGCAGTCGATGATCTGGAACGAATCGAAGCGTTTGGCGCGCGAGCCGCTGCAAGTGATCTGTACGCTGACCTGTTCGCCGGGCGCGAAATACAGGCTGTCGGCATACGGGCCGTGGGTCGGATTCGGATCCGGCGTGCCGGGGTTATCGGCGACCAGGGAGTGCACCAGTTCGCTGCCGTTCTGATCGGCGTCGAAGGACAGTTTCAGTGTGACGTGTGGTCGCGGCTTCAGTATTTCTGTGTGGCTCATCGGGTGTGTTCCATGGCAAGGGTTTGATAACGGGAGTCGCGTCGTAACGCGACCAACTCGGGTTCGGACTCGATCAGCGTGAACGGATAGCCCAAGGCAGTGGCGCGCGCCAGGTGGGCCAGGGCGGCGCTGCGCTGGCCGCTGAGCTCATTGGCGAGCGCTGCGCGAAAGCGCACGTTGGGGTTGGCGGGCGCCGCCGCAGCGCCCCGCTCGGTCCACTTCAGCGCCTGTGCGGCATCGCCCAGATGGGCGGTGTACAGTCCCATGCGCGTGAGGAAAGTGGGATCGTTCGGCGCGCGCGCCAGCAGTGGACGCAGCAGCTGCCCGGCGCGGCGGTAAGCGTCGCGCGCGGCTTGCTCGCGCCCGGGTACCCAGCGCAGCGCGTCGGCCAGGTTGGCCCATTTCAGGTAATCGTTCGGGCCGCCTTTGGCTGCGGACACCGCGTGCTTGAAGGCGGTACTGGCGCCGACGAAATCGCCGCGGCTGAACAGAACCGTGCCCAGGTTGCCGTACAGGCCGCCGCTGCCTTGCAGGCGCAAGCCTTGCTGCAGGACCGCCAGCGCCTCGTCGCCACGGTCGAGGTGCAACAGGGCGGCGCTGAGGCTGGCGTAACTTTGCACACCTTCCGGATCGAGCGTCACGCTGCGTCGGAATGCCTTTTCGGCGGCCGCGTAGTTGCTTCGCCGGTAGTGCATGGTGCCTTCCAAATCGGTGAAGGCACGTTCGGCCGGCATGCGCGCCTGGGCTGCAACGATCAGCGCGCGCGCGTCGTCAAAGCGTTGCATGCGCAGCAGCACGTCAATTTTTGCATTGAGCGCGTACATGTCGGCCGGGTCGAGCGCGAGCGCGCGATCGGCCGCGGCCAGGGCGTCCTCGTTGTGGCCCTGCAGGGCCGCGACCCAGGCCCGCGCCGCATGCGCCAGCGCCAGCTGGTCATCGTCACGCAGGGCCAGTGTGGCAGCTGCCGCCGCGCGCGTGAGCCAGACTTCGTCGCGCTCATCGCCGTTGTAGCGAATGCTGTACGCCAGCGACTGGCCGGCGGCGGCGGCGGCATGCGCCGGTTTGTGCGCCAGCACAGTCGCAAAATTTTTCAGCGCGCGGTCGATGGCGCCGTCGCGGTCGTAATGGCGCAAGTTGTCCATGCCGGCTTGCATGGCGGCCGACTCGGAATACGCGGGCGCGCTCGTGCCCAGCCAGCCCGGGGCCAGCTGGACCAGGCCCAGCGTTCCTGCGCCGGCCAGCATCGCCGTGCCAAGCAGCCATGCGAGCTTGGGGATGCGCGGGGCGCGCCAGCGCCATCGCGGCGCGGCAACCGGCGCAGGGATGGTTGTAGTACCGCGCAATTGGTCGATCCGCTCGCAGATGGCGAGCATGCTCGGCACGCGCTGCGCGGTGTTGCGCGCAGTCATTGCAAGGATCAATTGCAGCAGCCCGGGTGCGATGCCGCTCGGGAATTGCCATTGAGACGAGTCGGTGTGCATGTGCGCGCTGGCCAGCGCCAGTCCCTGCAGGGTGGCGAATGGACGCTCGCCAGTGACCAGCTGGTACAGGATCACGCCCAGCGAATAGATGTCGGTGCCAGGGCTCGAAGGCCGGCCCGCCAGGCGCTCCGGCGCCATGTAGGCGATCGTGCCCAGCGGATCCTCGGGCGAGCACGATTGGGTGGCCAGCGGATCGATGTGGCGCGCGAGGCCGAAGTCGAGGATGCGGATCGCACCGCCCGGTTCAAGCATCAGGTTGCCAGGTTTTAAATCGCCGTGAATCAGGCCCGATGCATGGGCTTCGGCCATGGCCGATGCGACCTGGTGAATGATGTCGAGCGCGTGCGCGGGATTGGATGGACAGTCGGCCACGTGGGAGCGCAAGGTGTTGCCGCGCACCAGTTCCATGACGATGTATTGGGACCGGCCGTCATCTTCGAAACCGAAGATCTTCACGAACGCAAGGTGTTGCAACGACGCGGCAAGGCGCGCTTCGCCGATCAGCTTGTCGCTGCCTGGCTCGCTGGACGGCGTATTCAGGCATTTCAGGGCGACTGACCGATACAGCATCTGGTCCCAGGCTTCATACACCTGGCCGTAGCCTCCTTCGCCCAGACACTTGCGCAACTGGTAATGTCCCACGCTGGCCATGCTTAAGTCGGGCGCAAGGGAATTGGCCATGTTAACTGCTCCGTCGGTGGCGATCGGCCACGCTGGGGCCGCAATGGCCAAAGAATATCATTTCTTATACATTTAAAGTCAATATTGTTCTTATGCGAAGAGGTGAGTCGTCACTTGCATTCTGATATATTGTTTTTTTGTAAAAGGGGAATGTCTTGGGTTTTTTTGATCTCTTCAAATCGACGCCGTCGCAGGAGCGGTTCGCAACCCTCGCCGCCAATGGCTTGCGTGCGGAAGGCTATAGCGCCCCCATCAAGATCGATCATTCCGATTTTCGCCTGCTGTTGGGCGACGATGGCAAGCACATATTCAACCTGCATAATTTTTACAAGGATTACTGCCGGGTGAGCAAGGCCGAGCGCAAGAATGTCATGCAAAACTATGTGAAGAGCATGGTTGGCAATGAATTTCCTGACTCGTTTGATGAGGCCAAATCCAGGTTGGTGCCGATCCTGCGCAGCCGGTCAATGATCGAGTATTTGACCCTGGGTACACTGGCCGAGCCCGAGATCAAGAATCTACCTGCCTCCCAACCCTTCAGCGCTGATGCCGTGCTCATGCTGGCCTACGACTCCGAACATTCGATGATGACGGTCTCCGGGGCCACGCTTGACGACTGGGGCGTCAGCTTCACCACGGCGCTGGCCGCCGCCACCGACAATTTGCGCGATGCGACCATCGCCAGCTTCGAGCAGGTGGTGCCGGGGCTGTTCCTCGGCACGTGGAATGATGCCTATGACACGTCGCGCCTGCTTTTCCCGGACGTGGTCTACCAGCTCGGCGTGGGCGGTGAGCCGCTCGTCATGATTCCCACCCGTGGCCGCTTGATGGTGGTGTCGGCCAACGACCGGACTGCCCAGTTAGTGATGATCCGCATGGCGCGTCAGTTTATCGAGGAGGAGGGGCGCCAGTTGTCGGCGCTGATGTACAGGTACGAACAGGGGCGTGCGGTCGAATGCGTGCCCGCCGATCCCGAAGTTGCATCGCGCCTGGCCGATTTCCGGCGCAGCATGCTGAACGACGATTACGCCGGCCAGAAAGAGATGCTGGAAAAGCTGCATGAAAAAAGCGGCACTTATATGTATGTCGCCAGCTACCAGGTCTTGTCGTTCAATCAGACCGGACGCGAGGCGAGTTTTACCGTGTGGACTGAAGATATCGACACGCTACTGCCCGAAACCGACCTGGTGGGGCTGGTCTCGACGGCGGGGCTTGATGATGGCTGCGAAGGGCTACCCAAGCTGATCGCATGGAGCGACTTGCAGGCGGCCACGGGTGCTTTCGAACTGGTACCCGAGCGCTATCCGGCCCGCTACAAGCCGGTCAATTTTCCTGACCAGGCTGCACGCGAAGCCTTGCCGTCGGCCGAACCCTAGCCTGGCCTTGCAAGCGCAATTAGTCGGGGGCGACAGTGTGAGCCATCAATGTCCGAATATGATCGAAACTAGTCCTTTGCCGAGCTGCGCAAAGATTGGCTTGCAATGAAAATAGAGGCTTATACTCCACAGTGAAAAGGAAGCCTCCCATGAAAACGTGTCTGATTGTGATCGATGTCCAGGAATCGTTCCGCCACCGCCCTTATTCCACCGAAACCGGTACCGCGGCCTACCTGCAAGTTCAGAATGCCCTGATCGCTGGCGCCGAGGAACGCGGCATCCCCATTGTCCGTATCCTGCACACGGACGGCCCGGCGCAAGCGGATAACCCGTTTTCCCTCGAGTCCGGGCACGTGGTGCCGATGCGCGGCCTGCGCGACTTCACACCGGCTGCCAGCTTTCTCAAACGCCGCCACAGCGCGCTGGTCGGTACCGGGCTTGACGTCTGGCTCACCGAACAGGGGATCGGCCGCCTCATCATCAGCGGCATCCGCACCGAGCAGTGCTGCGAAACGACCACCCGCCACGCGTCCGACCTGGGCTGGAGCGTCGACTACGTCACCGACGCCACCCACACCTACGACATGGTGCAGCCGGACGGCAGCCCCCTGAGCGTGGCCGATATCAAAGCGCGCACCGCCACGGTCCTCAGCGGGCGTTTTGCCACCCTGTGCACGGTGGAACAAGCGTTGGCGCGGGCCGCATGATCGAGGTGCTGTTCCTGCTGCTGCCGGGCAGCCTGATCCTCGATTGGGCAGGCCCGGCCGAGGCCCTGCGGATCGCCAACGCGCTGATGCGGGAACAGGGCAGGGCGGAACCGTTCGCGCTGCGCTTTTGCGCGCCGCGTCCGCAGTCGACCACCTCGGTCGGCGTGCAGTTGGCCGGTCTCGAAGCGCTGCCCGCTGCGCTTGCGGCCCACAGCTGGGTGGTGCTGGTGGGACAGACCGGTACGCGCATCGGTGTGGACGCACCCGATACCCGCGCCTTGCTGGACTGGCTGCGTCCCCTGCAGCTGGCCCCGGACCGGCTTGAACTGGTGACCATTTGCGCCGGTGCCGTCCTGGCCGCCCATGCCGGCCTGCTGAAGGGGTTGCGCGCAACCACCCATCACCACCACCTCGATGAATTGCAAAGCGTGGCGCCGGCATGTGACGTGGTGCGCAATCGCGTGTTCGTGGAAGATAGCCCGGTCTACAGCAGCGCCGGCGTCACCACCGGCATCGACCTGATCCTGCACCGCATCGACGCCATCTGCGGTCCCGCCCTGGCGGCGCAAGTGGCGCAGATCATGGTGGTCGCACTGCGGCGCGGCCCGCACGACCCCGAGCTGTCGCCCTTTCTCGCGTATCGCAACCATGTGCATCCGGCGCTTCACCGGGTGCAGGACGCCGTGAGCCAGTCGCCCCGCTCGGATTGGTCGGTGCCCGGCATGGCGGCGGTGGCCCACACGTCGCCACGCCATTTGACGCGCTTGTTCCTCGAATACGCGCAGATCGCGCCGCTGCAGTACCTGCGCCGTATCCGGCTGGCCGTTGCCCAGACGGCGCTGGCGTCGGGTGACAGCGTGACTGAAGCGGCCGAGGCGGCTGGCTTCAGTTCGGACACCCAGCTGCGCCGGGCATGGCAGCATTTCGCCGTGCCCGGCACGCCTTCACGACCTGCGGCATAGGCAGCGGACCAAAGCGGCGCCAGTCCCGCCTCGATGCAGTTCCCTACAACGTCCGATTCCAGGTCCGACCTATTGTGCTGATTCAGGTCCGACCTGATTGTGTTAATTCAGGTCCGACCTGATTGTGTTCAGGTCCGACCTGATTGTGCTGATTCAGGTCCGACCTGATTGTGCTGATTCAGGTCCGACCTTATTGTGTTGATTCAGGTCCGACCTGATTCCTACGCCTGAAGTCCTATTCCAGCTACCTCGACAAGGCCGGGGCGATCGCCGTGAAGCTGGCCGAAAAGCTGCTCAAGGACGGCGATATTGACGTGCCTGTGAAATACCGCCACAGCAGCGGCGGCGGTGTTGATGACTGAGTTACCGACCCTCGGGCAGTGACCAGAAGCGCCGAACGATGTGCTCGAAGCATTCCAGCGGTAATTGCTGCAGCGGATGGGGCGCGCCTGGCACGATTGCCGCCGCATTCAATTTTGGATCCAGGGCGCCGTAAAGCTGCATTACTTCGGCCGCCGGCACCATGGCATCGCGGTCACCGGCGCTGACCAGCAGCGCTACATTTGCCGCGCGGACCATCTCTTCATTCAAGCGCCAACGGGCAAAATCCCCGATCAATGCTTGCGTAAAGGCCAGCGCCTGGTCTGCACCCCCGGCCGTATGGGCAGCTGCAAGGGCGTCGTAATAGCGTGCTGATTTGGTGCGCAGCAAGGCCGGATCGAGTTCGCCCGCGGTCTTGGTGATGGTGGCTTCGTCCCAGTAGAACTTGGTTCCGTAGGTCACCACCGTGTTGACTCTGGCAGGAGCCAGGTGCGCCATGACAAGGCCAACGTAGCCGCCCATGCTGTGCCCGATAATATCGACCTTTTCAAGCGCCAGTGCGTCCAGCAGCGCCAGTACGTCGCGCGCCAGGCGTTCGGCGTTCATCGGGCCTCCCGTTACGCGGCTCCCGCCGTGCGCGGGGAAATCGACGGCCAGGTGCGAGCGTTCGGGGAATCGCTTGCGCAGACCTTCGAACTGACCGCGCACGCCAAGCGCGCCATGCAGGAACAGCACCGGCGGCGCCGCGTGGGAAGTCCTTGTGTAGTCATACGCAATCGCGCCGTCGTCGAGTAATAGCTGCATTCTTGTTCGCCTTGGTGTGGGTTGGAGGAAGCTCTCGCCTATGGTACAGCTCGGCGGCTGCAAGGAAAAGTAGACCGATGGAAATTTGATGACGTAGTAGCAAGGCCTCGTCCTACGAGCGACGAAGAGCGTTGCTGACAGTGAATATTGCCCTGCTGAGGTCTAATACTACGAACGATACGTCAACCCATTTAAGTCTTGAAACGCCATGAACACTTCTTCCACAGCTCTGCCAAACACCATTGCCATGGCAGCCGATCACGGTTCGAAGGTACAGCTGTGGGCTTTCTCCGCCGCTGTCAGGCTCTCGGATCAGGACAAGCCTATTGCGCTCAAGCTGCTGGTGGAACTGGCCATCGTCATCCGCATGCTGGCCTTGCTGGCCAAAAACGCGAAGTGTGCAAGCGCCAAGGCCGTTGTTGCGCGCCGCACGACCCGGCCTTTTGTACGAGGCCGCGCAAGCCCCGCCAGGTATGGCCCACAGTTTCGTCGTGCTCTGGCGCGCCGACTGCAAGGCCCTGCCATTCCCGCCCTGTGCAACGGCCATCCTTTTCATTTTCGCCCAGAAAGTGATATCTTGCGCTTTTACTCGGCAGTGAAGCCGTCCGGCATCCTGCTCGCCCCGTCAAGAAAAAGTGATTTGCATGCAAGCAGTCGAACTGAGCAAGAACAATGGGGGCGGCGCCGTTCCCAGCGCAACTGCCGGCACCCATGAGCGCGCCTATTGGCTAAGCCAGCTTGGCGGCTGGGGCACGCTGACTGTCATTAATGTGTTGTCGTCAACTTCGGGCAGTTGGGATTACGTGCTGCGCTTCGCCGCAGCCAAGATCGTTTGCATGATTTGCGGTTTTGCCTTGTCGCACCGCTGGCGTTTGCACCTGCGCGAGCGCGGCTGGCTTCACGGGAATGGCGCCTTCCCCATCAAACGTGTCGTCGCCTGGCTCATCGCCTTGAGCATTGTGCAGTCAGCGGTGCTGATTTTTACCGACCAGGTGTTTCGCAACGGACGGCTGTTAACCGACGAGCCGGACGATGTGCCGACGCTCGTGGTCGGCGTCTTTTTCCTGTGGTTTGGCGTGTTCCTGGTCTGGACCTTGTGCTATGCGGTCGCCCTGTCGCGCCGGCGCGCGGTCCGCTTCGAGCTTGAAAAGCTCGAACTGGAAGTGAGCGTCAAGGATGCCGAATTGCGCGCGCTGCAAGCACAGGTCAATCCCCATTTCTTTTTCAATAGTTTGAACAGCATACGCGCGCTGATTTACCAGGATACCGACGCGGCCGCCCGCGCCGTGGGCCAACTGGCCGGCATGATGCGCCACAGCCTGCACGCGGGCCAGTACGCGACGGTGCGGCTGGCCGAGGAAATGACGGCCCTCGACGCCTACCTTGGCATGGAAAAGCTGCGCTTCGACGAGCGCTTGCAACTGACCATCGATGTCGGGCCCGAATTCCACGACGTGGCAATGCCGCCGATGGCCCTGCAGACGCTGGTCGAGAACGCCATCAAGCATGGCGTCGAACACAGCATGGGTGTGTGCGAGCTGCGCATCGCCGCGCGCCGGCTGGGCGACATGGCCGAGATCAGCGTTGCCAACCAGGGCACGCTGGCCGACGCGAGCGCGTCGACCCGTCTGGGCCTGGTCAATACCGCGAAGCGCCTCGCGCTGCTGTTCGGCCCGCGCGCCAGTTGCACCCTTGTTGCCGACGACGGCTGGGTCACCGCCCGCATCATTTTGCCGATGGAAAAGACATGAAAGCGCTCATCATCGACGACGAGCGGCTCGCGCGCTACGAGCTGCGCCGGCTGTTGCAGGCGCACCCCGCGGTGGTCGTCATCGGCGAGGCGGGCAATATGCCCGACGGCCTGGCTGCGATTGCGCAACTGCAGCCGGATCTGATTTTCCTCGATGTCCAGATGCCGGGCGGCAGCGGCTTCGACCTGCTCGCCGCGCTCGATTCGCCCCCGGCAGTCGTCTTCACGACCGCGTTCGACCAGTATGCGATCAAGGCCTTCGACGTCAGCGCGCTCGATTACCTGCTCAAGCCGATCGAAGCGCCGCGGCTGGCCCATGCGTTGGCCAAGTACGAACGCAAGGCGGACGCGCCCAAGGAGCGCGCGCAACCGTCCGATGGCAAGGTGTTCATCAAGGATGGGGAGCGCTGCTGGTTTGTGGCGATGGAGCAGATTGTGTTGTTCGAGTCGGAAGGCAATTACACGCGCGTGTATTTCGATCATCACCGGCCGCTGCTGTTGCGTTCGCTGAACCAGCTCGAAGCCAAGCTCGACCCGGAGAACTTCATGCGGGTGAGCCGGCGCCAGATCGTCAACCTCAAGTTCGTGGTCGATATCGCGCCCGCCCCGGCGGGCGGCATGGTCATGACGCTCAAGGGCGAGATCAAGGTGCCCATGTCGCGCCGCCGGGCTGCTGAGTTCAAACAGACCAACCGCTTGTAACGATGTGCTAAGGGGCGACCGTGATGAGCTTGCGGTTGTCGCCTGCCACGCGGTCGATCAACAGGTTGTAAGGGTCGACCCCGGCCTCGTACGGTTTTTCCGCCACCGTCACCGTCACCGTCGATTCCCCCGCCGGCAGCGTGTACTTCTGTCGGTGCAATACACGTTCATCCTTCTCCCTGGCGCCGGCGGCGCGCGCGAAGATGGCAATGTCGACCGCTTCGTCGTACTTGCGCGCGCTTTCCATGCCCTTCCCGTCGGCCTGCATCTTGGCCAGCTTGAGCTTGAGCGTAACGTCCCACTTGCCGTCGGCGCGCTGGCGCGCGCTCGACACGAGCACCCGGTTGTCGTAGATCACGATCCGTTCGAACAAGTCGGTGATCAGCTCCTGCTTGTCCTGGCCCGCCTCGGCGCGGATGAACTTGAGCAAGTCGAGGCTGGTGACATAGGGCGCGCTCTGGTAGCGCTTGGCGTCGAGGAATTTTTTCAACGCCCGGTTCAGCGCAACTTCGCCGATCTCTTCGCGCAGGCGATAGAAGGCCAGGCTGCCTTTACGGTAGTGCAGGTACATCTGGCTCTCGGTGCGGATCAGCGGCAATTCCTCAACCAGTTCCTTGCCGCGGCCGGACAGGTACTGGTCCATGTCCCAGCGCAGAATGTGGCGCACCTTTTCGGCGCCAAATTGCTTCTCGAGCGCCATCAGTGCCGAATACTCGGCCAGCGATTCGGTGACCATGGCGCCGCCCTGGACGTTGGCGGCAATGACCTGGTCTCCCCACCACTGGTGCGCGATCTCGTGGGCCGTCACGTAAAACACGTGGTCGATGCCGTCCGGGTCGCGCATGTCGGAGATGAACCCGAGCGACTCGGAAAACGGTATCGTACCTGGAAAGCTGCGCGCGAACGACTGGTACAGCGGGGTCTCCAGAATGCGCACATGCTTGTGCGGATAGGGACCGAAGTTGGCCGTGTTGTAGTCGAGCGCGCCCTGGGTGCCCTTGATCATGCTGTCGATATTGTAGGCATGCTTCTTGTCGTAATAGACTTCGATCGGCACGCCGCGCCAGGCGGCCTGCTTGACTTCCCATGCGCCCGACTGGTACGAAAAGAAGGGCAGGATCGGTTTGTCCATCTTGTACTGGAAATAGCTGCGGCCATCTTTTTCCCAGCGCTTCTGGAGGTCTCCCGGCGCGATCGCGGTCTGGCCAGCGCTGGTCGATACGGTCGTTTCGAAGTCGATCAGGTCGGCGTCGAAGCCAAACAGTTTCCAGAAGTTGCTGTAGCGTGCCTGCTGGTCTTCAAGCTTGGGCATGCGTTGCGGCTCGCCCAGGCCGCGCTTGCGGCGTTCGTTGCGGTCATCGATTTCGCGCGCCTGGACGTAGCCGAGGGTAGGGAAGAAGTTCTCCGAGGCGAACATGGTGCCGTTGCGGTTGACGGTGTCGGGCGCACCGCTGTTGGTAAAGCCCGGATTGCGCACCTCGACCGTGAAATCGAAGGCCAGCGTGGCGCCAGGCGCGAGCGGCGCGGTCAGCTTCAGGGTCTTGAAGCCGAAGCGCTTGTCGTCGCTTACCACGGTATGCGCCGGCAGTTGGTCGATGCGTGTCTGGGCGGCGATGTCGGTCTGCACATGCAAGGTATCGAGCGCGGCTGCGGTCTTGTTCTTGAGCAGGTAATGGCCCTTGATCGTAACGCGTCGCTCAGCCGGGAAGATATCGACGTTGGCGCGCACGCTCGTCAAGCTCGGCTGAGGCGCGCCGAGCGTCTTGCGGTACAGCTTTTCGTAGTCGGCCTGGGCGTCGAGTGCGGTATCGGCGGCCTGATAGTTATTCAGGATATTGGTGTTGTAAAAGATCCAGCCGCCCGTGGCTCCCCACGCGACCAGGCTGAGCGACAGGGCGAGGCCGGCTCTACTACGCAAGCCGCGCACCGCAGAGGCCACGCGCGCGGCACCGCCCAGGGCCAGGCCGCGTTGCCAGAACGCTTGCGCCACAATCAGCAGCGCCACGCAGAACAGTGCCCAGTACAGGGCAAACCACGACCAGCCAGTCAGAAAATGCCCATAACCGTTGACGTCCGAATAGGTCAGCGTTGGCAGCGCAGCAAAACTGTAAAGCTTGTGATTGAAGTCCATGCCGTTCAAAACAGTGTTGGACAGGAACAGCGCGATCGCCAGTGCATAGCCGACGAATTTGTTGTTGGCGATCGTTTGCAGCGACAGGAGCGCCAGCGCCATCAGGATGAAATAGACGGCATTGACCAGCGTGCCTTGCAGGTAAAGCATGGGTTCGGCGGGGACGCCGCCCTTGGCCATTTGAATGAGCAGCGCGGCGGCCACACCGGAAAACAGGAAGGCGACGATGACCGCCGCCAGTGCTGCAGCCTTGGCCATCAAAGGCACCCAGTTCGGCACCGGCAAGGCGTCGCTGACATCGTTGATCTTGGCTTGTCTTTCCTTGAAGATCAGTTCGCCGCTGTAGAAGATGAGGACGATCACGAGCACCGAGTTGATGCCGCCGGCCAGTTCTTCGAGCAACAGGCGCGTGAGCGGGTAGGGCGCGCTGTCGAAGCGCATGCCGCCGACGGCGAAGTTGGCGACAAAGTTGGCAATGGCCAACAGCAGCATGACGAGGAAAGGCATACTCTTGATAACGCCCTTGGCATCAAAGCACAGCACTGCCCACCATTGCGACCAGGCGGTCGAGGTGGTGAAGCGGGGTGCGATGCGACGGGCGCTGCTGGTTGCCGCCGGCGCATGGCTGGCTGCGAGCGGCTGGCGCGCCGCGCCGAACCAGGCACGGCCGGTGCCGGCGCGCTGCGGCTTGAACAGGACGACCGTAGCGGCAAACATGCCCAGCGCGATGGCGGTCCAGATCAGACGGTTCATCAGCAGCAGGCCGGACAGGGGGGGCAAGGCGGTGTTCGATTCGGCGCTGGTGTAGTAGCGGGTTGCTTGTTTGAGCGCGCGCACGCCGAACGGGTCGAGCAGCACGGCCATCGAGGCGTTGCCGCCTTCGCTGCCGAGCGCGCCGGCGACCGACCACAGCACCATGAATGCGAGCACGCCGACATAGACAAGGATCATCGAACGCGTGGTAGCGGCGAGCATCATCAGCAGCGCGGCGACAAACAGTAGGTTAGGCACCACGAACACAAAAAAGCTCCACGCATACGTATGCACGGAAAATGCGCCCAGCCGGGCCGGATCGATCGACGGCATCTGTGCACCCAGCATCATGGCCAGCGTAATCAGGCCGAAGATGGTCAGGCAAGCGAGAAAGCCGGCAAAAAATCGCCCGAACAGATACTCGAGCTTGCGCATTGGCGTGGCGAACAGCATGTCGGCGATGCCCACCTCCTTGTCGCGCAGCACGGCGCCGGCGATGAACACTGTCACCAGGAACATGGCGATGATGGAAAGGATGCTTAATTGGTTGGCGATGACGACCGGCGCGTTCATGTGCACATTGCCGATGCCGCCGCCGATGCGGAAGGAGTCGTTGCTCGCGCTCATGAAAGCCATGGCCGACAAGGCGCAGGCGGTCAGCCACAAAAGCGGCTGGCGCAGCTGGTAACGCAGGTCAAAACGGAAAAATTCTTGCCACATGATCGATTCCTCAGGCTGCAAGTTGGGCGGGCTGCGTGGAGCGCAGTTGCAGGAAATAAACGTCCTCGAGGTCCGGTTCGACCATCACGAAGCCGTCATCTGGCTGGGAGCGCGCATACACATTGATTTGCGGCTTGCCGGCCACCAGACGGGTCGACAGCACTGTAAAGTTGCGCTGGTAAGCGGGCAGGTCGGCATCGCTGACGCTGCGCCGCCATACCTGGCTCTTGAGGCTGTCGATTGCAGCTTGCGGCGCGCCTTCTATCAGTACCTTCCCCTTCGCGATCATGGCCATGCGCGGGCACAGGTCGGTCACGTCCTCGACGATATGGGTCGACAGGATCACGACGACCTGTTCGCCTATACGGGCCAGCAAGTTCAGGAAGCGGTTGCGCTCGTCGGGATCGAGGCCGGCGGTCGGCTCATCGACAATGACCAGTTTGGGCGCGCCCAACAGAGCCTGCGCAATGCCGAAGCGCTGGCGCATGCCGCCCGAATAGCTTCCCACGCCGCGTTTGCGCGCTTCCCACAGATTGGTCTGGTGCAGCAGGCCCTCGACCATTTCCTTGCGCTCGCCGCGCTGCGTGATGCCCTTGAGAACGGCGAAGTGGTTGAGCAGCTCGAGCGCGCTGACCTTGGGGTAGACGCCGAAGTCCTGCGGCAGGTAGCCTAGCTGGCGCCGCAAGCCTTGCTTGTCGGCGAGCACGTCGACGCCGTTGAAGTGGATACTGCCGCTGTCCGGATCCTGCAAGGTGGCGATGGTGCGCATCAGCGACGATTTGCCGGCGCCGTTGGGTCCCAGCAGGCCGAACAGGCCGGTGGGAATTTCCAGGCTGATGTCATTGGTGGCGTGGACGCCGTTGGCATAGGTCTTGTTCAGGTGCTTGATCGATAACATGATGCGCTCTCCGGAGGGTCATTCGGGTGGCTGGACGCCACTTCATGAGACCAGCGTAAAGATGGAACCATGTCAGGGGAATGGCTTAAAAACGAGTGGTAGCCTGGCCTGGATGAGCGGTAAAAAAGCGGGATGAGTGGCGGACGTTCGCCTGGCAAATGCTGGTAAAGTAAGGCATATGACTCAGACCAGCAAAAAAACGTCCTTCAAAGCAAAGTTGCTTCGTCCATTAAAGCCGGGTAGCGATGCATCGTGGGCATTCGTCGTTTTCCCCAAGGAGGCAAGTGAGACGCTACCCAGGCGAGGCAGGGCGACTGTGGAAGGCAGCATCAATGGCCATTCCTTCCAGGCAACGCTTGAGCCAGACGGTCAATTAAGCCATTGGCTGCGGGTAAGCAAGGAGCTGCGCGAAGCCGCCGGCGCGGAGATCGGCGATGACGTTACGCTTGAGATCATGCCCGTTGCGGAGGAGCCCGAACCAGACATCCCATCCGATTTCCTGGCCGCGCTGAAGGCGCATCCTGATGCCCGCAGCAATTGGGACAGCACGACAACCATCGCGCGGCTGGACTGGATACACTGGATTACCTCAGCCAAGCAGGCCAAAACCCGTGCGAAACGCATTGGCGATGCGTGCGACATGCTTTCGTCAGGAAAACGGCGGGTTTGCTGTTTCGATCAATCCGGCTACTACAGCAAGGCGTTCAGTGCGCCTCAAGCGGCGGCGTAGAAAATGAATAAGGTAGCTGCCCTCATTTTGTTAACAAGTCCTTCGAGAAGTATTTCAAGGACCAGGGTGTGCTGATACAAGAATTTTTTCGCTTAAGAACAAACGTTCAAGAGCGCTGATGTCCGGTTACGTGAATGAACGAAAAAAAGTGGATGTGGAATTCAAAGCCCGTTAAGTTTTTCACTTTGCCAAGAGCCTCGCAATGACCATCACCATTACCGCATTCGAACGGTCACCCGATGGTGGCATGGGCCTGGCGCGTGACACGCGCGTTCGCTGGGCGCTGGAAGAAGTCGGCCAGCCCTACGAGGTTCGCCTCGTGTCTTTCGGCGCGATGAAGGAAGCCGCACATTTGTCGCTTCATCCTTTCGGCCAGATCCCAACCTATGAGGAAGGCGATCTTGCGATTTTCGAGACCGGGGCGATCGTATTGCATATCGCCCGGCGCCATGCGGGCCTGCTGCCTAGTGATCCCAATGCCCGTTCGCGCGCGATCACGTGGATATTTGCTGCGCTCAATACCGTCGAGCAACCGATCCTGGAACTGGCAAACGCCAAAATACTGGAGCGCGATAAACCCTGGTATGAAGAACGGCTCCCGCTTGTCGAGGATCGTGTGCGTGCCCGGATGAGTCAACTTTCAAGCCGCCTCGGCGATGGCGACTGGCTCGATGGTCCGTTTAGTGCGGGCGACCTGATGATGGTGTCGGTGTTGCTCAGGCTGAAACCTTCGGACATTCTCAATGACTATCTCAACCTTGCGGCGTATGTTGCGCGCGGCGAAGCGCGACCCGCCTATAAAAGGGCATTCGAAGCGCAATTGGCGGTGAACAAACCTGGCCCTTAAGGCGCCACCGGCTTCTTGCCCTCACGTAGCTTGATTTCCTCGATCAGCACCGGATAGGCCAGGTCGGCAATTCGCGTGACGAAAATCATCGCCTGCTCATCGGACAAGGTGCGGGCTTTCATGGGTTTTAAAGGCCGCGTATTCCGGTTGTGTCGCCGAGTCCTTGTACATGCGCACCGAGAACAGCGAATAGGCAAAGTCCTGCGTGACACACGCTTCGAGTTTCCCGAGGTTCAGTCGTGGGTTGGCTTTGTAGCAGCCCTGGATACCGAACCGCTGAGGTGCACAGGGGAACTGATCGCTAAGATGAGCTCGTCACTTTCATTTCAATTGGAGATCATCATGGTTGATTACATGCCGAAATGTCGGCTCGATATTTTTCGAATGCAGGTAGTTGACGATATCCTCGAGCGTGGCGTCGCGCAGTAGCAAGCCGTCGGGCGATGCGGGCCGTTCGGACGCTGTTGGCTGCGCCTGTTGAAGCGTGGCCAGCGCCTGCTGAAACTGCGCGTCGCTGATGCTTTCCAACCCTTCCAGTAAGGCAGCCTGTCCGGCAAGCGGTGGCGCCATTTCCAGTCCCGATTCGTCGGCGAAGGAAGCGCCCAGCCCTGGGTTGATAAACGCAGCCCATCTGCCAGTGGCTTGATGCAGGCAAGGGGGCAAGTCTGCCGTGTCGCCGGCGTCATCATCCATGTCCGGAACGAACGCTGCGCGAACCAGCGTCAGGAATTCTTGCGCGGCCTTGCCCTGCACCAGCGACGTCAGGGACAGCCAAAGGCAATACCCGTTAGCGCCGGAAATACTGACCGCAGGCGCCGGAAATCCAAGCTGGGTCTGCAGGGCATTTGCCACCGTACACAAATGATGCCAGTGCTGTGCTTCTTCGTCGCCGTCCTTCTTGTTGAAGGCCATTACCATTGCGCGCGTCATGCCATCGTCCGTGCTCAGGCCGATAGCGGGAATGGACTCGCCCAGCATCCTGCGGGCAAGTACGTCCGACGATAATGTTCTGGCTGGAAGGTATAACCTGTTCAGTTCAATGGCTAATTTTTTCATGGCTTGGTTTATATCATGGAAATGTTCACGGTTGTGTATGAGAAAATGCCGGACCTTGCCGAGTATGAAGTGAAAGCAATCCGATGCCAAATGACGTTTCAATTTTCTCCGCCGGCGTTCTTGCCGAGTTGGATGCAAATCGCCTCCGGACGCACGCCGCTGCCGCCGACACAGCAGGCTTCCTGCATCCGGTCCAACGCGCCCTGATCCATCGCCGCGGATGGCTGAAAATGCTGGCGCCCCGTGCGCTTGGCGGCGCCGAGCTGCCATTGCCGGCGGTCGTCAGGCTGGAGGAGCAACTCGCGGCGGTTGATGGCAGCACCGCCTGGGTGGTGACCCTGTGCGCGGGCGCGGGCTGGTTCGCCGGCTTCATGCCGCCGGCATTTGCGAGCGACATCATCGGAACACAGCGCGTGTGCGTGGCCGGCAGTGGCGCGCCAAGCGGGTTTGCTGACGTGGAAGGCGACGGCTTTCGCCTTTCCGGCCGCTGGGACTACGCCAGCGGTGCACCGATGGCCACCCATTTCACCTTGAACGCGATCCTGCGTGAGCATGGCCAGGTCTTGACCGATAGCCGAGGCGCGCCGCGAATCCGCGCATTTATCGTACCGGCAAAGCAGGTCGAGTTCCTGCCGTCGTGGGGCAGCATCGGTCTTCGCGCAACGGCGTCGCACAGCTACCGCATCAGCGGGCAATGGGTATCAAAGGACCATGGCTTCGACATTGACGCCGCCCGTGCAACCGCGCCAGGGCCGCTGTACCGCTTTCCGTTCCTCGGCCTGGCCTTCGTGACACTGGCGGCTAACGTGGCAGGCATGGCTATCCATTTCCTGCAACTGGCAAGGCCGATGATTGCGGCCCGCAGACATGCTCGGTCCGGTTCGCTTCTGGGGGACTCGGCACCAGTGATGGATCAACTTCTCGCTATCGAAACCGCCGTCATGGCAGCGCGTACGCATTTCTATGCGCTGCTCGATCGTACCTGGGCGCTTGTGGCCGAAGGAAAGCCTGTCTCCGCAGAGCAGGCGCTGGCGCTTCAGTCGGCATCGCTGGACCTGGCAAACACTGCGCGCCGTGCGGTCGATGAACTGTACCCGTATTGCGGCTTGCAAGCGGCGCGCGAGGGTGCCGTCATCAACCGCGTATGGCGCGACCTTCACACGGCCACCCAGCACGCGCTCTTTTTGCCGTAAGGCTTAGTTGACCCGGCTGATATTCATGCGCTGGGTATGCGTCCATCGATGATCGGATGCCGACACGGCGGAACTGTAGGTGCGCCAGGTCTGACCTTCACCTGGCCACGGGTTCATGATGTAGACATATTTGACCCCGTTGTAGGTTTCGTAGCCACGGCCCACCATGATATGACCGCCGCCATTGGTCCAGCCATAGCGGATCACGAAAGGACGATTGGCGTCGATATCGTAGACCACGCTGGCCCACGACGATGCGCTGTTATACGCCCCGTTCGATACGCCCCATGCATTCAGGATGTTCTGCACGCTGCCGTTGGTGCCGTACATGCTGTTCGGCTGGTTCGCATAGCTGTTCCAGTTGAATGTGGTATTCCCACAGGCGTAGTTCAGGCCAAACGCCCAATTGACGATCTGGCACTGGCTCGGATTCTTTGAATAGAAATTCAGTACGGCCTTGCTCGAGGCCGACCAGCACCATTGACTGTGCTCCTGCGTAACCAGCGGAACACTGAGCGTTTTCCATTGGGCCAGTGCGGAAGGCGCAGCGAGGACAAGGGCAGCTGCGGCGAGCGCGGTGCTTGAATAGTATTTCATGTTATCTCCTCGGATGGCCTAGCGCGTCGCGCTCAAGTTGTGTTTCACCGCCGCGCGCAGCGGTTCGATCAGGTCGGTTTCATCGAGCAAAACGCTGCCTTGTTTCAGCATCAGGGATGCGCGCGCGGAGTGCAGCGGCGCGAACCGGCCACGCCCGTCCATGCTCGCCACTTCCAGCAAATCCGAACGCGCCTGGTAAATGCGCACAAAGCGCAGATTCGACTTGTCGGCATTGCCGTAATAATTGGCCGCCGCATCCAGGTCTTGCGCGAGCACCGCGGCGCCATAGGCGACGGTCTCGTAGCGGCCGCCATTCTTTTCAACGGTAGCCAGGCCGATCGCGCGCTGATCCAGGGTGATCACGAAGCGCCACTGATTGACGGGCTTGGCCATGTGCCGCATGGTGCTGCGCCCGCCCAGCAGGTCCGGCGGGTCGATGGTGTAGACCGGGAAGCCATAGCTGATCGTCGCCTGCTTCAGGTCCCGCAGGTTCTTGATGTCGAGCGGGAAGTCGGACGGCGTGCCATCGCGCCGCTGCAGTTGGTGCGCGGCAAAGCGTGCGAAATCGCGTTTTGCTGCCGCAAGCGCCGCGGCGGACGCGTTGCTGGTCAGTTTGTATTCGTTCGCGGCTTGCGCGGCTACGAAAGGACAGGCTGTCATCAGGCTCGCGCCCAACAACAATGCGGCTAGCAGGTTTCGGTGGACCTTCATTTTCGCTTGCATCAGCATTCGCTCCCAGGTGGTTAATTAAATATAATGCTTGCTCAACATATATGTATAAGGCGGGCTGTGCAAATGCTGCACACCCTTTCTGCCGTTTTCGGAGCTATTGATAGGGAAAGCGGCAAAACAGTGCCGCTGAGCGCTTGTGTGGCCGGCACGCCCACTTTAGGTGCCGATCACGGTGCTACACTGCCTTCCCTTTCTTCCGACGCATCACACTCAAGGTAACCATGTTCACGAAAGCAATCGTCCGTCTTCCCGCCAGCAATTTTGCCGATGGCCTTACCACGGTCTCGCTCGGTACGCCCGACTTCGCAAAAGCAATCGCGCAGCACGAGCGCTATTGCGACGCCATGCGCGAGTGCGGTCTGACGCTGACCCATCTCGATGCCGACCCGCGTTATCCCGATTCCACCTTCGTTGAAGACGTGGCTGTCCTGACCGAACACGGCGCCATCATGACGCGCCCTGGTGCGGACAGCCGCGCCGGGGAGGTGACGGAAATGCGTGCGGTGTTGCCCGCGTTTTTCGCCGAGCTGGCCGAGATCGTCGCGCCGGGAACGCTGGATGGCGGTGACATCTGCGAAGCGGACCAGCATGTCGTGATCGGCATTTCCTTGCGCACCAACGAGAACGGCGCGCGCCAGCTGGCCACCTGGCTCGGACAGCTGGGCTACACAACATCGTTCGTGGATATTCGCCAGACTGCCGGCATCCTGCACCTGAAAAGCGGCATCTCCTACATAGGCGACAATCGCATGGTGGTGATCGATTCGCTCGCAAACGATCCGGCATTGCAGCAGTTTGAATTGATCAGGGTAGCGCCTGCCGAGGAGTACGCGGCCAATTGCGTGCGCGTCAACGACCATGTATTGATGGCGTCGGGATTCCCCTTGCTGCAGACGAAACTCGATGAGCTCGGCTACGCCGTGATTGCGCTCGACATGTCCGAGTACCAAAAAATGGATGGCGGCTTGAGCTGCCTGTCGCTGCGATTTTAAAACACGCAGTGTGAGTATTCGAGGGTTTTGCCGGCGCAGCGATCTGTATGATGTTGCTGCGCCCCGGCACGCTCACTTTGCCGAATCTGTCTCAAGGAGTTGGCTTTGGCAACAGTAAAGAATATGTTCTGGTTTGCACTCGGTATGCTGGCTGCGGTCCCTCTTGCCGCAAGCGCAGCACCGAAGAGTGCAGAGGACATGCCATCGTTCTGCGCAAGCGCGCCTGATGCCACCTGCCAGCCCAAGGTCGATGGATATGAGCGCGGCACTGTTCGTGGCTACGATGTCCGGATCTTCTCCGACAGCGCAACAGTGGCAAGCGTTCCCGGTGGCGACGTGATGACCTACAACAAGGAGAATTGGGACATTGGCTGCTCGAGGGACAAGATGACCTCGAACGTGCTCTGCCTCTTGTATCGGGGCCAGCTTTACCTGTCCATCGATAAGGATAATTTCTCCTTTATCAGTGTGGGAAGCGACCACTTTCCTGGGACGACAACGTCCATCAAAGTCGGCTCCAAACGTTTTGATACCCGTGACGGCCGTGGTGATTTCCCACAAAGGAAGCAGCTGCTTGCGCTGATGAAGGACGGCACGCCGATCGTGACGCGCCATTCCACCTGGCCCTCTGGCTTGAATGTCGACGAGGAGTTCACCCTGCATGGCATGCAAGCGGCAATGGACGTGGCGAAATGGGGCACATGATCCTTCCCAACCTCGGCCCTGAGCCCAGGCCGAGTCTGATGTATGCACGCTGCCGGTGAAAACAAGCCCGCGATTCTTCCAAAGAGATCGCGGGTTTTTTTAGCTTGATATCTTTTCATGTGTCAGATATTATTGACACGTGAAACAAGCCCGTCGTCTCAAGGTCCATCATGAAAATTTTCCTGCGTATCCTGCGTTATTGTCTATGGACCTTGCTCGCCGTTGTGGTGGCCGGTGGCGCCTTGGGCGGCTATTTCCTGTACACGCCAGCGCCTGAAATCCCACGGCTGTCCGGCACGCTCGACAAGGCTTCCATTGAAGTAGGCGGATTCAAGCGCGCTTACCGGACCTATGTTCCGGCCAAGCTGGCCAGCGGCGCGCCGCTGCTTTTGGTGATGCATGGCTCCGGAGAAGGCGGCGCGCAGATTCGCGTACAAACCGGCTATGCATTCGAGCGTCTTGCCGATGTACATGGCTTCGTGGTCGTCTATCCCGATGCTTACGCCTTTGATTGGAATGACTGCAGCAAGGTCGGCGACTACAGCGTGAACGGGCAAGCGGTCGACGACGTCGGTTTCCTGGGCGCACTCACCGACAAGCTCATCGCCGACCTGCATGTCGACCGTAGCCGGGTGTTTGCTGTCGGCGTCTCGGCCGGCGGGTCGATGGCCATGCGGCTGGCGCTGGAAGCGCCGTCCCGGTACCGGGCGGTGGCGGCGGTGGCGGCAAACGTGCCAACGCCGGACAATTTCAAGTGCAAGCCGGCAGGGCAGGGCACTTCGGTCATGATCATGAATGGCACCAGGGACCCGCTGGTGCCGTTCGCGGGCGGCGAAGTCAATCTGCTTGGCCTGTTCTACAAGGGCGGCACGGTACGCTCGTCCGGCGAATCCGGGGTCTACTTTGCGGCCGTCAACAAGCTCGCGGGCACTCCTGCCGTGGAGCGCAAGCCGGTTGCCGACGGAGTCAGCGTTGAGCGCGCATTGTGGCGCAACGATGGGAAAGTGCAGGTCGAACTGGTCGCCATTCACGGCGGCGGTCACGGCATGCCACAGCCGTACTACCGCAATCTGCGGTTGCTGGGGCCATCGCCTGCCGAGCCGAATGGCCCGGCCATGATCTGGGACTTCTTCGCACGGCAGCAGCCATGAGCGTCCTGGCGGTCAGTGCGGACAGTCCCGCAATTGTTCATGCCGCGGCTGCGGTGCTGCTGTTTCTGCATATCGGCGCCGGATGCATGAGCCTGCTGTCAGGCACGATCGCATTGGCCGCCAGAAAAGGCGCGCGACTGCACCGTATATCGGGACAGGTGTTTGTCGTTTCAATGCTGCTCATGACGAGCATCGGAGCCACAGTCGCGCCGTTCCTGCCAGTCCCAGAACGGGCAACCGTGCTGGCCGGCGTGGCCACCTTTTACCTGGTGTATACCGCCTGGGCGGTCGTGCGCCGCAAGCCGAACAGTGTTCGATTCTTCGATGTCGGCATGTTGATGGCATCGCTCAGTATCGCGACGACCGCTGCGTTGTTCATTTGGATGGCGTCGAATAGCCCCAACGGAAAACTGGACGCCGAACCGCCACAAGCTTTCTATATTTTTCTTGTCATTGGCTCGCTTGCTGCCATCGGCGACCTGCGCCTGCTTATTCGACGTGGCATCGCAGGCAAGCAGCGGATTGCCCGACATTTGTGGCGCATGTGTGTGGCCTTTTTCATTTCCGCCGGATCCCTGTTCCTTGGACAGCAGCAGGTATTTCCTGCCGTTATGCGCAATTCGCCATTGCTCTTCATTCCTGAACTCTTGATCCTGGCATTATTGGTACTCTGGTTGTGGCGCGTCATGTTCGGCACCGCCTATAATCGGGCTGAAGCCCGAACAGATTCGCGAGCAGCTTAACGCGGCGCAGCTGCGCAATCTCTATAATGGCGGGCCATTCGTGTGGGATGCGAGGACAGCGGCCGCACTGCGTTGCCGTACTAGTGGAGGGCTTTTAAAGGCACAGCGTTGGACCAATTACAGCAAGGATTCATTCTCACCCGGCACTGGCGCGATACGACGGCCGGCACCGAGGTCGATTTTTGGCTCGCCACCGATGATGGCTCGCGCCAGGTCCGCGTTGCGCCCCATCCTTCGGTGGCCTTCATCCCTGCCGAACAGTGCGAACAGGCCGAGCATGTCCTGCGCGGCGAACGTGGCTGGGAATTGCACGCCCTCGCCCTGGCTGATTTTCACCACCGTCCCGTGCTTGGCTTGTACTGCACGCAGTACCGGCAGTTGCAAAAGCTGGCCAAACGCCTGCGCGAACACGGCGTGGACGTCTACGAAGCCGACGTGCGCCCACCCGACCGCTACCTGATGGAACGCTTCATCACGGCGCCGGTCCGGTTTGGCGGCGAGCTGGGAGCCGGCCAGCTGAAACCGGCGCCGGGCTACCGTCCAAATCTCAGGCTAGCCTCGCTCGATATCGAAACCACGGCCCACGGCGAACTGTATTCGATCGCGCTGGAAGGCTGTGGCCAGCGCCAAGTGTACATGCTTGGCCCGCCCAACGGCGCCGATGATCCGCTCGACTTCGACCTCGAATACTGCGACAGCCATCCGCTCATGCTCGAACGGCTCAATCAATGGATCGCGCGCCACGACCCGGACGCCATCATCGGCTGGAACCTGGTGCAGTTCGATTTGCGCGTGCTGCGCAAGCATGCGGAGCGCCACCACATGCCGCTGCGTTTCGGGCGCGACGGCAGCGAGATGGAGTGGCGCGAGCATGGCGGCAAGCAGCAGCACTTCTTCGCCGGCGCCGCCGGCCGCCTGATCATCGATGGCATCGAGGCGCTCAAATCGGCGACCTGGAGTTTTTCATCCTTCAGCCTGGAGCACGTGTCGCAAACCTTGCTGGGGGAGGGCAAGTCGATCGACAATCCCTACCAGCGGATGGCCGAAATCGACCGCCGCTTCGCCGAAGACAAGCCGGCCCTGGCGCGCTACAACCTCAAGGATTGCGAACTGGTCACGCGTATTTTCGCCAAGACCGAGCTGCTGACGTTCTTGCTGGAACGCGCCAGCGTGACCGGACTGGCCGTCGACCGCAGCGGCGGCTCGGTGGCCGCCTTCGAGCACCTGTACATGCCGATGATGCACCGGCAAGGCTATGTGGCGCCCAACCTGGGCGACGTCGCGCCCGAGGACAGCCCCGGCGGCTTCGTGATGGACTCGCAATCGGGCCTGTACGATTCGGTGCTGGTGCTGGACTACAAAAGCCTGTACCCGTCGATCATCCGCACCTTCCTGATCGATCCGGTCGGGCTGGTGGTCGGCACCCGGGAGGACGAGCCCGTGCCGACGGTGGAAGGGTTTCGCGGCGGACGTTTCGCGCGCGACAAGCACTGCCTGCCCGCCATCGTCAAGCAGATCTGGGACGGGCGCGACGCGGCCAAGCGCGAGCACAACAAGCCCTTGTCACAGGCGCTGAAAATCATCATGAATGCCTTTTACGGCGTGCTGGGGTCGAGCGGCTGCCGCTTTTTCGATCCGCGCCTGGCGTCGTCGATCACCTTGCGCGGGCACGAGATCATGCACCAGACGCGCAGGCTGATCGAGGAGAAGGGTTACCAGGTCATTTACGGCGATACCGATTCGACCTTCGTGTGGCTTCGGCACGCCCACACCGAGGAGCAGGCCGGCGAGATCGGCCGCGCGCTGGTCGCCCACGTCAACGCCTGGTTCGACCAACACTTGCGCCAGGAATTCGATCTCGATAATGCGCTTGAACTGCAGTACGAAACGCATTACCGGCGCTTCCTGATGCCGACCATCCGCGGGTCGGAAGAGGGCAGCAAGAAGCGCTACGCGGGTCTGGTGCGAAAGGCCGACGGCAGCGAAGAGATGGTCTACAAGGGCCTGGAAACGGTGCGCAGCGACTGGACGCCGCTGGCGCAGCAATTCCAGCAGGAGCTGTACGCGCGCATCTTCAGGGGCGAGCCTTACCAGGATTACCTGCGCGACTACGTGAACCGCACCGCCAGCGGCGAGTTCGATGCCTTGCTGGTGTACCGCAAGCGCCTGTGCCGGCCGCTCGACGACTACCAGCGCAACGTGCCCCCGCATGTGCGGGCCGCGCGGGTAGCAGATGAATACAACCTGCAGCAGGGTCGGCCGCTGCAGTATCAGAGCGGCGGCTGGATCCGTTATGTGATCACGACGGCCGGGCCGGAGCCGCTGGAAACGCAGCGCTCGCCGATCGATTACGACCACTACCTGACGCGCCAGTTGCAGCCCGTGGCTGACGCAATCCTGCCATTCGTTGGGGATGATTTTTCAAGCCTGACCAGCCGCCAGCAGACTTTGTTCTGAGTTCCGGCGTCAGATCGCCAGCCAGCCGAGAATGGCGCAGTTGGCTGCCACCGTGCCCCAGAATGGATAATGGAATGCCTTTTTTTGGGACTTGTGGCGCAGCCAGTATTGGGCCGCCAGCGCACCGGGCCACCCACCGGCGAGTGCAAATAGATGCAACGTGGCTTCCGGTGTTCGGCGTCGCCCCGCTTTTGCGGCCGATTTGTCAGACCAGTACATTACAAAAGTGACCAGGCTGGCGCCGCCGTAAAAGGCGGGAACGAGCATGTTGACTTTTTCGGTCGCGGCGGCCAGGACCAGCAACATGAAGAACAGTACCCCTGCGTATAAAGGCGCCTTGTTGCGCGCGTGGGCGGGCGTCACGCTGAAAACGAATCGGTGTGGACGATAGTGTCACCGTGCCAGTTTGTCAGCCTTCCTTGATAGCGCATCAATGCCCTTTCACGTAAACGTTCCCATCACCCTTTTGGCACCGCAAAAAAAGCGATTTGATTGTAATGCAGATCGATCCTTGCAGTGGACGTCCGCATGCGGCAATTTGGTGTAGGATTTAATCCTACCGCACGATGGAGGTTACCATGCGAACCACGCAACAATTCAGCATTACCTTACCCAATGAGATGGCAGATGCCGTGAAAGAAAAGGTTGCATCAGGCGAATACGCCACCGAAAGCGAGGTGATACGGGACGGTCTTCGCGTACTGTTGGCGCGTGACCGCGTCGTTGAAAAATGGCTGATCGAGCAAGTTGTACCTGCATACGATGCGCTCAAGGCCGATCCGTCGCGTTCCTTGACCGTGGACGATGTGCGTGCCAGGCTTGCAAAAGAACACAAGGCTGCCATCGAGAAGAAATGATGGCCTACAACGTCATCTTCACCCCAGAGGCTGAGGAGCAGGTCGCACAGCGCTATCGCTACATCGCCGAGCACACGGGCCCGTTGACAGCTGAACGCTATACAAGCGCTATCATCGGCTATTGCGAGGACCTTAGCAATTTCCCTCAGCGAGGATCCCGGCGAGATGATATCCGGCCAGGACTGCGCACAACCAACTACAAAGGAAACGCGGTAATCGCTTTTGCGGTTGATGATGCGGAAAGTGTCGTTGCAATAATCGGCGTGTTCTACGGCGGCCAGGACTATGCGAGAAAGCTGACACCGGCTGACCCGACGCAAGACAGGGGGACTACAGAATGACGATCGACTGGAACCAATTCACACCATGGACCTCCCTTGCAGGCGGCCTGATGATCGGCCTGGCGGCGGCCATGCTGTTGCTGCTGAACGGTCGTATCGCCGGCATCAGCGGGATCGTCGGCGGCATGTTGCGGCCGTTGGGCGGCGACCATGGATGGCGCATTGCTTTCTTGCTCGGACTGATAGGCGCGCCGCTGGTGTACCGTTTGTTCCTGCCGCTGCCCGTCGTCCAGGTCGACGCCGGCAGCGTGCTGCTGGTCGCGGCCGGCTTGCTGGTGGGCCTGGGCTCGCGCTACGGGTCTGGTTGCACCAGCGGGCACGGCGTATGCGGGGTGTCGCGCCTGTCGCCGCGCTCGCTCGCCGCCACGGCCGTGTTCATGCTGGCCGGATTCGCCACGGTCTTCATCGTTCGCCACCTCCTCAAGGGATAAGCATGCGACTCCTTACTTCCTTGCTGGCGGGGCTGGTGTTCGGTTTTGGATTGATCTTGTCGGGAATGTGCGATCCGGCCAAGGTGCTGGGCTTTCTTGACCTCGCCGGCGCCTGGGATCCGTCGCTTGCGCTGGTCATGGGCGGGGCGGTGGCCGTGGGTGTGCTGGCATTTCGCGAAGCACGCACGCGCGCCACCTCGCTGCTGGGCGAATCGATGCAGCTGCCGACGGCGCGCGGCATCGACCGCCGGCTGGTGCTCGGCGCCCTCACTTTCGGAATCGGCTGGGGGCTGGCTACTGCCCCGGGCCGGCGCTGGTGTCGCTAGCAAGCGGCGGCTACAAGCCGCTGCTGTTCGTGCTGGCCATGCTCGCCGGGATGGCCGTGCATGAAGTCCACACGGCCCTCGCCGCCAGGCGCGCGGGCAAGGCTGGCTGAAAGGGCCCGACGGGGCCAGCGTTCAGGGTGGAACAACTGCGCTGTGCGCCTCAGTGCCGCCAGGCGCACGCGCAAGGCGACCTTCCTGCCGGAGCACAGCGCCATCACGATATCGGCGGCCAGTTCGAAGGCTTGTACCGCCAGCTGCTCCACGGCGCCATGCACGACAATGCGTACCTGGCCTCGCCGGCCATGCACGGTCAAGGCGCCGGGCTTGCATGTGGGGGCGCCAGCCATGCGTTGCAGTTCAAGCGCCATCCGGCCCAATACTTCCGCAATGAAGGAACCACGCCGCAAGGGCTCGGCATAATCATGCATTCCAGGAAATAGTGACAGGATCCGCTCGCCAAGCCCGGGAATATCGCTGCTCAGTGCGTGCGCCATCGGGCCCATGTCGAGCACGGTAACCAGGCAGCTCTTGCCCGACCACAGGCTGGGGCCGCGCAGGAAACGCTGTTCGACGATTGAAATGGCTGGGGAGCGCATGGGGCGTAGTTTCAAGAAACTAAAAACCCATTATAGAACCGGCAACATCAATCCGATGTCGTCACCAAGGCTGTGTTCGTGTAAGAAAATGATTACGAACGGCTCAGTCCGGCAGTGGCTGACAAGAAGCTGGGTCGTTGCTGGCCGGGCGGCGGCCCTCGCCTGCACCGGCGGGAGCGTCGCTCTGGCGCCGTTCGCCGGGATGGGCCAGTACCCTGGCGATCATGTCGTTCGGGACACCGTGCGCTGCCATGAATTTCCAGGCGAGCACCGACCCGTGCAGCAAGTCGCGCGCAATACCCTGCTCGATGATGAGCGAGAGGGCAGTATTGGTTCTGGCTTGCTGTTGCACGCGGCATCCCTGCTGGGTTGGTGGATCAAGGGGGACATCCGCGCGGGGATTGGGCGCATCGGTCGATGTATTCATACTGGGTGCTGCGTAAAACGATACCACTTTTTGCCAGCGCCGCGCGACTAAATTTGGAGGGCGGCACCGGCGTATGTTGCACACTTAATCATGTTGCACATCGGCGATATCGGGTTCCGGCGCCAGCCCGTTCTGCGCGGCAAAGTGCAAGGCCACGTCGAGTGCATCCATGAATTCGACTACCTTGATCGGCTTGGTCAGGTAGCGGAAGAAGCCGGCGTCGATGCCTTTCTCGATATCGCGCGGCACCGCGTTGGCCGACAGCGCCATCACCGGAATGTGGGCGGTCGAGGGATCGTTGCGCAGGATCTTCAGGGCCCCGAAACCGGACAGCCCCGGCAGGTTGATGTCCATCAGGATCACGTCAGGCTGGCAGGCACGCGCCAGCACGATGCCAAGGTGGCCATTGATGGCGGTCAGCAGCTTGAGGTCACTGCGGCGCGAGATCAGTTGCTCGACCAATTCCATATTGGCGGGATTGTCTTCCACGTACAGCAAGGTGCGCTGTTTCGAGTCGCCCAGCGGGAGGGACGGGACAATCTCTTCCATGGCGATCTGCGGCCGGTGCGTTTCGTCGAGCACGGGCGCCACGGCGGACGGAAATTCGACCCAGAATTCGGTGCCGATGCCCGGCGTGCTGGACACGCCTATGGCGCCGTTCATCAGTTCGACCAGCTGCTTGGTCACCACCAGGCCGATGCCGGTGCCTTCCTCGGTGCTGTTTTCCTGGCCCAGGCGGTTGAACGGCTGGAACAGCTGCGCCAGCTGGGCGGGCGCCAGGCCGGCGCCGCTGTCGGCCACGTGGATGCGCACCCGGTCCGGGCCATTGCGCTCGTAGCGCACGGTGACCACGCCGCCCGGGCGGTTGTACTTGATGGCGTTCGACAGCAGGTTGATCATTACCTGCTTGACGCGGGTCAGGTCGGCGTGGATGTAGAGCGCGTCGTCGAATGAAGGGAATACCAGGCCGATGCCGCGGCTCTGCGCCTGTGGCCCGATCAGCACGTTGCAGTCGAGCAGGACTTCGGCCAGCGACATCGGTTCCGAGGAAATGGTGACCTTGCCCGATTCGATCATCGCCAGGTCGAGGATTTCATTAATCAGGCGCAGCAAATACCAGCCGCCCTTGAGGATCTGGCTGATCGAGCGCTGCTGTGCCGGCGATGGCGGCGGCGTGGCCGACTCCATCAGCTGGGCAAAGCCGAGCACGCCATTGAGCGGGGTGCGCAGTTCATGGCTCATGGACGAGAGGAAGTCGGACTTGGCCAGGTTGGCCTTCTCGGCGGCCGCTTTCGCGCTTTCGAGTTCGACATTGTTCTCTTGCAGGACCTGCTCGAACTGCTTGCGCTCGGTGACGTCGCGCGCGGCGGCGAACACACCCTTCAGGTTGCGGTCGCGGTCGTAGAACAACGTGGCGTTGTACGACACCACGGTCTGCTTGCCGTCGCGCGCACTGGCGGTCAGTTCGTAGTTGGTGACCTTGCCTTCGCGCAGCACCCGCTTGATGCCGGCTTCGGCCCGGTGCGGGTCGGTGAAGAAGTTCTTGAAAGGCGCGCCGATCATCTCGTCGCGGGTGCAGCCGGTCAGCGCGATCATCTGCTGGTTGACGTCGCTGATGATGCCGCGCGGGTCGGTCGTCATCAGCGCGTCGATATTCGATTCGATCAGCGAACGGGTGTAGAACTGCTGGTCGCGCAGGCTCTGGTCGAGCAGTGCCTGTTCGGCCTCGACCTGCTTGCGCGCCGTGTTGTCGGTGCCGATCAGCAGGTAGCCGATGATGGCGCCTTGGGCGTCGCGCAGGGCGGTCACCGAGACGATCGCCGGGAAGCGGCTGCCGTCCTTGCGGATGTAGGTCAGTTCGTAGATGTCTTCGATCCCGCGCGAGGCCTTGAACACCAGCGCTTCGAAGCCCGGCGCGATCGCCGCGCCCAGTTCGAGCGAGAGCGACTCGGCCCGTTCGATCACTTCCTGCGGATCCGAGATGTTGGCCGGGGTGATCTTGTCGACCACGTCGGCGGCGGTGTAGCCCAGCATGCGTTCGGCGCCCACGTTGAAAATCTGGATCACGCCCTGGGCATCGGTGGCGATGCTGGAGAAATTGGCGCTGTTGAAAATCGCGCTTTGCAAGGCGCCGGCGCGCAGCAGCGCTTCCTCGGCTTCCTTGCGGGCGGTGTTGTCGGTGCCGATCAGCAGGTAGCCGATGATGGCTTCCTGCGCGTCGCGCAGCGCCGTCACCGATACGATCGCCGGGACGCGGCTGCCGTCCTTGCGCACGTAGGTCAGCTCGTAAATGTCCTCGATGCCGCGCGAAGCCTTGAACACCAGCGCTTCAAAACCGGGGGCGATCGACGCGTCCAGTTCAAGCGACAGCGAAGCGGCCCGTTCGATCACTTCCTGCGGATCGGAGATGTTGGCCGGGGTGATCTTGTCGACCACGTCGGCGGCGGTGTAGCCCAGCATGCGTTCGGCGCCCACGTTGAAAATCTGGATCACGCCCTGGGCATCGGTGGCGATGCTGGAGAAATTGGCGCTGTTGAAAATCGCGCTTTGCAAGGCGCCGGCGCGCAGCAGCGCTTCCTCGGCTTCCTTGCGGGCGGTGTTGTCGGTGCCGATCAGCAGGTAGCCGATGATGGCTTCCTGCGCGTCGCGCAGCGCCGTCACCGAGACCACCGCCGGGAAGCGGCTGCCGTCCTTGCGGATGTAGGTCAGTTCGTAGATGTCTTCGATGCCGCGCGAGGCCTTGAACACGAGCGCCTCGAAACCGGGCGCGATGGGCTCGTCGAGTTCGACCGACAGGCTCTTGGCGCGGGCGATGACTTCCTGGGCGTCGGATATGTCGGCCGGGGTGATGCGGTCGACCACGTCGGCGGCCAGGTAGCCCAGCATGCGCTCGGCGCCGACGTTGAAAATCTGGATCACGCCCTGGGCATCCGTGGCAATACTGGAAAAGTTGGCGCTGTTGAAAATGGCGTGCTGCAGCGCGCCAGCCTTGATCAGCGATTGCGATACCGGGTGCAGCGCCTCGCCCTGCGCGTCCGCCGCGACGGTCTTCTTGGCCGTGATCAGCAAGATGAACGCCACGATCAGGACGGCCGTGACGGAGAAGATCTCGGTCGCGCTGCCGTGGCGAGGCGAGGTCAGCATGGCCATGCAGCCGAACAGGAACAGGGCGGCAAGTGTTGCGCCGTAGCCGAGCAGCATCAGGCGGGCGAAAAGGGTCTTATTGATGGTAAACATGCGCAGGAACCGGGCCAGGTATGACTGAGCGCTAGCCTCGGCTCAAATAAGGTAACGGCGAAGCCGCAACGCCCGCAGCAGGCAGACGTTTGAAGGAAGGGGCGCGACAGCATGCGCCTGTGCTATAGGGTAACACAGTCAGTCCATGCAAAAAAAATACTTGCCGGAACATTTCATGGACGATTTCATACTATTTGTATGTAAATACTGGAAACTATTGGTGATGGGTCGCTGCCAGAAGGGCGCCGGGGTTGTACAAAGCGTGCGCAAGCTTCGGTCGGACAATTCTTGATAGAAATCAAAGTCCGAAACGGTGTGAAACGTAACCTTACTACTCGAACACGTCAAATTGACGGATTGTTGGCGCCGCCGGGAGGAGTTGCAGTGAGACCAATTACGACCAGTACAACATTGCAGGGCGAGGACCGGTTCCGATGAGGCGCTACACCATTACCCTGGGCGCACCGACCACGGCGGGTGGCAAGGTCATTTCCGCCAGCAGCGACGGCCAGATCGACGGCGCCCCGATTGCGCTGGAAGGCGACCTGGTGACCTGCCCACGGTGCAAGACGGCCGGCAAGATCCTATGTGTCGGGCCGCGCATTCCGGAAACCTGGGGCGGCAAGAACGTCGCGCTGGAGAACGATTTGTGCATTTGCCGCTGCGCGCTCGCGCCAAGGCTGCTCCCCAACCAGACGCTGCGCTGCCAGGTGATCAAGGATACCGGGCGCGCGCTGTCGAATCCGGGCGCAACGGCGGTGCCCCGTTCGGCCGCCTGCCTGGCGTTCAGCGACCGCTTCGTGCTGGTGGACGACCATGACGGCGCGCCCTTGCCCAGCCGCGAATACGCGGTGGTGCGCGCCAGCGGCAAGCTCGAATTCGGTACCTCGAACCATGCCGGACAGACCCATTTGCTGTCGGCCACCGCGCACGCCGAGTGCGTCGAAATTTACGCGCAAGGTTCGATGATGACGGCCTCGCTGATCTCGCCGTCGGGTGTCGTGCTGCACCACCGGGCTCGGCGCCGCACGACGCTGGCGGCAGAAACGGTGCCGAAGGTGGTGCGCCTGCAGGTGCTGCACAACGGTCCGCGCCGGCCCCGCCTGGACGCGGACGAAGAGCTGCTGGTGTTCCAGCCCGAGGACGACGACTGCTGCTAGGCGGGATTCAACAAGCCCGCGCCATACGCGTTGTCGACGGTGCAGCGCCATTGCCCGTCCTCGCACAGCTTGAACACATAGGTGGCGTTGCGCGTCTCCATGGTCGGCGCGGCTGTTTTCATGTTGGCCCGCACATTGGTTTGCGCGATTACCAGCGCGGTGTCGCCAGCCTCGATGACGATCATGTCGCCCTGGGTCACGTACAAGGTGTGCTGGTAATGCTCGGCGAGCGCCACGAAAGCCTTGTGAATTTCTTCCTTGCCGTTGGCGGCGCGGCCCGGCACCACCACCACGGTGGCGTCGTCGGTATAAAAATCCATCAATGAATCGAAGTCTTCGCGGTTGATCGCCTCCGCGGCTGCCGTGATCATGGCGTTGATTGGATGGATTTGCATTGCGGCTTTCGGTTCGGTGTTGGTCAGCTGCGGACAGTGTAGCAGGGGATCGGGTAAGCTTCGTTTCTCGCAATTTTCCAGCAGGTGAATCGTTTGAACAGCAAAACCCGCATTCGCGCCGCGGCGGCGATCCTGATGCTCGCCGCCGCCGGCATTGGCGCCTGGTTGTGGAACGCGCGCGGCACGGCGCCGCTGGCGCGCATTGCCGCGCTGGCGCACAAGACGCCGGCCACGGTATTGGGATGGCCGGTCGCCATCGAGGACGTGGGCAACGGCTTTGCCGACCCGTTCGGCCTGGTCCTCGATCGTGCCGGCAACCTGTATTTGGCCGACGCAGCAGACCGCAACCGGATCCTGAAAATCAGCCCTGACGGCGCGCAGCTGGTCCTGGCGGGCAAGGGCGAAGGCTACATCAATGGCAGCGGCGAAGCGGCCTCTTTCCACACCCCGTCAGGCATGGCGCTCGACGCCGCCGGCAACCTGATCGTGGCCGATACCGGCAACCATGCGATCCGCAAGGTCAGCATGCAGGGCGTGGTGACGACGCTGGCCGGCACCGGCGCGCCCGGCTACCAGGACGGTCCGGCGGCCCAGGCGCGCTTCGACGGCCCGGTCGGGGTCGCGGTGGACAAGGCCGGCAATGTGTACGTGACCGATACCTACAATGACCGGATCCGCAAGGTCGCGCCGGACGGCAGCGTGAGCACGCTGGCCGGCGGCGCCGCCCCCGGCTTTGCCGACGGCCCCGCGGCTGCGGCGCTATTCGATACGCCGACCGGCCTGGCGCTGGACGCCCGCGGCAACCTGTTCATCGCCGACACCCAGAACGGCGCCGTTCGCAAGCTGGGCGTCGACGGCCAGGTCAGCACCCTGGCGCGCACCGGTCCCGAGGCGCACGACCCGCTGCTGCGCCGGCCGCTGGCGCTGGCGATGACGTTCGACGGCGTGCTGTATGTGGGCGACATGGCACGCGGGCGGATCCTCCAGCTCGCACCTGGCGGCGAGCTGCGCGGGCTGACAGGGATCGGGATCGACATCGAGATCGGCGACGCGCGGTCGGTGCGCTTTGGCCGTCCCGCCGCCATCGTGCTGGACTCGCACGGCGCGCTGTACGTGGCCGATGCGCGTGCGCGCGTCGTGCGCAAGGTGTCGCCGCGCGCGCCCGGGGCGGCACCCTCGCAGGCGAAGGCGGCGCCGCCCGTGGCGATTCGCAGCGGCCCGTTCCCGTGGCCGTTCGCGCCGCAAGACGCCAGGCACGAGGTGGTCGGCATTGTCGGAGAAGTACGCGGCAGCTATGACGGCGAAAGCCGCGACCACTTCCACAACGGACTCGATATTCAGGCCAATATGGGCGTGCCGGTGCTGGCCGTGGCCGATGAAAAAGTCTCCAGTCCCTTGTCCAACTGGGACTTCAATGGCCTTGGCGAAGGCCTGGCTGTCGACACCTTCGCCTACGTGCACATGCGGGTCGGCCGCTCGATCGCCAATGCGCCGCTCGACCCTGAACGCTTCGCCATGCTCAATGACGACAAGGGCAAGCCGAATCGCGTGCGGGTCAGGCGCGGCACGCGTTTTCACGTCGGCGACAAGCTGGGCACGGTCAACCGCATGTTCCATGTGCACCTGATCGAACGGACCCCGGTGGGCGAAGCGAATGCGTTGGCCCTGCCTTTCCCCGGCCTGCAGGACCAGGTGATTCCGCACATCACCGGCATCGCCTTGCACGACCAGGGCGGCAAGCCGCTCGCGGGAAAACAAGGCAAGCGGCTGCTGGTGCCGCGCGGCGCCGGGCCGCTGGCGATCGTGGTCGACGCCTATGACCAGACCGACGGCAACGTGGCGCGCCGCAAGCTTGGCCTGTACAAGGTGGGCTACCAGTTGCTCGCAGCGGACGGCACGCCGCTGGCCGGCTTCGAGAAGCCGCTGGTGAACATCGAATTTAATCGCCTGCCGCCGGACCAGGAGAGCGTCAAGGTGGCGTATGCGGAAAAGAGCGGCATTACCGTGTACGGCAGCGCGAGCACGCGCTTTTTATACATGGTGACCAACAAGGTGCGCGACGGCGTGGCCGTGCCGGGCAGCTGGGATCCGGCGCCGCTGGCGCCGGGGGACTACACGATCAGGATCTTTGCAACTGACTTCGCCGGCAATGAAGCGATCGCCGGGCGCGACCTGGCCATCACGGTTCTGTGATTTACGCGTTGGCCAAATCGAAACTGGCGCGCGGGCCGTTGCCGGCGTAGCGGCCGACACCGAGGTCGTCGAACGGAATCGCCGGACGCTTGGCCGACATCAGGTCGGCCAGCATTTGCGCCGAGCCACAGGACATGGTCCAGCCCAGCGTTCCATGCCCGGTGTTGAGGAACAAATTCGACAGCGCGGTACGCCCGACAATTGGCGTGCCGTCCGGCGTCATCGGACGCAGGCCGGTCCAGAACGAGGCGGCGCCGGTGTCGCCGGCGCCCGGGAACAGATCGTTGACCACCATTTCGAGCGTGGCGCGGCGGCGCGGATTGAGGCGCAAGTCGAAGCCGGCCAGCTCGGCCATGCCACCGACCCGGATGCGGTCTTCGAAGCGGGTCACGGCAATCTTGTAGGTTTCATCAAGAATGGTCGATACCGGCGCGCGGTCGGCGTCGGTGATCGGCACGGTGATCGAATAGCCTTTCATCGGATACACCGGGATGTCGACCAGGCCCTTGAGCAGCGGGGTCGAGTGCGCGCCCAGCGCGACCACGTACGAATCGGCCCGCACCAGCTCGTCGCCGCAATGGACGCCGGTGATGCTGTTGCCGGACACGGCCAGGCGGTCGATCGCCATGTTGTAGCGGAACTTGACGCCGAGCTGCTCGGCCATGGCGGCCAGGCGCGTGGTAAACAGCTGGCAGTCGCCGGTTTCGTCGTTGGGCAGGCGCAGCGCGCCGACCAGCTTGTCCTTGACCGCGGCCAGCGCCGGTTCGGCGGCGCCCAGCTGCTCGCGCGTGAGCAGTTCGTAAGGCACGCCCGAGTCCTGCAGCACGCGGATGTCTTTTTCGGCGCTGGCGAACTGCTGTTCGGTGCGGAACAGCTGCATCGTGCCTTGCTGGCGGCCTTCGTAGCTGATGCCGGCCTGCTCGCGCAATTCCTTGAAGCAGTCTCGGCTGTACTCGGCCAGGCGCACCATGCGTTCCTTGTTGACCGCATACCGGTCGTAGGTGCAGTTGCGCAGCATGTCCCACATCCACTTGAGCTGGAAGGTGGTGCCGTCAGGCGTGATCGACAGCGGCGCGTGGCGCTGCAGCATCCATTTCATTGCCTTCAGCGGAATGCCGGGCGCGGCCCACGGCGAGGCGTAGCCGGGCGAGATCTGGCCGGCGTTGGCGAAGCTGGTCTCGAGCGCGGGGCCTGGTTGGCGGTCGATGACGGTCACGTCATGCCCGGCCTTGGCCAGGTAGTACGCAGTCGTTACGCCGATGACGCCACTGCCCAGAATCACGACCCGCATACACTCTCCCGATGATTAACGATGGAATTTCCAGAATTTCCGCTATAGTATTGGCATTCCTCTAGTGTTTGTTTATGTATAAACGATGATATTTGGTGGATTTTCATGAGAATTCAAAAACAATCGAGCCGCATGCTGGACAAACTCGACCGCCACATCCTGCGCATCCTCCAGCTTGAGGGCCGCATCTCGATGAAGGACCTCGGCGAACGGGTCGGCCTGTCGGTCACACCCTGTATCGAACGCGTCAAGCGCATGGAGCGTGATGGCGTCATCAGCGGCTACTACGCACGGGTCGACCCGGCGGCGGTCGGTGCGACCTTGCTGGTGTTCGTGGAAATCACGCTCAATCAAAAATCGGCCAGCGCGTTCGAGCAGTTCCGGCGCGAAGTGCTGCGCATTCCCGAGGTGCAGGAGTGCCACCTGGTGTCGGGCGATTTCGATTACTTGATCAAGGCGCGCATCCACGAGATGGCCGAGTACCGCAAACTGTTGGGCGACATGCTGCTCGAACTGCCGGGCGCGGCGCAGTCGAAGAGCTATGTGGTGATGGAAGAGATCAAGGAAACGCTGGTGTTATCGACCGACTAAGCTAGACAACTTGGGCTATCCGGCACCTGGCGCGCCATGTCGCAATCTGGCACGCGGTTCGTGCAATTCATCGCTTTTTCCTCGCGCTTTGGCGCACGTTTCCTACACTGTATGCATCGGCGTGCGGAAGCGTCATGCCGGTAGGAGCGTCATCCATTTACCCCATACATCGAGGAACTATCATGCGCACATTAATCGCCATTGCACTCGTCGCCAGCGCCGGCTTTGCCACGCTGGCCCAGGCACAGACTCTTGCCACATCGGACAGCGACAGCTCGTCGGTTCGCATCCAGGGCGTGCAGTCCCCGCGCATGAAGCTGAGCGACGTACAGTTCCGTGACTATAGTGGCGGCTACATCATGGCCAACGGCCAGACGCTGACCCTGAGCCGCATGAACCAACGCTATTTCGCCCAGCTCGGCGACGGGCGCGAAGTTGAAATCGTCCCGACTGCGCACAAGCGCTTCGTGGCCACCAATGGCGACATGCGGATCGATTTCGACGAGTACCTCGGTTCGCGCACCAACGACGTCGTGCTGCGTACCGGACTGCGCAGTAATAACGTCGCGGTACTGGCGTCGCGCTGAGTTCGGCGTCAGGCTGCGCGCTGCAAGGTCAGCACGGCGCGGATGTCGCCCACCGGCGCGCCGCGCGCATTCTTTAGCTGCGGCTGGCGGTAGTGGTCCAGCTGCTGGCGCTGCTTGTCGTTGAGCAGGCCCAGCTGGTCGAGCACGCTGTAGGTGGCCGTGTGCAGTGCGCGCGGCGCGCCGTCGGCGATCTTGATCGCAATGCCCAGTCCGGCTGAGCGGATGCCGATCGCCTGCACCGCGTCGGCGCCGATCTTGCTGACCCAGTCGCCGGCCCCGGCCGTCATATAGGCCAGGTCGCAGCGCGCCTCGCCCGAGACCAGATCGGGATGCATGGTCATGGCGTCGAACAGATCGCCCATGGCCGCGCCCAGTTGCGGGTCGGCCTTGCCGCGCGCCAGGCGGGCGAACAGTTGCGCCAGTTGCGCCAGCGGCAGCGCATAGTTGGGCGCGGAACAGCCGTCCATCCCGAGCGGCATGCTGTGCTCCGCCACGCCCACGGTGGCCGCCAGCGTGCGCCGCACTGCCTGTTGCAGCGGGTGGGCCGGCGCGACATAGCCGGCGCCGGGAACGCCATGCAGGTGGCACCACGCGAGGAAACCGCTGTGCTTGCCTGAACAGTTATGCTGAAGCGCGCTCCAGTTGCGCCCGGCAGGCAGCGGCGCGCCCACGCTGTCGTAGTACAGCGGGGCGTGGCAGCCGCATTCGAGCGCGCCTTCGTCGCGGCCGAAGCGCGCCAAAATGGCCTGCACCGTGCGCACGTGCTTGTCTTCGCCCGAATGGCTGGCGCACAGCAGCGCCAGTTCGGCCTGCGACAGGCCAAGCCGGGCCGGGCCGTCGGCCAGCATGAAGGGCAGCGCCTGGAAGGGCTTGAGCGCCGAGCGCGTGAACGTCATGCGCTGCGGATCGCCCGCATACCAGAGCAGCTTGCCGGCGGCGTCGACCACCGCGACCGATCCCATGTGGACGTTTTCGACCACCAGACCGGTGTCGGGATAGCCGCGCGTGGTTTCGACCAGGGGGACGGGATGCATGCCGGTCATGGTAGCTCGATCGCCGCGCGAGGTCAAAAGGTGGTGGGCACCCGGACGGTGAGTGAGACGTCGGGCGTGTCGCGGGTCAGGCCGGCGCCGACCGACACGTTCAGGCTGCGCCGCTCGTTGATGCGGTAGGAAAAGCCCAGCAGCAAGGTGCCCAGCTGGGTGCGCACCGAGCCGGGCACCGGCACGCCGGCCTGGCGCGTGCGCCCGATCGAACTGTGGTCGTAACCCAGGCTGAGCGACGCTTTCTCATTGAGCCCGAGCCCCATGCCGAAATTGAAGCCGATGATGGCGCCCGGTTCCACGTCGCCGAGGAATTCCTGCTCGCCGCCAAGCACAGTGCGGCTGACGTTTTTGCGCCGGAAATTGTGCAGGTAGCTGACGCTGCCGAAGAACACGGCGGGGTCGGACGGGAACAGCCAGGTCAGGCCCGGCTGGAGCGAATAGAAACCGGAGCCGGTGGGCAGCTCGAGCGGCAGGCCGGTGCCGCTGGCGTTGCCCACGCAGCGGCGCAGGCAGTCGGTGACGACCTCGAACGGGTCGCGCCCGGTACGCGACTTGAAACGCAGGGAGCCGACATAGTAGGCGCGGTCGGCCCCGCCGTTGTTGAACTGGTAACGCACGCCGAGCTCGGCGTCGCCGATACCCTTGCCGCTGGTGGAGAAAACGTTTTCGACGGCCGTGCCGGTGAAAATTTCGCGGCTGACCGTGGCGTCGGACCGGTACACATAGGGAATCCTGGCATCGATCTCAAGCCGGTTGCCGAGGCCGTATCTGCCGCTGAGCACGGCTGTGGAGGTATTGCGCTTGACCTCGCGCACGTCGACCAAGCCGATCAGCAGCGCGGGGATGATGGTATAGCCCACCAGGGCCACGCGGTTGCTCGATGAATAGCCGAACTGGAAAGCCGGTTCGAACACGAACTTGCCCTTCGGCGTGAGCACGCCGGGCTGCTCGAACAGGGGCGCCACTTCGGGCGGACGGCCGCTGGCGGCGGGGGGCTTGCCGACCGCGCCGGCCGCGGCCAGCAGCAGCGATGGCGCCGGCGTGCCGGCGCCGCGCAACTGGTCCAGCATGGCCGGCGCCAGCGCGGGGCTGTCGGCCAGGGGCGGCGCAGCGGCGCTGTCCTGGCGCGCGGCCAGCTGGCGCGCCAGCGCGTCGATCAGCTGGCGTTGTTCGGCCAGCTGTCCTTGCATGTCCGCCAGTTTCTTTTGCAAATCAATAACGGCAGGATCTTGCTGGCCGCGCGCAGCGGGGCTGCACAGCAGGGCAGCGAGCGCGGCACCGCGCACACTGCGGGCGAGAATCGATGGCATTGTTCCTCCGGTCAGCGCGGGCCCGCTGCGCGCGCGATCGCATCGCTGACGTTCCCATTGAAATTGAGTGCCTTGAGCAAGCCGATGCTGTTGACCGACGCAGTGATGACGGTGCGGCTTCCAATATGCTGGTCGCTCAAGGTGTTCTGGATGACCGTGCCGCCCAGGGTGGCATCGGCAAAGCCAGCCAGGTAGATGTTGTCACTGCCGTTCTGGATCAGTTTGACCGAGGACAGGGCTGCGCTGGTTTGCCTGGCCTGTTCCTCGCTCAGCTTGCCGATGTCGTTGACCTGCACATGGGTGCGCGCGACCACGGCGCCATTGATGGCGACCAGCCGTTCCAGGCCGAGCGAGACGGTCAGACCGTTGGCCATGGTAAAGCCACCGCGCATGCTGTCGAGCGTGGCGGCGTCGCTGGCAACCCAGCCGGGTGGCGCCGCCTGCACCGGCGTGCTGCCGGCAGCCGCACACCACAGACAGGCGCGCAAGGCGCCGCGAAAGCTGCTCATAATTTCTCCTGATTAAAAGTCGCCCGGGCCCAGCTTGGGCAGGGTCAGCGGCGCCAGCGCGTCGCGTCCGATCGCGTTCGCCAGCGGGGCCGCCGGCGCGGCGCGCCAGTCGGCAGCCTGGTTGAACCCGGCTTTGCCCGGATAGCCGTGCACCACGAACAGCAGCTTGCCGACCCAGATCGATTCGAAGTCGGCGCGCGGCATGGCGCGCGCGCCGCTGGACGGGTCGCCCACCAGGATGCGGCCCTGGGCGATCCCCTTGACCACCACGAAATGGTGGTAGCCGCGCTCGGCGACCAGCACGATGGCCGGCAGGCCGGCATCGACCAGCTTTTGCAATGGCAACTGGAAACCGTCGGCGCGATAGCCGCGCGATGCGAGGAAACGTTTCATGTCGAGCATGGAGAAACCTTCTTTGCGGATTTTTTTCTGATCGCCGTGGATGAACATGTGCTCGAACACGCGCTGTTCGGTCAGCGGATAGTTGTAGTGGTAGGTCAGCAAGGTTGCCAGCGCCGCCGAGCCGCAACTGAAATCGTATTGCTGGCGCAGGGTGGCGCCGAAGCGCAGCTGCTTGATGCTGGCGGCGGGCACGTTGAAGCGCGCGCCGCCCAGCGGCAGCTCGATCGCGGCGGCGCTCAGCGGCAAGGCCAGCAGCAGCGCGGGAAATGCAGAGCGTGCCAGCATCATGGGGTGAACTGCAAATTGATCACGGTGGCGTTCTGGATCAGCACATTGGCGCCCGTGTTCTGAATTACGATGGGAATCCCGGTGGCGCCGGCGAAGGAACTGGCGTCGATCGTGTTCGAACCGGTCACGACCTGGTGGGCGCTGTTGCCGCTGACGGTGCCGGTCAGGGCGGCGTTGGCCGACATGGAACTGGCGCCGCCGCGCGCCGCCTCAAGCTGGGCGGCCGCGACCGGCGCGCCAAAACCGGCAACCTCGTTCGGCGCCGCGCAGGCGGGCCCGGCCAGCAAGACGGACAGCGCAAGGCAGATGGTGTGGCGTGAAAAATGGAACATGGCTTCTCCTTGTTGTGGGCATGGTGGGCATGAAAGCGCCGGTGCGCCGAGGCGCACCGGCGCCGGACTTAGCGTCCCAGGCTCAGGTTCGACTGCACATTGACGCTCTGCTGGATCAAGGACGAGAAGCCATTGTTCTGCGAAACCGTCATGATGCCGGCCGCCGACTGTCCCACGTTGCTCATGGTGTTGGACATGTCGAAGGTGCCGGCGTCGACCGTGGTGGTGCCGCCATTGCCGCCCGTGCCGGCCGCACCTGCGCCGCCGGTGCCGGCGCCGCCGGTATTGCCGCCGCCATCGCCGCCGGCGCCAGCCGTATTGCTGCCGCCCGCGCCGCCACTGCCGCCGGCGCCGCCGCTGGCATCGCCCACCGTGGGCGAGCCGTTGCTGGCCGCGCCGCTGCTGCCGTCGCCACCGGCCGCGCCCGCGCCACCTGCGCCGCCGTCGCCCACCGTGGCCGCCGCGCCGTTGCCTGCGGTGCTGGTGCCCGATGCGCCAGCCCCGCCGGCCCCGCCGTCACCGACCGTGGCCGAGGCCCCGGCGCCACCGGTGCTGGTGCCGGCAGCGCCCGCGCCGCCGGTGCCGGCGGTGGCCGCGCCACCGCTGCCGGCGCCGCCTGCCGCACCGGCCCCGCCGCTGCCGTCGCCGCCTGCCGCACCGGCCCCGGCGGTGCTTTCGCCGCCGCTGCCGCCGGCGCCGCCCGAGCCGCCCGCGCCACCGGTGGCGTCACCGGCCGTGGCGCTGGCGTCGCCGCTGGTACCGGCCCCGCCGGCGCTGCCCGCGCTCGGGTCGCTGGTGGCGCCGCTGCTGCTGGCGCCCCCTGTGGCCGCATTCGCTGCCGATGCGGCAGAACCGGTGGCGCCGCCGCCACCGCCACCGCCGCCACCGCCGCCGCCAGCGCCGCCGGCCGAGTCGCCGCCGGTGCCGCCATAGCCGCCCACGGCGGCGCCACCGCCGCCGCCGTAGCCGCCCACCCCGATGCCGCCGGCGGCAATCCCGCCTTCGCCGCCGCTGCCGCCGGTGGTGGGGCCGCCCGCGCCGCCGGCGCCGCCAGCGGCCAGGCCGCCCGCACCGCCGCTGCCGCCTGCGCCGCCAACTGCAGCGCCGCCCGCGCCGCCGGCGCCGCCCAGGGCCAGGCCGCCTTCGCCGCCGCGCGCGCCACGTCCGCCGGCGCCGCCGCTGGCCGCGCCGGACGCGGCAATGCCGTTGGCGGCGCTGCCGTTGCTGCCGTTGCCGCCGGCGGCGCCGCTGCCGCCGTCAGCCCCGGCGGCCGCTCCGCCGCTACCGCCATAGCCGACCGCGGTGCCGCCGCTGCCCGCGGCGCCCGCGCCGCCGCTGCCGTTACCGCCGTTGGTGTTGCCGGCCTGGGTGGCGAGGTTGCCGATGTTGTTGATCGCATTGCCAGTGACCACGCCGGTCAAGGTGCTGGTGGCCGTGGCGGTCGAGGTATTGAAGGCGTTGCTGATGTTCGAGGTGGCGGTCGAGGCGTTGTTGGCCGCCGCCGCGCCTAGCCCGTTGCCGATGGCGTCGCCGATGCTGTTGTTCTGGCCGGTGCTGTTGTCGTTGTAGCTGTCGCGCGTTTGCGACGCCGTTGAATTGTCGGCCGCCTGCGGCGCATCGCCGCCCTGGGTATTGCTGGCAGTGGCGGTCTGAGTGATCGCGCCCCCGCTGCTGCCCGACGGATTGGTCGCCTGGTTGGTGGCGGGATTGGCGTACGCACCGGCAGAAAACGCGAGGGTGATCGCGGCTGCCAAAATAGTTCGTTTCATAAATGCCCCTTTGATCAAAGTGTGTCGTTGAAAGTGCCGTGGCATGCCTGGTCAAGCCATCAGCCTTACAGCAAGCGCAATGCCAGCGCGGCGACCGCGGGCTCAAGTGCTTGAAAAAGCAGAGGAAACTGATGCGTTGGCTGGTCCCGGGCCGGCCTGCCCGCAGCGTGAATGGTCGCGCATTGTCACGCCGGCGGGACAGCGCGGCGGGGCGGCGCGGGACCGCCACGGATGCGGCAAGGCGGGGCCGCCTGTGTCGCCGGCGTGACAGGTGGCGCCTCAGGTATCCAGGCCATGCTTGGCCATGTGGCGGTACAGTGTCGTGCGCGAGACAGCCAGTTCGCGCGCCGCATGCGTGACATTGCCGCCGCTGCGCTCGAGGCTGGCAACGATGGCGGCGCGCTCGGCCTGCTCGCGCGATTCGCCCAGCGCCGCGCCGTGCGGCGCCAGCGCCAGGGCCGGCCCCAGCCCGAGGTCGTGCGGGGCGATCAGGCGCCCTTCGGCCAGCACCAGCGCGCGCCGCACTCGGTTGATCAGCTCGCGCACATTGCCGGGCCAGGCATGCTCGCGCAGTGCGCGCAGGGCAGCCCCGCTGAAGCCCTTCAGGCGCGGCGCCTTGTCGGCGGCGTAGGCGTGGAAAAAATGCTCGGCCAGCCCGGCCAGGTCGTCGCGCCGCTCGCGCAGGGGCGGCACCGCCAGCGGCAGCACGTTGAGGCGGTATAACAAGTCCTCGCGGAACAGGCCGTCGGCCACCGCCTGCTGCAGGTCGACGTGGGAGGCGGCGATCACGCGCACATCGACCGCGATGCTGCGCGTGGAGCCGAGCCGGTAAATGGTTTTCTCCTGCAGGAAGCGCAACAGATTCGATTGCAGCTCGCGCGGCAGGTCGGCGATTTCATCGAGGAAGACGCTGCCGCCGGCGGCCGCTTCGATCAGCCCGGCCTGGTCGCGCACGGCGCCGGTAAAGGCGCCGCGCATGTAGCCGAACAGTTCGGACTGGATCAGCGCGGGCGTGATGGCGCCGCAATTGATCGGCACGAAGGGCCCGCGCGCGCGTGCCGACTGCGCATGGATGGCCTGGGCCGCCAGCTCCTTGCCGCTGCCGCTTTCGCCGCTGATCAGGACCGGGGCGTCGGTCCTGGCCATCTTGCGGATCTGCGAGCGCAGGCCCGTGATGGCGGCCGAGGCGCCCGCCAGCGCGCTTGGGGCCGGCCCTGTTGCGCTGTCGCCGCGCAGCAGCGCCAGGCCGTGCGCGTGCCCGAGCGTGTGTTGCAGGCGCGCCGGGTCGGGCGGGGCAGTATGGTAATCGTGGAAATGGGCGAGCGCCAGTTCGGCGAAACCGGGCAGCAACAGCGTGGCGCGGTCGACCACGGCGATCCAGTGCAGCTGCCAGTGCTGGCGCAGGAAGCGGTCGAGCGCGCGCAGGGCGCCCTCGCTGGCACCGGCGTGGGGAAACACCAGCAAGCCGGTCAGATAGGCGCCGCGCCGCAGCAGGCGCGCCGCATCGTGCAAGCTGGCCACGACGCTGGTGTCCCATCCCGGCGCCAGCCTGGCGCAGGCGTCGTCGCCGCTGATGCACAGTAGTTTTCGGATTGACACGGACGGCCCCTGGAAGCGCGGGCAGGGGGCGCCGCGCGTGCTCATGCAGTTGGAGTGCGGGCCGGCGCGCCGGTTCAGCTTGCGCGCTTGATCCACTGTAAAGAATGCCGCTGCCTGCAGGGCGTGACGCGTCCGCTTCCTTGCACCAGTAAAAACACCGCTGTGTGATGTAGGCAGCTGCCTACAAGGCGTAACCAGGAACCCGGGGCCAGGTCACGCTGTCCGCCCGCTTTCCCTCTGGCGGAAAACGCTGGTACACCAAGCGATTGCACACCAGCGGTTACTGGGCCGTGCCGCGCGGAAGCGTTGCACTTGCCGAGCGGAAAATATGGCGAAAAACGGGTGCTAGGATCCCTTCCCTGGCGCCGCGTCGCATTCCGACCAGGCAAACGCACTCCACACAACCGAGCCATGCACAGCCTTGAATTGATCAAGCCCGACGGTCGCAGCCTGACGCTGTACAGTTCGCAGCCGATTGCTGCAAACATCGTTGCACCCAGTCCTTTTCCGGAGCCGCAACAGGCGAACCCCCATTTGCGCTGGCATCCGCTGCGCGCCGAATGGGTGACCTATGCGGCCTACCGGCAAAACCGCACCTACCAGCCGCCGCCCCAGTACAACCCGCTCGCACCCATGCGCGACCCGGCCCACCCGACCGAGCTGCCGCAGGGCGAGTATGAAATCGCGGTGTTCGACAACCGCTTCCCCGCCTTGTCGCTGGCCTCGCATGATCCGCCGTCGCTGACGGTGCCGAGTGCGCCGGCGGCGGGCCACTGCGAGGTGGTGGTGTTCACCCAGGACGCGCTGTCCTCGCTGGGCGCCTTGCCGCTGTCGCGCATCGAACTGCTGCTGCAGGTGTGGGGCGAGCGCACGGTGCGCCTGGGCGCGGCCGGCCCCATCCAGTATGTGCTGCCGTTCGAGAACCGCGGGGTCGAAGTGGGCGTCACCCTGCACCATCCGCACGGGCAGATCTACGCCTATCCGGTGGTGCCGCCGGTGCCGGCGCGCATGCTGGCCCAGGAGCGCGCGTATTACACCCAGCACGGCAGCAGCCTGTTGTGCGACCTGGCGCGCGACGAGGCCGCCGGCGGCGAGCGCATCCTGTACCACGGCGAATACGCGCTCGCCTTCGTGCCGCCGTGCGCGCGCTACCCGTTCGAAGTGTGGGTTATGCCGAGCGCGCCCACGCGCGACTTCGCGGCACTGACCCTGCCGCAGCGCGAGGACCTGGCGCGCGCCCTGAAGACCGTGCTGCTCAAGTACGAGCACCTGTGGGACCGTCCCTTTCCCTACCTGATGACCTGGTACCAGGCCCCCACCGATGGCGCCGCGCACCCGGAAACCCAGCTGCACGCGCAATTTTTTCCGCCCTACCGCACCCGCGAGCGCCTCAAGTATCTGGCCGGCACCGAACTTGGCGCGGGCCTGTTCGCCATGGACGTGCTGCCCGAGACCACCGCCTTCGAGCTGCAGCAGGTCGATGTGCGCCTGGAGGATGCATGAGCGGCGCCGGTCCCCTGAGCCTGGCGAATTTTTTCGGCGGCGCGCCCGAGGCCCACGAGTCGGCGCCGGGCCGGGTCAACCTGCTGGGCGAGCATACCGACTACAACGACGGTTTCATGTTGCCGGTGGCCACTCCGCAGCGCACCGAGGTCGCGCTCGGCGCCAGCCGCGACGGCCACTTCAGCCTGTATTCGGCCACGCTCGACATGAGCGCCCGCTTCGAACGCGCGGCCGGGGCGCCGCCCGGCTTCGCCAGCTACGTCGAAGGCTGCGTGCGCATGGTCGAGGCCGAAGGCATCACGGTGCCGCCGCTGCGCGTGTACGTGCGCAGCGACTTGCCGGTGGGCGCCGGCCTGTCGTCGTCGGCAGCGCTGGAAGTGGCCATGCTGCGCGCGCTGCGCAGCCTGCTCGGCCTGCCGTTCGACGACGTGGCGCTGGCGCGCATGGCGCAGCGGGCCGAGATTGCCTATGCCAAAGTGCACTGCGGCATCATGGACCAGATGGCGGCCAGCCTGGCCGACGACGGCCACATGCTGTTCATCGATGCGCGCAGCCTGGCGCACCGGCTGTTGCCGCTGCCGCCCGAGAGCGAACTGGTGGTCATCGACTCGGGCGTGCCGCGCACGCTGGCCGGCAGCCGTTACAACGAGCGGCGCGCCGAGTGCGACGCCGCCGCCGGCCTGCTGGGCGTGCCGGCCCTGCGCGATGTGGCCGATCCGCGCACCCTGGCAGCCTTGCCGGCGCCGCTGCAGGCACGCGCGCGCCACGTGGTGCACGAGAACCTGCGCGTGCTCGAAGCGGCGGCCGGGGTCGGCGCGGCCCGTTTCGGGCAGTTGATGAACGCCTCGCACGCCAGCCTGCGCGACGATTACGCGGTCTCCATACCGGCGCTCGACGCCCTGTGCGACATCCTGCGCGACCAGGACGGCGTGCACGGCGCGCGCCTGACCGGGGCCGGCTTTGGCGGCGCCTGCGTGGCGCTGTGCCGGCGCGGGGCGGGGCGCTCAGCCGGCGCGGCCGCGCTGGCCCGTTACAACGCCGGCGGCATGCGCGGCACGCTGCTCGTTCCGGCGCCCACTGACAGCGAGGAGAACCATGAGTAATTTCGAGTACCCGCGTCCCCAACTGGTGCGCGCGCAATGGATGAGCCTGAACGGCGCCTGGCTCTTCATGTATGACGATGAGCGGCGCCACAAGGTGCCCGACGGCGCCGCAGGCTGGACCCATGTCATCGAGGTGCCGTTCCCGCCCGAGGCGCAGGCCAGCGGCATCGGCGACACCGGCTTTCACACGGTGTGCTGGTACGAGCGCGAATTCGATCTGGCGCCCGGCAGCGGGCGCACGATCCTGCATTTTGGCGCGGTCGACTACCGGGCCCAGGTATGGGTCAACCAGCACCTGGTGGCCGAGCACGAAGGCGGGCATACGCCGTTTTCGGCCGACATCACCAGCGCGCTCGCGGCCGGCGGCAAGCAGGTCGTCACGGTCCGGGTCGAGGACGATCCGCACGACCTGGCCAAGCCGCGCGGCAAGCAGGACTGGCTGCTCGAACCGCACTCGATCTGGTATCCGCGCACCACTGGCATCTGGCAGACGGTGTGGCTCGAGCAGGTGGCCTCGACCTATATCCAGAGCTTGCGCTGGACCCCGATCTTCGAGACCTACGAGATCGGCTGTGAAATCCTGGCCACCGGCGACATCGCCGAAGACCTGTTCGTCGAAGTGAAAATCTGGCATGGCGACAACCTGCTGGCCGACGACCATTACAAGCTGCTCGGCCACGAGGCCAACCGCAAGATTGCGCTGTCCGATCCCGGTATCGACGACTCCCGTAACGAGCTGTTGTGGAGTCCGGAGCGGCCCACCCTGCTCGACGCCGAAGTGACCCTGCATCACCAGGGCAAGGTGCTCGACACGGTCAGCTCGTACACGGCACTGCGCTCGGTGGCCATCAACCGCGACCGCTTCATGCTCAACGGCCGCGCCTACGGGCTGCGCCTGGTGCTCGACCAGGGCTACTGGCCCGAGACCCTGATGACGGCGCCGTCCGACGCGGCCCTCAAGCGCGACGTCGAACTGGCCAAGGCGATGGGCTTTAACGGCGTGCGCAAGCACCAGAAAATCGAAGACCCGCGCTACCTGTACTGGGCCGACCGGCTGGGCCTTTTGGTGTGGGAAGAAATGCCCTCGGCCTACCGCTTCAGTCCGCGCGCCATCACGCGCATGGTGCGCGAGTGGACCGAGGCCATCGAGCGCGACTACAGCCATCCCTGCATCATCGTGTGGGTGGCCTTCAACGAATCGTGGGGCGTGCCCAACCTGACGTTGACCCAGGCGCACCGCAATGCCGTCGAGGCGCTGTACCACCTGACGCGCACGCTGGACGCCACCCGTCCGGTGATCGGCAACGACGGCTGGGAAGCGTCGGCCACCGACATCCTCGGCATCCACGACTACGATTGCAATCCCGACAAAATCGCGGCGCGCTATACCACCACCGAACCGACCCGCACCCTGTTCGACCAGCGCCGCCCGGGCGGGCGCATCCTGACCCTGGACGGCTTTCCGCACCGGGGCCAGCCGATCGTGCTCACCGAATTCGGCGGCATCGCCTTCGACAAGGGCGAACCGAAAGGCACGAAAACCTGGGGTTATTCGCGCGCCCACACGGAAGAGAGCTTCATCGACCTGTACCGGCGCCTGCTGGCGGTGGTCAATACCACGACCATGTTCAGCGGCTTTTGCTACACCCAGTTCAGCGACACATTCCAGGAAGCGAACGGCCTGCTGTGCGCCGACCGCACGCCCAAGGTGTCGCTTGAACTGATCAGCGCGGCAACGCGCAACTTTGCCAGGGAGGAAGAGCCAGGCCACCCGGGATGAAGCGCAGTACAACACCCATCAACCATGCGCCCGTCCCCGGGCGAGAAGGAGCTCACATGCCCACGATTATCGTTTTTTGCCACCTGCGCTGGGACTTCGTCTATCAGCGTCCGCAGCAGCTGATGGAGCGCCTGGCGCGCCGCTACCGCATCCTGTTCATCGAAGAACCGGTGCAGGACGCCGGGCCCGCTTTCATGGAACAGACCAATCCAGCCCCCAACGTGACGGTGTGCCGGCCCCATACCAGCAGCAGCGCGCCGGGCTTTCATGATGACCAGATCCGGCTGCTGCGGCCCATGCTGGCCGCGCTGGTGGAGCAGGGCGAGCGCCCCGTGGTCTGGTTCTACACGCCGATGGCGCTGCCGCTGCTGCAGGAACTGCGGCCGTCGCTGGTGGTGTACGACTGCATGGATGAACTGGCCGCATTCCGCCATTCTCCCAAGCAGCTGCTGCAGCGCGAAACGGCGCTGCTGAACGTGGCCGACCTGGTGTTCGCAGGCGGCCCCAGCCTGTACCAGGCCAAGCGCGAACGCAATGCCAATGTGCACTGCTTTTCCAGCAGCGTCGACGTGCGCCACTTTGAGCAGGCGCGCGAGCGCACGCTCAGTCACGCGCTGCAGCGCGCCATTCCCCATCCGCGCCTGGGCTTCTATGGCGTCATCGACGAACGCTTCGACCGCGCGCTGGTCGCGGCCCTGGCCGACGCCCATCCGCAATGGCAGCTCGTGCTGGTTGGTCCGGTGCTCAAGGTCGACCCCGCCAGCCTGCCGCGCCGGCCCAACATCCATTACCTCGGACAGCAATCGTATGCCGACCTGCCGGCCTTCCTGGCCGGCTGGGACGTCTGCCTGTTGCCGTTTGCGATGAACGAAGCGACTCGTTTCATCAGCCCCACCAAGGTGCTCGAGTACATGGCGGCCGAACTGCCGATCGTCAGCACGCCGATTGCCGACGTGGTCCAGCCGTATGGCGACGTGGTCGCCATCGCCGCCGATGCGCCCGCCTTCGTGGCGGCCTGCGAAGCGGCCCTGGCGCTCGACGATGCGGCCCGCGCGACGCTGCTGTCGCGCATGCGCGCGATCGTCGCCGGCACGTCCTGGGATGTGACGGTCGATGCCATGCGCGCGCTGCTGGCGCAGGCGCCGCCGCGCAGCGACGACACGCGCTTCGCCGGCGGCTATCCTGGCCATGCTCCGGTCGGCACGAACCCCAGGGTCAATCCGCTGCGCGCGCAGGGCGCGGCCCAGCGCGTGCAGACGGTCGTGGTCGGGGCCGGCCCGACCGGCCTGTCCGCCGCCTATCACCTGGGGCCGGGGACGGTGCTACTGGAAAAGAACGCCAGCGTGGGCGGCTGGTGCCGCTCGGTGCACGAGCAAGGTTTTACCTTCGATTACGCCGGCCACATCATGTTCTCGAACGACCCCTATGTGCTGGAGCTGTACGACTTGCTGCTCGGCCCCAACCTGCACTGGCAAGACCGCGAAGCCTGGATCTACAGCAAAAACGTGTATACCCGCTACCCCTTCCAGGGTGCCTTGTACGGCTTGCCGCCGAAGGTCATCAGTGAGTGCATTGTCGGCGCGGTGGAAGCGCGCTTCGGTGCCATCGATGCCGGAGCCCCTGCCCAGTGCGCGGTCAAGCCGGTCGAGGATTGCTGCGCCGATGGCACGACCGAGCTGGCCAATACCGCCAGCATCGCCCCACGCCGACGCGACAGCCAGAACTTCGAAGAGTTCATTTACAAGGTGTGGGGCAGTGGCATCGCGCGGCACTTTGCCATTCCGTATAACAAGAAGCTGTGGACGGTGCCACTGACCGAGATGGAAACCTCGTGGCTGGGCGGCAGGGTGCCCTTGCCTGATCTCGAACAGATCATCGAAGGCGCGCTGGAACCGGTCGCCAAGCCGATGGGGCCGAACGCGCGTTTCGGCTATCCGTTGTCGGGCGGCTTCCAGGCCCTGATGTCGGGCTTTCTTCCGCACATTAGGGGCCGCGTTGAAATGAATGCGAGCGCCGTCCAGCTGCTGCCGCGCGAGCACCTGCTGGTGATGGCCGACGGCAGCCGCTATCGCTACGACCACCTGATCAGTACCATGCCCTTGCCCGAACTGGTCAAGCTGATCGGCGCCGAGGCGCCCGACGAGGTGCGCGCCGCGGCCCAGGGCTTGCGGCATATTTCGGTGCGCTGCGTGAACCTGGGCGTGGCGCGCGAACACCTCACCGACAAGCATTGGATCTACTACCCGGAGGAAACGATTTTTCACCGCATCTTTGTGCAGGGTAACGCCAGCCCCCATTGCAATCCGCCGGGCGGCTTTGGCCTGACCTGTGAAATTTCGTATTCGCCATGGAAACCGCTGCCGCTCGACGGCCAGGCCCTGGTCGAGCGCTGCATGGCCGATTGCATTGCGGTGGGCATGTTGCGCGCGGACGAGCGCTTGCTCGTGGCAAACCAGGTTGACATGCCGTATGCCTACGTGATCTACGACCAGGCGCGGGCAGCCAATGTGGCAACAGTGAAAGACTGGCTGGCGCGCCACGACGTCCTGCTGGCCGGGCGCTACAGCGAATGGGAATACTACAATTCGGATCACGCTTTCATTGCCGGCAAGAAGGCTGCCGACACGGTACTGGGACAGCGCGCCGCTGCGGCGCAGGGCGTGGGATCCGAATAAGGAGGGAAAGGCGAGGCGGGAAAGGCGGGGCGGGAATTCCGGCCCCGCCTTGACGGGGCCGGAACCGCTTGCGGCTGGCTAGCGCTGGATGGCGCCGCTGACCATGCGAACGCGGTCGCCGGTGCTGAACGATGGGGCCCATTCCTGGGTGATGACCTGGGTGCGGCCGTCGTCCATGCGCAAAGTAATGCGGTACATGCGGTCGCCGCCGGCAGTGGCGCCCGTGGTGCCCGAGGTGGAGCCGCCCACGGCGGTGGAGCCGGTGCCGCTGCTTGGACGCTGCACGACTTCGACGCTGGTGACCGTACTGTTGGGAGCGGTGTTGGCCATGGCGCCGGTGGTGCCGCTGGTACTGGTGGGATCGGTACCGGCGTGGCCGGTTGCGGTGCTGCCGCTGCCGGTCGTGCCGGCGGTGCCGCTGCTGCCGCTGCTGCCGCTGTAGGTGCTGCCCGTGCCGCCTGTGCTGCCGGTGGCGGTCGCATCGCTGGCGCTGGCGGTGGTGCCGCTGTCGCTGGTGCTGGACCTGGCGCCGCTGCCGCCGCCCTGGGTTGTGGCGGCCGAATCCATGGTGGTGGCGCTGCCCGTCATGCTGTCGGTGTTGCCGGTGGATTTACATCCTGCAAGTGCCATTACGAGCACGGCTGCCAAGAGCACGCTCTGTTCTCTACGCTTCATGATCAACTCCTTTGGTTGGGTGTTTTTCCGTATGTGCGTGACAATCCCGCGTGCCACCCGGGTAAGAGGAGAGATTCGAAACGACGTTCCATGGGAGCGCGGAGAGAGTGACCCAGATCAAACCGGGTGCGAATGCGCTATACCTGGCGCGGATCGACCGCTGAAGGAAGCAGGGCCCAGAGCAGGCCGGCGGTGAGGATGGCGGAACCGACATCGATGGCCCAGTCGGCCACGGCGCCGTGGCGGTATGGCAGAAAGCTCTGGACCAGTTCATCGAGTGCGCCCATGCACATGACCGCCAGCACAGCCTTGGCGGCGCGCTGTGCCGGTGTGCCGGCGCAGCCTGTGTACAGCAGGACAGTAATGCAGCTGTAGGCCAGCGCGTGCAGGACGATGCCCGATGCCACCGTGCCGATCTCGGCGCGCGCGCCGGGAATCGAGCCGATCAGCACGATCAGCGAAAACAGGAGCAGGGCGGCAGCGCAGCGCCAGGGGCGCAAGCGCTGGTCGAGTACCAGCAGGGACAGGAATGGCGGCATGGCAGGGGTGCAAAATGGAAAGGCGCCACCTTACCATGCCTCGCAGCGCGGCGCACCCGGCGCCCGGCGCGCGATCAGATTGTTAACGCCGACTTGCCGTTGGTGTAGTGGGCGTCGTAGCAGCGCAGGCAGTCGCTGCAAAACAGGTGGGCCAGGCGCACGCGGCGCTGGCGCAGGACCAGTTTCAGGTGGCTCGTCACGCACGCGGGACAGGTTTCGCGCACGGTGCCAAAGGTAATCAGTTCGATGGCCGCATCGGGCGGCTCAAGGTGGTCGATAACGCTGTCGGCTGGCATTTCGCTCAGGACCAGCTGTTCGTCGGGGCCGTGCTGATGGCGCCGGCCGGCGAGCGTACGCGCTCGTTCGTTCAATGCCGGTTCCAGAAGGTGTTCACTCATCGCTTACTCCGTTTGGCAAGTTTGACAATGTTGATGGAAAAGGTGCCGGGGGAACTTCATCATAGTTGAAAGTGGGGCGGCTGCAAGCGGCGACTGCGATTATTTACCGTGGCGGTCCTGGTTCATTTTGGTGCAGTCACGAAAAAAATGCCCGCTTGTGGGGCGGGCAAAACCCATTCGGGCCAAGAGTCTTGCAATTGGGAATGGTGTGCGGCCGCTGTGGACTGCACACCTGGCCGGCGTCACGCATATCGGTTGCATGTACAGCGGATGAGTCAAGTATAGGAGCGGAACATGACGCGGCTATGACATAGATCAAAGTTGAGGCGCGTTTCGGGGAACGGTCGCTGTGCGGCAGTAGGGCAAAAAAAAGCCCGCTGGTGAAAGCGGGCTTAAACTATCTTCTTGGAGGAGAATAGTGGAGACAGGCACTATTATGGTGCGACGCAAAACATAAGTCTAATTGTCATTTCTCATACCAGACATGTGTTTTTCGTATAACTCATGCATTCACGGTCAGGGTGACGTCAATATTGCCGCGCGTAGCATTCGAATACGGGCATACCTGGTGGGCCTTGTCGACCACGGCCTGGGCCGCCGCCTGGTCCATGCCGGGGGTGCTGATCGCCAGCGCCGCCGTCAGGCCGAAGCCGCCTTGCGCGTTGGGGCCGATGCCGACCGTGGCGCTGACCGAACTGTCGGCCGGGATCGGCGTTTTCATCGCGCCGCCCACCAGTTTCATGGCCGACAGGAAGCAGGCTGCATAGCCGGTGGCAAACAGCTGTTCGGGATTGGTACCCGGACCGCCGGCGCCGCCCAGTTCTTTCGGGGTCGACAGGGCAACGTCGAGCGCCTTGTCGCTCGAGACGCCACGGCCGTCGCGGCCACCGGTTGCTGTTGCATTTGCTGTGTAAAGAACTTGCATGGAAATCTCCTCGGTTGTGGGGGCGGCATCTGCGCCGATGAATGGAACTATAGCGCACAATTTAATTGTGCGCAATTGATTGTCGCTATCGCCCCGATCGGGGAAGCATTTCAGGATTCGCTGTCGAGGGCCTTGAACAGGTCGTCGCGTACGCGCGCCAGTTCGCCGCGCATGCGGCCCAGCGCGCTGATTTGCTGGCCGCTGGCGCACAGCACTTGCTCGGGGATGTGCGCGGCCAGGGTGCGCAGCGCGCGGCCCTGGGGCGAGAGCACGATGCGCACCTGGCGCTCGTCGTGCGGGTCGCGGTTGCGGCTGACCAGGCCATTCGCCTCGAGCCGCTTGAGCAGCGGCGTCAGGGTGCCCGAATCGAGAAACAGGCGGGCCCCGATCTCCTTGACCAGGATCGCATCCTGTTCCCACAGCACCAGCATGACCAGGTATTGCGGATAGGTCAGGCCGAGCCGGTCGAGCATCGGCTTGTAGGTCTTGGTCATGGCGTGCGAAGCCGAATACAGCGCGAAGCAGAACTGGTTGTCCAGTGCCAGCATATTGACGCCGGGCGCCGGTTCCTGCTTCGGCGTTTCACTCATTCGGCCACCGGTACCGTGTAATTGAGGGCCAGGCGGCCGCCGTCCACGTACATGGTCTGGCCGGTCATGTAGGAAGCGTCGTCGCTGGCCAGGAAGGCCGCCACCGAGGCGATTTCCTCCGGCTCGCCGCAGCGTCCGGCCGGGGTGCGCGACAGGATCGTGTGGCGCGCTTCGGGGCTGGCCAGGACCGCCTTCTTGGCCAGTTCGGTGAGGATGGTGCCGGGGCCGATCCCGTTGACGCGGATGCCGTGCGGGGCCAGGTTCAGCGCCATCACCTTGGTCAGCTGGTTGATGCCGCCCTTGGACACCACGTACGGCACCTGGTTCGGAATGGCCAGTTCGGCGTTCACGCTCGACATATTGATGATGCAGCCGCTTTTTTGCTTGACCATGTGGCGCGCCGCAGCCTGGCTGCACAGGAACATCGACTTCAGGTTGATCCGCAGAACGCGGTCGAAATCGTCTTCGGACAGGTCGAGGAAGTCGGCCGCATGGGTCACACCGGCATTGTTGATCAGGATATCGATGCGACCGAAGGCGGTCACGGTGGCGGCGATCATGGCGTCGACATCGACCTTCAGGCTGACGTCGGCGGCGCAAAAGCGCGCCTGCGGGCCGAGCGCTTCGGCCACCGACGCGCCCTCGGGCTTGATGTCGACCAGCATGACGCGCGCGCCTTCCTTGAGCAGGCGTTCAGCGCAGGCCAGGCCGATGCCCTGGGTCGCGCCAGTGACGATCGCCACTTTTTGGTCTAGTCTCTGGGAAATTGTCATCGCTTGCTTTCAGGCGTGTTGGGAATAGCGAATTTTAACGCGCTTACAGCACGATAGGGGCGTCGGGCAATTCGTTCAGGCGCGCCCCGGTGGCGGGGAAGTGGGCGGCCAGCAAGGCGTTGACCTGCTCCACCGCCGCCAGCGTGCTGCCTTCGACGTCGCCGCGCGCGAAGCCGGCGGTCATCGTACGGCATACCTGCTGCCAGGTGGCCGCATCGATCTTGCGCCCGATGTGGCGGTCGACCACGATGTCGACCTTGTGCTCGGCCACGTTGACATAAATGAGCACGCCGCAATTGTCCTCGGTATCCCACACGCCGTATTCGGCGAACAGGGCGATGGCGCGCTGGCGGTTGCTCAGGTCGGACCAGATCGCGTCGGACGGCATCGCATTTTCTACGATCAGGCGCAACTCGCCGCGATGGCGCTGTTCGCCGGCGGTGATGGCCGCGCCTATCTTGGCCAGCGTGTCGGCCGGGAACATGCGGCGCCCTTGCGCGGCCGTACTGCGCCAGTGGCGCCACTGGCGCGTCAAGCGTTCAGAAAAACTTGCCATTACCAATCTCCCGAGGCGCCGCCGCCGTCAAAGCTGCCGCCGCCGCCGGAAAAACCGCCGCCGCCGCCAAATCCACCGCCGCCGCCACCGCCACCGCGCGTCAGGTTGCCCAGCGCGCTGCCGATGATGAAGCCGGTCGCGCCGCTGCCCCAGCCGTTGCTGGCCAGGCGCGCCCCGCCGCCGCGCGGACGGAACATCCACAGCAGGGCGCCGATGAACAGCAGAGGGAACAGCCATGAACCGCCGCCTTGCGATTGTTGCTGCCGGGCCTGGCGCTGTGGCGGCGCCGGAAACGCTTCGGCATTGAGCAAGGTAGCGATGGAGCCGACCCCGGCCACGAGGCCGTCGTAATATTGTTTTTGCTGGAAATGGGGGGCGATCACATCCTGCAGGATCTGCTTGGCCTTGGCATCCGTCAGCACCCCTTGCACCCCGCGTCCCGCTTCAATGCGCAGGCGCCGCATGGCGCTGGTGTTCTCGGGCGCGACCAGCAGCAGCACGCCATCATCGACGCCCTTGCGGCCCAGTTTCCAGGCCTCGGCCACGCGGATGCTGTACTGCTCGATCTGTTCGGGCGCGGTCGTCTTGACGGTCAGCACCGCGATCTGGCTGCCGGTCTTCGCTTCGTAGTTGGCCAGCACGGCTTCGAGCTTGCCGCGCTGCTCGGCGCTCAGCATGCCGGCCTGGTCGGTGACACGGCCGGCCAGCGGCGGCACGGGCACGAAGCCGTCGGCCAGCGCGGGACCGGCCAGGGCCAAGGCCAGTGCGGCCGTCCATAAGTAGCGCAGCACGCTCATCTTACTTGCCGAAGTTGACGGTCGGGGCGGTCGAGATGGCTTTTTCGTTTTCCACCGTGAACGAGGGCTTGACCTTGTAGCCGAACATCATCGCCGTCAGGTTGGTCGGGAATTTGCGCACCTGCACATTGAAGTCCTGCACCGCCGCGATGTAACGCTGGCGCGCCACGGTGATGCGGTTCTCGGTGCCTTCGAGCTGCGACTGCAGGTCGCGGAAATTGGCGTTGGCCTTCAGGTCGGGGTAGGCTTCGGTGACCATCATCAGTTTCGACAGGGCCTGGCTCAGCTCGCCCTGGACTTGCTGGAACTTGGCCAGCGCGGCCGGGTCGTTGAGTACTTCGGGCGTGATCTGGAAGCTGGTGGCGGCCGCGCGCGCACGGGTCACCGCTTCGAGCGTGTCTTTCTCGTGCGATGCATAGCCCTTGACAGTATTGACCAGGTTGGGAATCAGGTCGGCGCGGCGCTGGTACTGGTTGACGACTTCGCCCCAGGCCGCCTTGGTCGCTTCATCCTTGCTCTGGAAATCGTTGTAGCCGCAACCGGACAGCATGGTGCTGATGAGCACAGCAAAAAACAGTTGCGTCCAGCGGGAGAAAGAGGTCATGGTCATGATGGGAATCCGTAACAGTTGTTGAATGGTCAAAAATATACCCTAAATGCCCCCATTGTGCCCGTTTCAAGCGTGCAGATGGACGCGGTACAATGCCGGCTTAGCAAATGCAACCGAGGGCCTGCCGTGAAATTCATCGATAAACTGTCCGCCGCGTGGGCGACCAACCATTCCCTGCTGTGCGTGGGACTCGACCCGGACATGGCGCGCCTGCCGGCCGCGCTGCGCGACGAGCCGGACGGCATTTTCACTTTCTGCAAGGCGATTATCGATGCGACGGCCGACCTGGCCTGTTCCTTCAAGCCGCAAATCGCCTATTTCGCCGCGCTGGGCGCCGAGCGCCAGCTCGAAGCCATCTGCGCCTACCTGCGCGATGCCTATCCACACATCCCGCTCATTCTCGACGCCAAGCGCGGCGACATCGGCGCCACCGCGAAGCAATATGCGCGCGAAGCGTTCGATCGCTACGGCGCCGACGCGGTGACGGTCAACCCGTACATGGGTTTCGACTCGGTCGAGCCGTACATGGAGTGGGAAGAGCGCGGCGTGATCGTGCTGTGCCGTACCTCGAACCCGGGCGGCTCGGACCTGCAGTTCATGGATGTAGGCGGCCAGCCGCTGTACCAGCACGTGGCGCGCCTGGTGGCCGACAAGTGGAACCGCAACGGCCAGTGCGCGCTGGTGGTGGGCGCGACCTTCCCGCAGGAACTGGCGGCAGTGCGCGCGATTGTCGGCGAGATGCCGTTGCTGGTGCCGGGCGTGGGCGCGCAGGGCGGCGATGTGGAAGCGACTGTACGGTCCGGCAAGACGGCATCAGGCGCGGGCATGATGATCAACTCGTCGCGCGCAATCCTGTATGCAACGCCGCAGGGCGGCGAAGACTACGCCACAGCGGCCCGCCGTGTGGCCCTGGAAACGCGCGACGCCATCAACCTGTATCGCTGACCCGAAATTCAGGTCAGACCTGATTCGGCCCCAAATTCAGGTCAGACCTGATTTCGCCGAATCAGGTCCGACCTGAATTCACAGAATCAGGTCCGACCTCGAATTCACGGAATCAGGTCCGACCTCGAATTGACGGCCTCGAATGTTGGTCCGGCCTAATTTGTTACCTGGATGGCGCGATCTGGCCGGCGTAGTCGTATAGCGCGCCGAGAATTTCTTCTGCCCGTTCATCCGCGTCTTCCGACAAGGTGTCTATCTCCGCGAACAATTGCTCGATGGTGCGGGCATTGCCAGCGCCGTCGAACAGGCGCGCGGCGCGGTGCTGTTCCCATTGCGCCGCTTCCTGCTCGTTCAAGGTCTGCGGGAAGTTGCGCGCGCGGTAACGGAAAAACAATTCTTGCAGGCGCTCGTCGTCGAACGATGGCCGCGCCGTCGCCAGCCGTTCCGGCTTTTCGGCGCGCAGCGATTCGAGCTTGCGCTTGTCGTTGTTGTTGATGAAGCCGCCATACAAATCCTCGTCGACGTCGGTGTCGAAGCCCGCCGCCGGCCGGTGGTACACCTGGTCCCACAGCACGCCCATGTCGGGCCCGGCCGCCACCGCCAGCGCATGCACGCGGCTTTGTTCGAGGTCCATGTCCCAGCGCTCGGCCATGGCCGGCGACAGGGTTTTCAAGTTGGCCACCAGCATCGGCGACTTGTTCATGTGGATGCTCTTGATCGGCAGGCGCGTCACCCCTTCCGGCAAGTCGGCGGTCTTGCTGAACATGCGCAGCCGGATCGTGTCCGCATCCAGGCCGAACAGCTCGGCAGGGTCGTAGCGGCAATCCCAGACCAGCACTTCATTCTTGTTGCTCGGATGGGTGGCGAGCGGGTAGACCAGGCCGATGCAGCCGCGCTCGGCCGGGAACATGCCCGATACATGCAGGAAGGGCTGGCGCTGCGACGGCGCCAGGTGCATGCCCATTTCGGCCGCGACCTTGTCCTTCTTGTGCAGCGCCAGGCAAAAATCGAACAGCTTGGGCTGGCGCTCGCGGATCAGGCGCGCCAATGCAATGGTGGCGCGCACGTCCGACAGCGCATCGTGGGCCGCCTCGTGCAGCAGGCCGTTGGCCTTGGCCAGCTGCTCGAGCTTGAAGCTGGGCTTGCCGTCTTCGCGCAAGGGCCACTCCATGCCCTCGGGACGCAGCGCGTAAGTCATGCGCACTACGTCAAGCAGATCCCAGCGACCGCAATTATTTTGCCACTCGCGCGCATATGGATCGATCAGGTTGCGCCAGAACATGAAGCGCGTGATTTCGTCATCGAAACGGATGGTGTTGTAGCCCACGCCGATGGTGCCGGGCTGGCTGAACGCCGCTTCAATGGTGGCGGCGAACCGGTATTCGGGCACGCCCCACTCCAGGCATTGCTGCGGCGTGATGCCGGTGATCAGGCAGGACACCGGGTCAGGCAGGAAGTCGGGCGCCGGCTGGCAATACAGCATGATCGGGTCGCCGATTTCATTCAAATTGGCGTCGGTGCGGATTGCCGCGAACTGGGCCGGACGGTCGCGGCGCGGCTGGGCGCCAAAGGTTTCGTAGTCGTGCCAGAGAAAGGTTTGAGTGGTCATAAAGGAAAGGTTGCTGCAGCCGCGCTACAGATTCTTGTAAAAGTGCCGATAATAAACAACGATGATTCAATGCGCCGCTGCCCGGCGCCTATGCTGACCAAGGAGAATGACCATGTCAATCCCATCTGCTTCAATTAATAACAACCGCGCTGCCGTCCCTCCGGGCCAGGACCTGGACGCCAGGATCAAGGACCAGGATACCGGCAACAAGATCAAGGATGTCGACAGCCCGGCCTCGGCCACGGCCAAGGCGAACGCCTCGCTCAACAGTGCCATCGTGCAGACCCAGCTGAGCGTGGCCATTTCTTCGGGCAACGATCCGCTGGCGCTGCTGTACAAGACGGCGATCCAGGGCATCAACGAAGCGCTCGAGCCCACGCTGGGCAAGGATGCAATCCAGAACGCCGCCGCCAACCAGGACAATTCCGCCGAAGCGACCGCCGAGCGCATCGTGCAACTGTCGACCGCCTTCTACGACCAGTACCGCGAACAGAACGGGCTGGAAGACAATGAAGCGTCGCGCGGCAGCTTTATCGACCTGATCTCCAAAGGCTTCGAGCAAGGTTTCAAGGAAGCCCAGGATATCCTCGGTTCACTCAAGGTGCTCGAAGGCGGCGTGGCCAGCGGCATCGACAAGACCCGCGAACTGGTGTTGACCGGATTTGCCGCCTTCAAGGCCGGCCCGCAAGCCGACGCGCCCGCGCCGTAAGCCTACAGCGACACCATGTTGCGCCCGCCGTGCTTGGCACGGTAGAGCGCCGCATCGGCCGCCGCGATCAATCCCACATCGTTCATTCCCTCGCTCAGCACCGCGACGCCGACCGACGCCGTCACGTGCGGCAGCGGCTGGCGCATGTCGGGGAATATCGGCGCCTCGCTCATGCGCGCGCACAGCCGCTCGGCCACCAGCACGGCCAGCAGTTCCGTCGTTTCCGGCAAGATCACCAGCATTTCCTCGCCGCCGTAGCGCACCGCAAAGTCCGACGGGCGCAGCGCCAGGCTGATCACGCCGGCTGCCGCGCGCAGGGCGTCGTCGCCGGTCAGGTGGCCGTGGGTATCGTTAAATTGCTTGAAATGGTCGAGGTCGATCATGATCAGCGCCAGCGGCGTGCCGGCGCGCTGCGCCGTGGCAACCACCTTGGGCAGCATGTCGCTCAGCCAGGAGCGGTTGTATAGGCCCGTCAGGCCATCGTTCATCGACAGCTGGCGGTAGAACTCGCCCAGCTTCTGGCGCCGCCGCAGCAAGGCATTGGCGGCCCGTATGCGGAACGACAGCATGCGCAGCAGGCTGCGTGCCAGGCCGTTCGACAGGTCGATCATTTTCCACACCAGCTCGCCGTCGATGAGCAGCAGCTCCGAATCGACAATCGCGGAAATGGCCGACAGGTTGCTGCTGTCGTCGAGCACGGCCTGCTCGCCCACGCTCTCGCCGGGCAGGATGCGGCTGACGGTGCCGTCGGCCATGCCGCTATGCGTATCGGCTTCGACCGCCAGCATGCCCGAGAGCACGATGTACAGGCGCGCGCGCGCTGCATCTTCGACCGGCGCGCCGGCGCGAAAACGCACGATGGGGCAGGCGGCCAGCAAGGGCGCCAGCTGCGCATGGTCGCAATCGCGAAATAACTGCAAGTCCTTGATGGTATACGCGGACTGGCTGAAGGTGCTTGTCTGTTCCAATTGGTCTCTCTCGCTTTCGTCGTTCACCATACGCTTGGCAACGGCATCATATCAGTGTTCCAATAGCGCCTACGCCCGAATTGGATCCCCACCATGCAACTGACCGACGCCCTTGGAACCCACCACGCTCCTGCTGAAGGCGCACGCATCGTCTCGCTGGTGCCGTCCATCACCGAATTGCTGTGCGAGCTGGGACTGGCTCCGCAGCTGGTGGGGCGCACCGGCTTTTGCATCCATCCGGCGGAACTGGTGCAGGCCATTCCCAAGATAGGCGGCACCAAGGACGTGAACATCGAGAAGATCCGCAAGCTCGCGCCCACCCACTTGATCGTCAATATCGACGAGAATGAAAAGCCGACGGTCGAGACGCTGGCCGCATTCGTGCCGCATGTCGTGGTGACCCATCCGATGGGCCCGCGCGACAACCTGCCGCTGGCGCGCCTGCTGGGCGGCATCTTCGGCGCCGATGCCCGCGCCGAGGCCTGGTGCGCCCAGTTCGAGCAAGCGTACGCGCGGCTGGAAGCGACCCCCAAGGGGCCGACGGCAACGGTGCTGTACTGCATCTGGCAGGATCCGTGGATGGCGGTGTCGGACGACACTTATATCGCCCGCATGCTCGCGCAGATCGGCTGGCGCACGCCGCAACTGGGCACGGCGCGCTATCCGGCTTTTTCATGGAGCGAGGCCGTGGTGGCCGGAATCGACGGCGTGGTGCTCTCGAGCGAGCCCTACCGTTTTACCCAGGCCCATGCGGACGCGCTCGAGCAGCAGATCGGCAAGCCGGTTCATCTGGTCGACGGGGAAATGATGTCGTGGTACGGCAGCCGTTCGCTGGCGGGGATGGGGTATTTGCGGGAACTGGCGCAGCAGGGCTGGTGGGGCTGAGCTAAACCGAAACGGCAGCCATGATGGCTGCCGTCAGTAGTGCTACTGCGGGCTTACTCGTTTACTTCGTCCGGCTCGTCGATCAGTTGCGGGGTGGCGTGCAGCTGCTTGTCGTGCAGGCGGCCCAGGGCGCTGTCGATCGCGCGCTTGAGCTTGTCCGAAGCGCCGCTGATGGCCTGGTGCAAGGTGACTGCATGGTCGCTGACGGCGATCGGCTGGTAGCCGGTGACGCGCGCCTCAAGCAGACAGCGGTTGCCGCCATCGGCTGATTTTTCCTTGTTTTCGTCGCTGAGGTGAACTTCGACACGAGTGATTTGGTCGGCAAAACGTTGCACCGCGGCCGTGACCACGGCATTCACATGGTCGTCCAAGCCTTGATGGCGTTCGATCGTCTTGTCGGTATTGATGTTGATTTGCATAAGCTCACTCCCGGTTGTTCATAAAGGCAATGTTGTGCAACGTACTTCCTTGCGCACACGGCTTTATCTTACACCTTCCCATCATTTTGATCCGTTCAAAGGAACGGCCTCATGATGGGGAAATTTGTCCATGCGCGAGAGCACGGGAAACTTGACGATCCAGATGGCCGTTACCGCCAGGGTGGCGGCGCCGCCGAACAGGATCGCGCGCACCAGGCCGAACCAGCCGGCGGTCAGGCCCGACTCGAATTCGCCCAGCTCGTTGGAAGCGCCGATGAACACCGCATTGACGGCGCTCACGCGGCCGCGGATCTCGTCGGGCGTTTCGAACTGCACCAGCAGGTGGCGCACATACACGCTGACCATGTCGCCGGCGCCAAGCACGAACAGGGCCAGCAAGGCAACGATGACGCTGTCGCTCAGGCCGAGCACCACCGTGGCCAGCCCGAACACGGCCACGCCGCCGAACATCCATGCGCCGACGCGGCGCTCGATCGGATACAACGCGAGCGCCACCGAACACAGCGCGGCGCCGACACCGGGCGCGGTGCGCAGCAGGCCCAGTCCGGTCGGGCCCACCTGCAGCACATCGTGGGCGTAGGCCGGCAGCAGGGCGGTGGCGCCGCCGAACAGCACCGCGAACAGGTCGAGTGAAATGGCGCCCAGCATGATCGGGCGCGACCACACAAAGCGCAGGCCCTCGAGCACCGTGTGCCAGCTGGCCGGCTCGCTATGGCTTGCCTGCGGCGCCGCATGGGTGCGGCTCATCAGCAGCACCGACAGCACCAGCAGCGCCGCCGCCACCACGTACACGGTGGTGGGCCCGGCCAGATACAGCAGGCCGCCGAGCACGGGGCCGGCGATCACGGCCACATGGAAGGCCGAGGAACTGAGGGCGACGGCCTGGCTGAAGCTTTCGGTCGGCACCATATTGCGCAGCACGGCCTGGGTGGCCGGCATCATGAAGGCGCGCGCGCTGCCGAACAGCACCAGGATCGCGAACACCGGCCACACCACGGCCGCGCCGCTCCAGGTGAACGCCAGCAGCAGCAAGCCGCACAGCAGTTGCGTGGCCAGACACAGGATGATGATGTTGCGGCGGTTGAAACGGTCGGCTGCATGGCCGGCGATCAGGATCAATACCAGGAAGGGTGCGAACTGGGCCAGGCCGATCAGGCCCAGGTCGAACAGGCTGCCGGTCATCTGGTACACCTGCCATCCGATCGCCACGCTTTGCATCTGGACGGCCAGGGTGCCGAGCACGCGCGCTGCCAAGTAAAACGAGAAGTTGCGGTTGCGCAGGACGCTGAAACCATTCGACGACGACATCACGGACATAAGGACTTTCGGCAGGGCGGGGAGGGCTAAGGTAAAATAGTGCTTTAGAGAACCACTCCTGCCATTGTGCCCGATGTTATCCCCGCCTGCTGACCGGCGCCGGGAAAGCGGGCCGCGTCCACCCCATGCACCACACCATTTTTGAAACACCTGTCGTCAACACCCTGATGCGGGGCCTGTCGTCGTTCGGCCTGCGCGCGCTGGGCTGGCGCACCGAAGGGCTGACGCCGGAGCAGATCGCGGCCTATCCGAAATTTGTCCTGATCGCCGCGCCGCACACCAGCAACTGGGATTTCCCGATCACCTTGATGGTGTGTTTCGTGTTGCGCCTGAAGGTGTACTGGATGGCCAAGGCGAGTTTGTTCGCGTGGCCGATTCGATGGCTGTCGCGCTGGCTGGGTGGGATCGCGATCGACCGTAGCGCCACGAACAACACGGTACAAAACACGATAGCTGCGTTCGCCGCGCGCGCCGCGCTGGCGGTGCTGGTGGCGCCGGAAGGCACGCGCGGCAAGGTCACGCACTGGAAGACCGGGTTTTACCACATGGCGCACGGCGCCGGGGTCCCGATCGCACTGGCCTACCTGGACTTCAAGCACAAAACGGGTGGCATCGGGCGCATGTTCCACACCACCGGCGACATCGGCGCCGACATGGCCGAGATCCAGCAATTCTACAGCGGCATCACCGGCAAGAACCGCGACCAGTTCAACGCCGACACCGTCAAACGCCGCTAGCAACACCGGGGTCAGACCACTTTTTCCGCAGAACCAGGGTCAGACCACTTTTGCCGATTTGCACTTGTAGTGCTTGCGCCCGCAAGCGTGCAGTGTGGAGCGCCGAAACAGCAATTCGCCAGAGACGGAAAAAGCCGCGTCGCGTTACAGGCTATGAACCCATCCGTAATCCGGCTTGCCCATATGAAAAAGTGGTCTGACCCCTGTTGGAGGGAAAAAGTGGTCTGACCCCGGTTTATTAGGTGTGCAGGTCGGCTTCGCTGGTGAAGGCGTCGGCGTAGAATTCGTCCGCGGGCAGGCCGCATTGGGCGACGTAGTCGCGCCGCGCCGAGTCCACCACCACCGGTGCGCCGCAGGCGTACACCTGGTGGCCCGACAGGTCCGGCAGGTCCTGCATCACCGCCGCGTGCACGAAGCCGGTGCGGCCCGTCCAGTGGTCCTCCGGCAGCGCGTGCGAGACCACCGGCACGTAGCGCAAATGCGGCAGGCTCGCCGCCCACGCTTCGCATAGCGCGTTCATGTACAGGTCGAGCGGACGGCGCCCGCCCCAGTACAGGCTGACCGGCCGCTTCGACTTCAAGTGCACCATATGCTCGACCAGCGCCTTGATCGGCGCGAAGCCCGTTCCCGATGCCAGCAGCACGATCGGCTTGTCCGATTCTTCGCGCAGGAAAAAGCTGCCGTGCGGTCCTTCAAAACGCAGGATGTCGCGCTCTTTCATGGTGTTGAATACTTGTTCCGTGAACAGGCCGCCGGCCATGTAGCGGATGTGCAGCGTGATCGGCGCGTCCAGGCTGGGCGCGTTGGCCATGCTGTAGCTGCGCCGCTTGCCATCGCGCAGCATGAATTCGATATACTGCCCGGGCCGGTAGGCGAGCGCTTCGTTGGCTGGCAGTTGCAAGGTGATGATGGCCACGTCCGGCGCCACTTTGTCGATGCTGGCCACGCGCGAGGGCATCTTGCGCACCGGGTATTCGCTGCTGCCGCTTACTTCGCGCGCTTCGATGACCAGGTCGGCCGCCGTCGTGGCGCAGCAGAACAGCGAGTAGCCTTGCGCCTTTTCGTCGTCCGAGAGCGCGCGCTGCTGGTGCGCCTTGTGCTCGACGCTGCCGTCGATGACCTTGCCCTTGCACGAGCCGCAGGCGCCGTTCTTGCAGCCGTACGGCAGGCCGACACCGGCGCGGATCGCGGCCGCTAGTACGGTTTCCTCCGCTTCACAGGCAAATTGATGGCCGCTAGGCTGAACAGTAATCTGGAAAGTCATACAATCCTTACAATGAATAACACACACATCAAGTTGAAACGGCCGCGTTTGCTGATCCTGGGCTGCGGCGATGTCGGCATGCGCGTCCTGCCTTTGCTGCGCGCGCGCTTTCGGGTGTTTGCCGTCACCAGCGACCCGCGGCGCTGCGCCGAACTGCGCGCGGCTGGCGCGGTCCCGCTGGTGGCCGATCTGGACCACCCGCACACGCTCGGACGCCTTGCTGGCCTGGCGCGCCACGTGGTGCACCTGGCGCCGCCGCAATCGGAGGGCCTGCTTGACCGCCGCACACGCAATCTGTGCGCCATTTTACCTGAGGGGGCGCGCCTCGTTTATGTCAGTACCACGGGCGTGTACGGCGACTGCGGCGGCGCGCTGATCGATGAAACGCGTCCGGTGGCGCCGCACAATGCACGTGCCCGGCGCCGGGTTGATGCCGAGCGCACGCTGCGGGCCTGGGCCCTGCACGCCGGCGCCACCCTGGCGATCCTGCGCGTGCCCGGCATTTACGCGCCCGAGCGCCTGCCGCTGCGCCGCCTTGAGCAGGGCACCGCGGCCCTGCTCGCAGCGGACGATGTCTACACCAATCACATCCATGCTGACGACCTGGCGCGCATCGTGGCGCTGGCCTTGTTCAGGGCTTTGCCTGGACGGATTTACCATGCGGTCGACGATAGCCGCATGAAGATGGCCGATTATTTCGACACGGTTGCTGATGCATTCGATATGCCGCGCCCGCCCCGCGTCGCTCGCGCGCAACTGGAAAACAGCGTTTCGCCCATGCTGCTGTCGTTCATGTCCGAGTCGCGCCGCCTGCGCAACGACCGCATCAAGCGCGAACTGGGCGTGCGCCTGCGCTTTCCCCTGGTGGCGCCGGCAGTGGCGGCCATGGGTTTGGTAAAATGACGGCCCGCCACCGAATGCCCCCACGAGAGCTGCCATGACTTACGAAGAATATCTTGATGAAGTGACCACCTTGATCACGGAAAAATACAATGTCAGCGATGCCGCGGCCATCAAGCTGGTGGTCAAGGCCCAGGACGCGGAATTTTTCGTCGCCCATGACGAGCAGGAAGCGCTGCGCACGCTCGACCGCGCCCACCAGGACGCCAAGACGCTGTACCTGGCCAGCCAGAAGAAGTAAGCCGCCGTCTTTGTTCCGCGCGCGCGTTTGAGAATGCTCAAGCGCGCCACGCAGGTCGATCGTAAGGTGAGCGATGTCGTCCCACCTTCCCCGACTTGTGCTAGAGCCCGCTATGCCGCACCGTATCACCTCGCCCACCAAGGAACAGGTTCGCGCCTACATGGCAGCGCGCGAAGCGGCGCGTCGTCCGCCGCCCCCGCCTGAAGAAATCCGCCGCCAGCTCGGCTGGCGCCTGCAGCGCTGCGATGAAGACCGCCTGCTGCTTCAATTCTATCTAATTCCCACAAATTACTCGCAGATGGCAACCCGCATCACACTCGCGTGGATGCTCGCCGCCATGCGCTCTCCTCTGGGCACACGCCGGTTCCCTTGAAAAAATATTTGAAAGACAAGCTATTTCGTGTGAAAATGTCACAGCTTAGGCAATTGTCAACTTTTGCGTGTATGATACCGATCATCGGGCAAAAGCCACATTTTCTTTGCATTTTATTGACGACGCAGTGTTTTATGCTGGTTGACCGATACGCGCGGCGAATAAGCCACGGAGTGTGAATTTTTGAAAGAATTGAGACATGACGACACGCCATATCCCTGAAGAACCTAGTTACGACCCTAACAAGGTGCTCGACGCCATCATCGAGAAACTCAACCTGAAAAACGACGCGGCCCTGTCGCGCGCGCTGGAAGTGGCCCCGCCGGTCATCAGCAAGATCCGCCACCGGACCTTGCCGATCGGCGCCACGATCCTGCTGCGCATGCACGAGGTGAGCGAGTTCAGCATTCGCGAACTGAAGGCACTGATGGGTGTGGAAATCACGCCGTTCAACGCCGCTGCCTGAAAACCGGGCTGGCATGGCGTTGACGGCATCGCGCTTGCCGCTGGCCGTGTAGCCGGGCCTGCAGCGTCGCTGGGGAGCGTGGGGCGGGAGTGTTAATGCTGTCTTGCGCTGCTGCGTTACAAGCATGACCCCCTGTGCCGGCAATCCGCGCGGTGCTTGCCGGTCCAGGGAGTCAGGTGCCGCTCATGCGGCCTGCGCTTGTGTGCCGGCCGGACGGATGGGCGCTGCGGTGCTGCCTGGACGGATCATGCAGTACGCTGCCTGGTTGGCTGCTGCCTGCGCCGGCCGGATCGGGGCCTGGCTGTCCGGACGGATCATGCAATAGGCTGCCTGGTTGGCCGGTTGCGGGCCGCCCGGACGGATCATGCAGTACGCGTTCCGGGTGCCGGCGGCTTGCCGCTCGCCAGGGCGGATCATGCAATCGGCCGCCTGCGCGCCTTCACCCTGCGCCACGCCGGGGCGGATCATGCAGTACGCCGCCTGTGCGCCTTGCGCCGGCAGCGCGCCCGGGCGAATCATGCAATACGCCGCCTGCGCGCCTTCTGCCTGCTGGCCCGGCCGGATCATGCAGTAGGCCGTTTGCGCTGCCGCACCGGTCTGCTCGCCAGGGCGGATCATGCAATCGGCCGCCTGCGCGCCTTCACCCTGCGCCACGCCGGGGCGGATCATGCAGTACGCCGCCTGTGCGCCTTGCGCCGGCAGCGCGCCCGGGCGAATCATGCAATACGCCGCCTGCGCGCCTTCTGCCTGCTGGCCCGGCCGGATCATGCAGTAGGCCGTTTGCGCTGCCGCACCGGTCTGCTCGCCCGGACGGATCATGCAGTACGCCGCCTCTACTTCTGCCGGCCCGTAGGCCTCGGCGCGAATATACGCTTCCCCGAACGTCTGCTCGTACAGTTCGCGCATGCGCTCGCCGCCGCGCTGCTCGGCGCCGTCGCCGGCGTCCGTGTCCAGCCCGACATAAGGGTAGTGGTGGAGGAAATAGCCGAAGGTGTTTTCGCAATCGGCGGCGTATTTTGCGGTGTCGAGGATATGGTAATGCCAGAAGGTGTCGACATCGACCGTCGGTGCGGCTTCTTCGTTGGGAAATGCATGCATCAGGTACAGGAAGCGCCGGTACTCGACATCGAGCGCGTCCACTTTGCTGCGGCTCCAGCCTTCGCCTGAGGCGACATGCATCAGTTTGGTCTTCACAGGCTCGAGATCGAGTTCGGCGATTGCTTTAACGACGTTGTTCGCATTCATGGTAAACCCCTTTTAGAGTGTGTTGTAGGTACTTCATCCCTGGTGCTGGTCCCGCTTTGCTCCCCTTCCTGGCGTCCCCCTTTCTTGTGTCTAGTCGGAAAATTTTTTCCTAGTTGCATTGATTTTCCTTACTAGATGAGGATGTTGCTCCGGCGCGCCAGGGCCTGCTTGACTTAACTCAACAAATAAAACGGTTTATTCCTAGTGCATATCGGATGCTCCGACAGGCCGCCCGGGTGTTTATCCCGGATCTGTTTAGGACAATGCGAGGGGGCCTCAGACGACTGCCGCAGATCGCGTTGGCGCACCGTGATGCGCGTACGACGCCGGGCGGGTCGGGTCGGCCTGCAGCGGCACCGAGACGCACACGGTAGTGCCTTCGCCGTCGGTGCTGGTGATCGAAAAGGTGCCGTCGAGAATGCTGATGCGCTCTTCGATTCCCACCAGTCCGAACGAGCCGACCTTGCCGCGCTCGCGCGCGCCGAGCCCGATGCCGTTGTCGCTGACGGTCATGCTGAGCGTGCGGCCCGAGCACTGCAATTCGACCCGCACGCTGGTCGCGTGCGCGTGGCGCACGATATTGCTGAGCGACTCCTGGAGAATGCGGAAGAAGGCGGTCGCCGCGTGGTCATTGAGCACGACTTCCTTGGGTTCGTCGATCAGTTCGCAGGCGATGCCGGTGCGGCGCTTGAATTCGGCAATCTGCCATTCGACCGCGGCCGATAGGCCAAGGTCGAGCACGTTGGGACGCAGGTCGTTGATGATCTGGCGCACGCTCTTGATGGTCGCGTCGATCTGGAACAGGGTCGAGCGCGCGCGCGCGTGCAGGCGCGGATGGCGATCGCGCGTGCGGGTGGCCAGCATGTCGGCCTCGATGCGCAGCGCCAGCAGGTTCTGCCCCAGGTCGTCATGGATCTCGCGCGCGATGCGCTTGCGTTCGCTTTCCTTGATTTGATCGGCGTGGGCCGCCAGGCGGCGCAAATTCTGGTGCGACTGCTGCAGCTTGGCCTGGCTTTCGCGCAGCTCGCGCGTCATGCCCTTGGCCATCTTGATGGCGCGCCGGCGCGACGAGGTCAGCGCGTGGAACAGCGCGTACAGCAGCATCGAACTGACGAAGCCGCCCAGCATCGCCAGCCACGGCACGAATTCCTCGAAGCCGCTGTACAGGTCGTTGGCTTCGACGCTGAAGGTGGCATCCCACTGGCGCCCGTTGAAGTCGATCGGCAAGGTCTTGCTGAAGCGGTCGCCAAACAGTACCGCCTTCGCTTCCGGGGCCGCCGGGCCGGCCGTATCGAACAGCACGCGACCGCGCTTCTGGTCGATCCCGACCGCATTGTCGACCAGCGTCATGCGCACATTCTTGATCGGCATTTCATCGATCACGCCGAGCATCAGCTTGTCGACGCTGAAGGCGATTCCGACCGAGCCGACAAACGCGGCGCGCCGCTCGGCCACGGTGTTCGTTGGCGCTTGCGGCAGATAGATCGGCAGGCGCATGCCCAGGCCGGTGCGGTTGCGCCCGGCCATCGCGGCAATCGGCATGCCCGACGAAATGAGCTGGCCGCGGTCGCGCAGCGCCACCTGGTTGGCGTGCTGCAGCGGGTTGGCCTGCAGGTCGAATCCGGCCGCCTTGTTGCCCGGCACCAGCGGTTCGATATAGGTCAGCACGCTGTACTCGGCGCGCCGCCCGGCCGGCTTGATGTGAAACGGGACCGGCGCCTTGCCGTCCGGTGCCAGTTCGATGCCCATCCGCTTTTCGAAGGCGTCGCGGTCCTCGTCCTTGACGAACTCGGCGAAGTTGATGGTTTCGATCGCAGGAAAGTAGCGCGGCAAATCGAGCCCGCCCACATAGCCGTGGAACTGGCGGCGCGACAAGGGGTAGCTGGTCTGGAAGATGCTGGCGGTGCCGCGCAGCACGTCGGTGTAGGACTTGATGCGCGCCACCACGATGTTGCCGGCATTTTGGGCATGCGCCGAAAAGCGCTGGCGCGAGTCCGCTTCGATCGAGCGCGCCGTGGTCGCATACAGCACGAGGCCGACTGCCACCGACAAGGGCACGCCTAGCCACATGGCAGGGCGGGGTGTCGATAGGAAATGTAGGGGTGATGTGATTCGCATTGCGCGTTGCAATCCTCTCGGTAGCCGCAAATGGCGATGCAGTGTTTGATCTACGTTAACCGATTGTTACAATTCACAGTACCTAGTGGTGTTGATAGGTTCTCAATCCAGAAATTTGATGAATATCAAAAAATCCCGCCGCGGCGTGGGCCGGGGCGGGATTTTGGCGGAGAAAACGTGGTGCTAAAGTGACACTGAAGTGCCGCTTATTTGACCCAGCTGTCTTTCAGGGTGGTGACCCGGTTGAACACCGGCTTGCCCGCGACCGAATCGACGCGGTCGGCCACGAAGTAGCCGTGCCGCTCGAACTGGAAGCGCTCGTCGGGCAGGGCGGCGCTCATGCCCGGTTCGAGGTAGGCGCTGACCACTTCGAGCGCGTTCGGATTGAGCGCGGCCTTGAAGTCCTTGCCGCCCGCGTCCGGATTCGGGTCGGTGAACAGGCGGTCGTACAGGCGCACTTCGGCTTCGAGCGCGGTGGCCGCGCTGACCCAGTGGATATTGCCCTTGACCTTGTAGCTGTTCGAGCCTTCGGTGCCCGATTTGCTGTCTTCAAAGTAGTTCACGTGTACCGCAGTGACGCGGCCGTCGGCATCCTTGTCGTAGCCGGTGCACTCGACCACGTAGCCGTGGCGCAGGCGCACGCGGCTTCCCGGCGCGTCGCCCACTGGCGGGAAGAAGCGGAAGTAGCCCTTGCTCGGCACTTCCATGAAGTCGTCCTGCTCGATCCACAGCTCGCGCGTGATCGGGAAAGTGCGCAGGCCGCGTTCCGGGAAGTGCGGGTGAACCGGCGAGGTGCATTCGACCGACAGGCCTTCGGGGAAGTTGTCGATGACGAGCTTCAAGGGACGCAGCACCGCGGTCGCGCGCGGGGCCTTCGGATCGAGGTCGTCGCGCAGGCAGCCTTCGAGCGTGCTCATGTCGATCCAGCCGTCGGCCTTGGACACGCCGATGCGCTCGCAGAACAGCTGGATCGATTCGGGCGTGTAGCCGCGCCGGCGCAGGCCCACCAGGGTCGGCATGCGCGGATCGTCCCAGCCCGACACGATGCCTTCATCGACCAGCTGGCGCAGCTTGCGCTTGCTCATGACGAGATAGGTCAGGTTCAGGCGCGAGAATTCGTACTGGCGCGGCACCGGCTGGGCGAAGAAGCCGCCTTCGGCCAGGGTGGCCAGCAGCCAGTCGTAGAAGGGGCGGTGGTCGGCAAATTCGAGCGTGCACAGCGAGTGCGTGATTTGCTCGAGCGCGTCCGAAATCGGGTGCGTGTAATCGTACATCGGATAGATGCACCAGGCGTCGCCGGTACGGTGATGGTGCGCGTGGCGGATCCGGTAGATGGCCGGGTCGCGCATGTTCATGTTCGGCGAGGCCATGCCGTCTTCGCTGATTTTCGCGCGCACGATATGTTCGCCGTCCTTGTACTTACCGGCCTTCATGTCGCGGAAGATCGCCAGCGATTCGGCGGCAGGGCGGTTGCGGAACGGCGAGTTGGTACCGGGCGTGCCGAAGTTGCCGCGGTTTTTCTGCATCAAATCAAAGCTCTGGCTGTCCACGTAGGCGTGGCCCGCGGTGATCAGGTATTCGGCCATCGCGTACAGCTGCTCGAAGTAGTCGCTGGCGTAGTGCAGGTGCTCGGTGCCGGCGTGCTCCCAGCTGAAACCGAGCCACTTGACGCTGTCGATGATGGTGTCGACGTACTCGGTGTCTTCCTTCTCCGGATTGGTGTCGTCGAAACGCAGGTGGCAGCGGCCCTGGTAGTCGCGCGCCAGCCCGAAGTTCACGCAGATCGACTTGGCGTGGCCGATGTGCAGGTAGCCGTTCGGCTCGGGCGGAAAGCGCGTGATCACCGGCGGCAGGCCGGCGCGGGCATGGGTGCCGGCGGCCAGGTCGTTTTCGACGATGGCGCGCAAGAAGTTCGGCGAGGGCGTGGTCGCGGCCGGGGCTGCTTTGTTTTTATCGTTGCTCATGGGAGAAAAGGCTTTGAAATGATCAGGTTGCGGCATTTTACCGTACCCGGCGGCCCGCCACGCCCTGATATGTGGAGGCGCTCGCCTGGCGGGCGGCCCGGATTATGCGGGGCGACTTGACAGGCGAGCCCCGGCCTGTCGCTTTCTATAGGATAATCCTCCTTTATTGTCTTTGGCTGTCGCCGGGAGTTTCCTCGTGGAAAATTTATACAATATCCTCGGCGTGGCGCCCAATGCGAGCGAGGACGAGATCAAGAAGGTTTATCGCTCGCTGGCCATGCGCTATCATCCGGACCGCAACGACGCGCCAGGCGCCGAGGTGCGCTTCAAGAGCATCACCAAGGCCTACGAAATCCTGTCCGACCCCGCCAAACGGGACGAATACAACCAGAGCGTCAACCACCGCATCATCCTCGATGCCGAGGCCGAGGCGTTCGAGTTGTGGCGTTCACTGTTCCAGCTCAACGGCGTCACCTTGCCGGCCTAAACGCCGCAGCACGCACCACCAACAGGATATTGACATGAGCATGAGAAGAATTCACCCCGAGTTTGCCTACCAGTCGCGCGAACTGGGCGGCCAGATCGACGGCATCCTCGGCGACCCGCCGAACCGCAAGAACTACGACTTGATGCTGTCGGCGCTGGTGTCCGAATACGCGTCGGGCGGCGGCATCGAAGACGTCAACATGATGAGCTTTGCGCTGGTCGACCACCTCACCTTCAGCAATCCCAAGGGCTTGCTCAAGGAAGCGGCCGAGTACGACGGCGGCGACCCGTCCAAGGTGTTCGGCATGGCTGCCTGCGAAGGCGAGGCCGGCGCCATGTACGCCGCCATCACCGAGAACCACCCCGACCTGGCGCGCCAGGCGATCATCACCGCCTTCCTGTTCAAGCATCCGCGCCAGTGGGATGACGAAGACCAGTCGCTCGACCAGCTGTCCGAGAACGACGACGGCGACGACGAGCGCGACCATGACGACGAAGGTGGCGTGTCGGACGACTTCGCGCAGATGTTCGACCAGGAGGAATGAGCATGAGCGAAAAAAAGAGCAGTCTGCCGGCCCTGTCCAAGCAGGTCAGCGAACTGGTGCTGGCCGGCTCGCTGCATCACGCCGAGCAGGCATTTTCGGAAGCGGTCGAAACCCATGGCGACCTGGCCGTGGTGGAAGTACTGGCCTCGCTGGCGCCGCAAGTGACGGCGCTGCACCTGTCCGGTTTTGACGGCGGCAAGACCTCGCTGGCGACGCTGCTGGTGCCGCCCAAGGCGTGGGCCGACAGCCTGGCGTTTTTCGCCGCCACCTGGTCCGACGACATGATCGAGGATGACCCCGAGCGCGTGGCCGAGACCCTGTTCTCGCACGTGCACGGCATCGTGTTCTCGACCGACGACGTGGAACGGCGCCACGAGCTGCTGGCCGAGGCGTCCGCGTCCGACCATGGCTCGACCATCTTCGCGATCCTGTTTTCCATGGCCCCGAAAGAGATACTGGAAGTGGCCGGCGAAATCCTGGCCAAGGGCCCGTACATCACGGGCCAGACTTCCTCCGACAGCGACATCGTGCCGCTGGCGATCGAGCTGGCCAAGGCCAGCGAAGACGGCTGGGACCGTTCGCTGTTCGAGCTGTTCCCCGACTTCCGCCACAGCGGCGACCTGGCCGACGCCGAGTTCTCGGACGACCCGGACGAAGAGCCAAAATTCCTGCAGCGTTCGACCAAGGAACTGCTGTACCGCTTGCGCAAGCAGGTGCCTTCGGCGCGCAGCAATGTGCCAAAACGCGGCGCGCGCAAGAGCATCGGCACGGGAATCTTCTCGTGATCGGTGACATGCGGGCAAACCTGCCGGCCATCATTGCAGAACGCCGCCCGCGCCTGGTGCTGGCGATTCGCTGCCTGGCCGAGCACGAGGTCGAAGACGACGTCGTGATCCTGGCCGACGAACTGGCCGGCATCACCGCGATGGTCGCCGAGAAATTCACCAACGACAAAACCGCCGAAGGCATACAGCGCGCCTTCTTCCTGACGGTCGGCTGCGTGTCGCTCGGGCTCGAGCACGAGCTGGCGCACGAAGGCGACGAGGCCGCGCGCGACTTCCTGATCGAGCACGGCGCCGAGCACGCGTTCCAGGCCGGCTTCCGGCTGGTGCGCGAACTGTCGGCGCTGCCCGAGGACGCGCTGGTGGGCGAATACGACCAGGATCCGGTGTACCTGCACCGCAGGCTCAAGGAACTGTTCGTCGACATCTGCCACGCCGATCCGAGCCAGAACTGGGCCGGCTACGAAAAATACGAACAGCTGCACGCGCAGCGCAAGGAAGTGCAGGCGATCGTGCGCGCGGCGGGCTGGCTGCGCCGGCATCATTATTCGGGGCCGATCATTGACCCGGACCTCAATGCCGAAGGCGTGATTGCGGTGGCGATCATATCGGCCATCGAAGGCGGCGGGCGCATCATGGCGCGCACCGGGCAAAAGGAATTCGAGCGCCTGGTCAAGTCGGTGCGCAAGAACAAGCCCGACTTCGAAGAGGGCTGGGCGGCGCTGATGGCGCAGGTTCCGGCCCAGCACCAGCCGGTAATCGCCGAGCGGATCGCGTCGTACCGCACGCATTGCACGGTGATCCAGAAAATCCTCACGCGTACGGCGATGAAAACCCTCTGGGCCGAGTTTGAAAACTACGCAGGCTCAGAGCTCGACGCCGATTACGGTTAGAGCGCTTTCAGGAACGCGGCCAGATCGGCCGCTTCCTGCGGATTCAATCCCATCTGGAACCTGCGGTCGTAAAACTGCACCACGCTCTCCATATCCGGCGCCGATCCGTCATGGAAGAAGGGCGCCCGGGCCGACGCGCCGCGCAGGCTGGGCGTCTTGAAGCGCCCCACATCTCCCCATCTGCCACTTTGCATGGCGCTGCCCGGATCGCTGGTCTCGACCGTCTCCCCGGTGACCGTATTGCGCAATGTGTACAAGGGCATGTCCGGCGTACGCCTTACCCCCGCCGCCACGCCCGTGTTGAACATGCGCGCCACCGAATGCGAACCGCTGTTGGGCGCATTGTGGCAACTGGTGCAGGTCCCGCGCGGCTGCGTGAAACCGGCCACCTGAGTGATATTGAACGGCCTGTTATTGAAAAGCCCCTCGCCGCGCGCGATCGCGCCGCGCGCCTGGTCCTGCGCCGACGCCCCGGGACCACCCAGGGTGCGCCACGCGCCGAACAAGGTCATCGCATTGCGGTTGAACGGCGCCCGCGTCAGGTAGTCACCGGCGAAGACATCGTTAATCCCGAAATAGAAAGCCGCGCTCGACAGGCGGGCCGGCCCGCCCAGCGCACCGGCCTGGGTCAGGTCGCCCGCTGCGTTGTCGATCACCTGCGCGACGAACAGTGTCGTTTCAAAGTCGACGATCAGGCGCTGCTCGGCCGCGGAGAGGTCCGCTGCCGCCTGCGCATGGCCACGCACGGCGTTATTGGCCTGCCGGCCCAGGCTGAAATCGAGCGGCGCAAAACATTGGGCCGGATTGGCGCCCAGGATGCAGGTCGTCGAGAGTGGATCGGTCGCAGTCTCGCGTCCGTCCCACATCACGCTGCTGGCGAACTTCAGGTTGGCGCTTGGCAGCGGACGGCGGAACAGCGACAGCTCGGTGGCGCTCGCGAAGCCATACGGATCGTCCGCGCGCACCAGCGTGAATTCGGCGCCGGCCGGCAGCGGCAGGCCGATGCGGATCACCCCCTTGGTCAGCAGCATGCTGTAGGCCAGGCGTTTCTGGTCCAGCGTGAGCACCGCCGCCTGCGGCGAATTGGCGCCATCGAGCAGGCGGAATACCGGATCGGTGCCCGCGCTTGCGGCAAAGCGGGCCTGCAGGCCCTGCGGGGTCACGCTCCAGCCCTCGCCCTGGTCGTGGCAGCTGGCGCACGAGCGCCCGTTACCGAACGGCTTGAAGAACGGGTTGGCGCCATCGATGGCGCCGGAGGCGGTAAAGGTCAGCGCAGCGCCGCTGGGGTTGGGCCGCTGCACCAGCGGCTGCGGCTGCGGCGTCGGCGTCGGCGTCGGCAAGGTGGGCAGCGTCACCACGACCGGCGCGGACGCGGTTGGCGCGCTGCCGCCACCGCATGCTGCCACGAGCAGCAGCACGACGATCGATAGTGGAATGGACTTGTTCATGCATGACTCCTGTGATGTTCAACAGGATCCAGCATGCAGCGCAATTGTGCAGCAAAAATGGAGGGCGGTTCATTCCCCCGCGGCGGCAGTGGCCAGTGCCACGAAGGCATCGACCAGCGGAGAATGCTCGCCGCTGCGCTGCGCCAGCAGCAGCGTGGTGTTCGCACCCTCGTCGGCGATGGCGCGGTAGCAAACGCCGTCCAGGCGGATGCGGTCGAACGAGGCCGGCAGCACCGACACACCGCAGCCGGCGGCGACCAGGCCGATGATGGTGGAAGCCTCGCCCGCAAGCTGCCCGATATGCGGCACGAAGCCGGCCGCGCGGCACAGGCGGAAGATCTGCGGATAGATCCCGGTGCCGGCATTGGGCGGATACATCACGAAGGGCATGTCCCTGAGTTCGGCAATCGAGATCGCCTCCTTGCGCGCCAGCGGCAGCGCCGCGGGCAGCACCGCGACCAGCGGATCTTCGCGCAGCGTGGTCAGCGCAATGCCTTCCGGCGCGGGGAGCTCGGTCGGGCGCACGAAACCCAGGTCGAGCGTGCGCTGGCCCAGCGCGTCGATCTGGGGCAGGGTGGCCATTTCGTGCAGGGTCAAGGTCACTGCCGGGAACTGCTGCCGGTAGCGGTTGATCACGGCGGCGAACAGCGGCGTCAGGGGCGTCGAAAAAGTAAAGCCGATGCGCAGGATGCCCGCTTCGCCACGCTGGGCGCGGCGCGCCGTATCGGCGGCCTGCTCGGCCAGTCCCAGGATGCGGCGCGCGTCGTCCAGGAACAGGCGGCCGGCTTCTGTCATGCGCACCCAGCGTTTGGTGCGCTCGAACAGCTGCGCGCCGACGTCCGCCTCGAGCGCCTGGATCGCGTGGGACAGCGGCGGCTGGCCGATATGCAGGCGCTCGGCCGCGCGCGTGAAGTTCAGCTCCTCGGCGACGGCGATGAAGTAGCGAAGGTGGCGCAATTCCATTTGTTATCTATTTTAAGTATGGCAAACGCCTTAAATATATATTGGACAGTATTACAGCGCAATCCTAAGATGAATTCTTGCCCCCACACCAGGGTCAGACCACTTTTGCAAAACGGCAAAAGTGGTCTGACCCTGGTGTGGGGGCAAGAATTCAATCGCAAAGGGGCGCACCATGTCTTTCAAAGCAGCGGCCGGCAGCCCGGCCTTCAAACGCATCAACCGCGCCATGCTGGCGGGCGGCTTTTCCGCTTTTGCGCTGCTGTACTGCGTGCAGCCGCTGATGCCGCTGATGGCCAGCCAGTTTGCGCTCACTCCGGCGCAGGGCAGCTCGGTGCTGTCGATCTCCACGCTCACGCTGGCCGTCTCCCTGATTTTTTCGGGGGCGCTGGCGGCGCGCATTGGCTACAAGCGCTTGATGACGGGCGCGCTGCTTGGCGCCGCGCTGTTCGTGCTGCTGTCGGCGTTTGCCCGCACCTTCACCGAACTGCTGGTGTTGCGCGCGCTGCTGGGGGCCTCCCTCGGCGGCATGCCGGCCGTCGCCATGGCCTACTTGGGCGAGGAGATCGAAGCGCGCTCGCTCGGACTGGCGATGGGCATCTACATCGGCGGCACCGCGCTGGGCGGGATGCTGGGCCGGCTCTTTGCGTCGGTCATCAGCGACTTCTATTCCTGGCGCCTGGCGATGGCCGTCATGGGCCTCGCCGGCCTTGCCGCCGCATGGGAATGCTGGCGCTGCCTGCCGGCCACCAAGGCGCGCACGCCAGGACATGCAGGGATCGCGGTACTGCTGCGCGGGGCCCGCGCGCATGCCGGCGACAGCGGCCTGGCCTGGCTGTTCGCGCTCGCCTTCCTGTTGATGGGCGTGTTCGTCAGCCTGTACAACTACATCGGCTACCGCCTGCTGGACGCGCCCTTCGGCCTTGGCCAGAGCGCGGTCGGCGCCTTGTCGGTGCTGTACCTGATCGGCATGTTCAGCGCGGTGTGGGCCGGACGCCTGGCCGACCGCATCGGGCGCCGCAATGTGCTGTGGATCGTCATGCTGGCAATGCTGGCCGGCCTGCTGCTGACCTTGTCGGGCGCGCTGCCGCTCATCGTGGCGGGCATGGCCCTGTTCACCTTCGGCTTCTTTGCCGCCCATTCGGTGGGCAGCAGCTGGGTCGGCATGCGGGCGCGGGCGCCGCAGGCGCTGGCGTCGGCCATGTATCTGTTCTTTTATTATGCCGGTTCGAGCGTGATCGGTTCGCTGTGCGGCGTGGTGTGGAGCGGCGCCGGCTGGCCGGGCGTGGTCGCGCTGCTGGCCCTCTTGCTCGGCGCGGCATTGCTGATCGCGCTGCACCTGCGCAGCCTGGCGCCGCTGCCGGCTGCGATGACTACCGCAGCTCAGCTGCGCGGCGGGGTCTTGCCGGTGTCGAAGTAGTAGCTGACGCGTTTGCGCGGATTGAGGTACTGGTAGACGTCGGGCGGCACCTGGGACGGCCGCAATGCCCTGGCGATGCTGATGTCGCTGTCGTCCTCCATGTCGACCAGGATCGCCTCGGCCTTGGGCACGTCGGCGTTGTAGACCATGATCATCGGCTTCATCGGCTTGCTGGTATTGACCGTCGTGGTGATGCCGATCGCGCCGTTGGAAAGCTCGACCAGGGTGCCGGGCGGGTAGATCCCCAGGCAGCGTATGAAGCGCTGCAAGATCTTGGGATCGAAGCGGTGGCTCATCTTGGCGAACATCAGCGCCAGCGTTTCGTGCGGGGTCAGCGCGTCGGCCAGGTTGACCGGATTGCACAGATTGTCGTAGCAGTTGGCGATGGCGACAATCCGCGACAGCAGGCCGATCGCCTCGCCTTTCAGCTTGCCCGGGTAGCCGCTGCCGTCGTTGTGCTCATGGTGTTCGCTGATGATGGCGTGGCTGGCCGCCGGCAGCTTCAGGCGGCGTCCGATCTCGAGGCCGTACGTGGGGTGCAATTCGCACAGCGTGCGCTCGGCCTGCGTCAGCGTTACCGCTTCCCTGAACAGGCGCTCGGGAATCTCCCGCTTGCCGACGTCGTGGAACAGCGCCCCCATGCCCAGCGCGTGCACCACCGGCGTTGGCAGCGCGATGTCGCGCCCCAGCATCATCGCCAGCACCGTCACGTTAAGGGAGTGGAAATACAGTTCTTCGCCGCCGGGCGTATCGCCCATCACGTGGATCGCCAGTTCGCGGTCGGACAGGATGGCCGCGGCGATCTGGTCGATCAGCTCGCCGGCCTGCTGCACGCTTTCCTGCGGCCGCGCGAACAGGTTCTGGTCGATCGAGCGGATGGTCTTGGCGGTGGCGGAAAACGCTTCGCTGATGCGTGCACTGGCCGCGCGCAACTGCTCGATGCGGGCGATCATCGCGTTTTTTGCCGCAACGGCGGCGGCGATGGCGGGGGCGGGGGCTGCGACCGGCACGTCCGGCGCTTGCGCCGCCGGTGGCGCCGGCTCGGCACTGCTGAGCGACGGACTGTAGCGGATCTGGGTCAGCCCCAGGGTGCGGATGACGGCGATCTGCTCTTCGTTCTTGATTCTGAAGTGGTTGAAGGCAAACGGCTGGTCAAACCACTTCATGTCGAGATAGATGTACAGGCCCACCTTGAGCTGGTCCATCGTGAGCATGATGCAATCGGACATGGTGACCTCGTATGGAAAACGACCTGGCGCCTGATACCTGCCATTATGCGCGAGCTTTCCGCTATTGTGCATCACCTTGGCGCCGCCCGGCAGGAATCCACAGTTGCTGCACATTTGACAGGTATGATTGCAGCTTGAGCGTGAAGCGGGAAGGGCAAACGATGGGCGAACACGAGGCCAGGCCGTGCGGCTGACGATCGCGCGCAAGATTGCGCTGGCGGTCATTGCGATCGTGATCCTGTGCGTAGGCACCGTGGCCTGGGTAACCAGCGCGAACCTGCAGCGCGGCTTCATCGCCTATCTCAACCAGATGCAGGCGCAGGACCTTGAACAGGTGGGCCAGCTGCTCGCCAGCCGCTACCGCACGGAAGGCGACTTCGAATGGCTGCGCGGCGACCAGCGCGCCATGCGCGAGGTGCTGGCGCAGCTGACGCCGCAAATCCAGGCAGAAGGCGGATCGCGCCGCCGTCCGCCGCCCGGGCGTGGCGATGGCTTCGGCCCGCGCCCGCGGCGCGACGGCCCGCCGCAGGAAGCGCCTCCGCCCCCGGGCGCGCGCGACCCCATGGGCATAGGCGCGCGCCTGTCGGTGTTCGACGCCGAAGGCCGGGCCCTGGTCGGTCCGCCCGACGTGCCGTCGACCATTGAACGTCCCATCATCGTCGATGGCCGCAGCGTGGGCAGCATGCGCCTGCGCCCCTTGCGCCAGGCCAGCGGCGCCGACGCCAGCGCCAGCGGCTTCCTGCAGCAGCAGCTGCGCGACATCGTCATCGTCGCTGCCGTGATGGTGCTGGTGTCGATACTGCTGGCGTTCTGGCTGGCGCGCCATCTGCTGCGCCCCGTGGCCGCCTTGCGCGACGTCACGGCGCGCCTGGCGCGCGGCCAGTTCGACGCGCGCGCGCCGCTGCTGTCGCGCGACGAGCTGGCCGAGCTGGCGCTGCACGTGAACGCCATGGCCGAAGCGCTGGAATCGAGCGAACGCAAACGCCGCAGGGTGCTGGCCGACGTGGCGCACGAGCTGCGCACCCCGCTGACCGTGATCCGCGGCGAGATCGAGGCCTTGATCGACGGCATCCGCACGGCCGGTCCGGCGGCCCTGCAGTCGCTGCATGCCGAGGTGCTGCACTTGAACAAGCTGGTCGACGACCTGCACCAGCTGACCATGGCCGACGCCGGCGAGCTGCATTTCGAATGGCAGATGCTCGACCTGGCAGCACTGCTGCCGCCGTTGCTCGAGCGCTTCCGCTCGCGCGCGGCCGGCGCAGGCATCGTCCTGTCCAGCACACTGGCGCCGGGCGCCCTGATGGTCAGGGGCGACCCGGACCGCCTGACCCAGATTATCGTCAACCTGCTCGAGAACAGCGTGCGCCATACCGATGCGCAAGGCCGGATCGTGCTCGCGCTGGCGCGCGACGGCATGCACGCGAACCTGGCGATCGACGACAGCGCGCCCGGCGTACCGGCCGGCCAGCATGCGGCCATCTTCGAGCGCCTGTACCGCATCGACGCGGCGCGCACCCGTGAACGCGGCGGCAGCGGCCTTGGCCTGGCCATCTGCAAGGCGCTGGCCGAGGCGCACGGCGGCAGCATAAGCGCGTCACCGTCGCCGCTTGGCGGCTTGCGGGTGGTGCTGCGCCTGCCGCTGGGGTCAATATGACCATGGCCCACATCCTCATCGTCGAAGACGACGTCAAGATCGCCGCGCTGCTGGCCGACTATCTGGAGGCGGCCGGCATGCGCACCAGCCGTGTCGGCGACGGCCTTGACGCGCTGGCCTTCCTGCGCACCAGCCAGGTCGACCTGGTGCTGCTCGACCTGATGCTCCCGGGCCTGGACGGCATCGCGGTATGCCGCGAGCTGCGCATTTTTTCGCAAATGCCGGTCATCATGCTCACGGCCCGCATCGATGAGATCGACCGCCTGCTGGGACTGGAAACGGGCGCCGACGATTACGTGTGCAAGCCATTTAGTCCGCGTGAAGTCGTCGCGCGCGTGAAGGTGCATTTGCGCCGCGCCGCGCCCGCGCTAGCGACGGCGCCGGCATTGACGGTGGAGCGCGCCACGATGCGCATTTTCCATGCCGGCAGCGCGTTGCCGCTCACGCCGGTGGAGTTTCGCATGCTGGCCGCGCTGATCCAGCATCCCGAGCGCGTGTTCTCGCGCCAGCAATTGCTCGACCTGGCGCATGAAGACCAGCGCGACATCAACGACCGCACGGTCGATTCGCATATCAAGAATATCCGCCGCAAGCTGCCTTTCGCGGATTGCCTGCACTCGGTGTACGGCGTCGGCTATCGTTTTGAACTGCCTCTGTAACGCACATCCAATTGTCGGGAAATTTTACAATCGCTGACGTAGTTATTTCTTAAGTTATTGATTTTGCGCCATTTTTTTGGATGGCTAGATTCTTGCTACGCTTCAATAGTTGCACTTCATAATCCTAATGGAATGGAATCATGATGAAAACTATGAAAAAAAGCATCATCCTGGCTTTGGCAGCAGCAACGCTCGCCTCCAGCGCCATGGCCGCGCCAGCCACGCTGGACGGCATGGGCATGGTCAGCCAGTGGACCGATTTTGAAAGCGGATCGGGCGAAGTGCCATTGCTCCCGTGGGCCAACAGCGACGTCGTCAACGCCAATCGGGTCGGTATCTGGGTGCGCTACGCCAACGGCTTGACCGGATCGGCGAGCTACTCGGGTGTGGCCGGCGGCTGGGGCGGATGCTGCAGCATCGGCGCCGGCGTCGGGATCACGCCGGACACGGAGACCGGTTTTTTTGTCGGCACCGGCAACTACGCCAATCTGCATGGCCTGGACAATACCGGCCCGGGCTTCCCGCTGCCGATGGCCTTCGTCGATCTCAGCAACGCGTTCACGGGCAATTTCGACGTCTCGTATGAGAATTTCGGCAATTCCACCTTCCGCGCCAGCGTCGGCGGCTGGGAAAGCGTCCAGATCGCACTGTACAGTTCAGCTGCCGCGGTAGCGGTTCCCGAGCCAGGCACGATGGCGCTGTTCGGCCTCGGCATGCTGGGCCTGGGCCTGGGACGGCGCCGCAAAGCCTAAGTTACATCTGCCGGAAAAGGTGCGCGTACAGGGGACCGACGCGCAGCTTTTCCGGCCGCCCCCGCAGGTTCAGCGTGACCTTGCCCATCTCGTCGCGCGCCGCACTTTGCACGCAGCCGGCGTTGACGATGCTGCCGCGGTGGATCTGCCAGAATACCTTGTCGTCGAGTTGCGGCAGCAGCTCCTTCAAACTGGTGCGGATCAGCGCCTCGCCGCTTGCCGTCACCACGTTCACATACTTGTCGAGCGCCTCGAAGTACACCACGTCGGCCACCGCGATCATGCGCACTTCGCCGCCCACGGCCGCGCGGATCACGCTCAGTCGTTCACTGGCCGCAGCGTTGGGTGCCAGCAGCGCGCGCATCTGCGACAGCAGCTGCGACAGGTCGGCATTGGCCGGACTGGCCAGGCGCGTGCGCAGCCGTTCGATGGTCTTGCCCAGGCGCGCATCGTTGACCGGCTTGAGCACGTAGTCGGCGGCGGCGTGCTCGAAGGCGGCCACCGCGTAGTCGTCGTAGGCGGTCACGAACACGATCTGCGGAAACGGCCGCGCCGCGTCCCATAATTCGGCCAGTTCCTCGACCGCTTCAAGCCCGGTCTTGCCGGGCATTTTGATATCGACGAACAGCACATCGGGCGCGAGGGCCAGCGCCTTGTCGAGCGCGTCGATCCCGTTCGGGCAGACCGCTACGATCTCGAGTTCGGGCCACAGGCGCCGCAGCGCTTGTTCAAGCACGGCAGCCAGTACCGGTTCGTCTTCGGCGATCAGTGCGCGGATGGTCATGGTAGTCTCATTGGAAGGGTCAGGCGGGCCGTGGCGCCCTGCGGCAGGTTCGGTTCGAGTGCCAGCGAGGCCGCCGTGCCAAACAAGGCCTGCAGGCGCTCACGCGTGTTGGACACCCCAAGGTGGGTGCCGTTCTTGGCCGACGGCGCGGCCAGGCCAAGACCGTTATCAATCACGCTCAGCACCAGCATGGCGCCGGCTTGCACCGCGCTGACGGTGATATGGCCGCCGTCCACCTTCGGTTCCAGCCCGTGGATGATGGCGTTCTCCACCAGTGGCTGCAGCAGCATGGGCGGAAGTTGGGCGCCGCGCAGCGCCGCCGGCAGCTCCAGGGTGTATGCGAGCCGGGTGCCCATGCGCACCGACATCAGGCCCAGGTAGGCATCCATCAGCGTGAATTCCTGCGCCAGCGTGGTGGAGACTGCGCGCGAGGATGTGAGCGTGGCCCGCAGATACTGGATCAACTGGTCCAGCATGGCCTGGGCGCGCGCTGGATCGAGTGCGATCATGCCCTGCAAATTGGCCAGCGTGTTAAACAGCATGTGCGGTTCGATCTGCGCCTGCAGCAGCTGCAGCTGCGCTTGCAGGGCCTGGCGCGCGATCGCTTCGGCGCGCGCCTTTTCCTCGGCGGCTGCCGTTTCGGCACGCCGAAGGCGGTCGCGGCCTTGCAGGAAAATCATGGCGGCGCTGCTCACGATCAGGGTAAACAGCAGCATGCCGTTCGAGCCGCCCGCCACCAGCCGGGCGAAGGTGGGCACTTCCAGGCCGAGCAGCTTGCTGGCCAACATGGTGCCGCCGAACTGCGCGACCGGCATCGCCAGCAGTGCGATGGCGAAAAAAGCGAGCTTGTTCGGCCTGGACGGGTCGCTCCACAACAGCAGACGGGTCACGTCGATGAGCAGGAAGGCGATGCCCCCGATGACGAGCGAAAAGACCAGGTTGTAATGGAAGTTATTGGATCTGTTGCCGAGGATGGAAATGATCAGCGCGCACGCCACGCACACCACCGCGACCACGGCGCCGTCCCTGGCCAGGCGCCCGAATGGAAAGCCGGGGCGCGCGCCTTCGCTGGCCATGTCGCGCATCGGCTAGAGCACGCCCTTGTCGCGCAACGCGGCAATGTCGGCCGTGCTGCGCCCGAGCAGCTCGCGCAGCACTTCGTCGGTATGCTGGCCCAGCATCGGCGGCGGCAGGGCCGCTTCGGCCGGTGTGACCGACAGCTTCATCGGGCTGCGTACCAGGGTCACCTTGCCGGCGGCAGGATGGTCCATGTCGAAAGCCACGCCGCGCGCCTTGACCTGCGGGTTCTCGAATACTTCGCCGATATCGTTGATCGGCCCGCACGGTACGCCTACCGCTTCGAGCTCGCTGATCCACTGTTCGCGGGTGCGCGTTTTGACCATCCCGGCCAGCAGCGGCACCAGCACGTCGCGGTTCTGCACCCGCAGCGGGTTGGTGGCAAAGCGCGGGTCCGCGCCCAGATCGGGACGCTGTCCCACCTCGACGAATTTCTGGTACTGGCCGTCATTGCCGGTGGCGACGATGATGTGCCCATCGGCGCAGGCGAAGGTCTGGTAGGGCACGATGTTGGCGTGCGCATTGCCCCAGCGCTTGGGCGCCTTGCCGCTGTTGAGGTAGTTGCTGCCCATGTTGGCCAGCATGGCCACCTGGGTGTCGAGCAGCGCCATGTCGATGTACTGGCCCACGCCGGTGCGGTCGCGGTGGGTCAGGGCGGCCAGCACCGCCACGGTGGCGTACATGCCGGTCATCAGATCGGTGAGGGCCACGCCGGCCTTTTGCGGCCCGCCGCCGGGCAGGTCGTCGCGTTCGCCCGTCACCGACATCAGCCCGCCCATGCCCTGGATCAGGAAGTCGTAGCCGGCGCGGTGCGCGTACGGCCCGTCCTGGCCGAAGCCGGTCACCGAGCAGTACACCAGGTCGGGCTTGAGGGTCTTGAGGCTGTCGTAATCGAGACCGTAGCGCTTGAGTTGCCCGACCTTGTAATTTTCAAGCACCACGTCGGACTGCAGCGCCAGTTCGCGGATCAGTGCCTGGCCCTCAAGGCTGGCGATATCGACCGTGACGGAACGCTTGCCGCGGTTGGCGGACAGGTAGTAGGCCGCTTCGGACGTGTTGTTGCCGTCGCCGTCTTTGGCGTAGGGCGGGCCCCAGGCGCGCGTGTCGTCGCCCATGCCGGGACGCTCGATCTTGATCACGTCGGCGCCAAGGTCGGCCAGGTTTTGCGAGCACCATGGCCCGGCCAGCACGCGCGACAAATCGAGTACGCGGATATGGCCCAGCGCCTTGGGCATGCCTTCAAATGCTTGTGTCATGTGGTTTTGATTACAGGGGAATGGCGGCGCCGCCGCGGGCGATGGTCTGCACGATGCTGGACGCGGGATTGAATGCGAATGCGATGACGTCGAGCGCCAGCTTGGGCTGGGCGTCGCCGCACATGAAGATGTCGGCCGCGGCGAAGCCGAATTCGGGCCAGGTGTGGATCGAGATATGCGATTCGGCCAGCAGCACCACGCCGGTCACGCCCATGGCGTCGCCGAAGCTGTGGAAGTGGCTGTGCAGGATGTGGGCGCCGGCCGCTTCGGCGCCAGCGCGCAGCAGCGCGTCGATGTCGGCGCACGAGACCAGCCGGGCCGCGTCGACCCCGTAGAAATCTGCCAGCAGGTGGGTGCCGGCCGGACGGTGCGCAGGACTTTTCATTTGTGGCCGCCGCCGCCAAAGCCGCCGCCGCTGCTTTGCGAGCTCCAGCTGCTGCCACGGCCGCTGGAACTGGACGAGGAGCCGATCATGCTGCCCCAGTTGATGAGCGTGGTCACCAGGGTCAAGACGATCGCATAGGCGAAGTATTTTCCGTTCATTCCTTGTCTCCGTCGCCCTGGAAGTAGCCGGCCGGCCAGTACAGCGCGAACAGGGCGATCAGGATCAGCCAGAAACTGCCCCCGAAATTGAACAGCAATGGAATCGCATTCAGGCCCAGGATCCAATACACGAATTTCATCTGGGTCGAGGACAGCGTTCCGGACGCGACCCTGCCGCCGTCCTTGACGTCGAGACCGAACCAGATCTTGATCTGGTCGGCGGCCACCGGCGTTGAACGCGACCAGGTCATCTCCGACTGCGTCAGTTCGGCGGCCAGCTTGGTCTGGCCACGCTCGAATTCATAGACCCGTACCTGGTCGCCCGCAGCCACGCGCCAATTGAAGGCGCCGGCCGCGTACTTGACCGTCGCCACATAGTCATACAGCTTGGTGTAGCCGGTCTTGTCGATGGTGGCCGTGGCCGCGCCCAGCGAGCGCCATTCGGGCCAGTCCATCATGACGTGGGCGCGCGACCAGCCCTCGTCGGTTTCGACCATCCAGAAGAAACTCTCCTTGGTGCTGTACAAAAGGTATTCGGTCCAGGTGGTGCTTTCCTCGTCCTCGCGCACCATGGCGCCGATGACGGTGTATTCGCTGCCCTGGATGGTCGCCTTGGCGCCCAGCTTGAGCGTGGTGAATACCTGTTCGACCGCTTCGCCGGCTGCCAGCACGGTCGCCTCGGGGCCGCCCGCGTCCAGTTGCGCGGTACATGCCGGGCATACCAGGTTGGTGGTCACGCCGGGCAGGTAGTTGATCATGCTGCCGCACTTGGGGCAGTCGAGCGCGTCCAGCTTGCCGCGGTATTTGCCGGCGGACGCCTTGATCTGTTCATCGTTGCGCAGCAGCTGGAACTTCAGGTCCAGCAGCGTGACGGCCATGCCGTTGTAGACCACCGGGACGTCGCCGTCGGTGTAGTCGAGCGTGACGAAGGCAGTGCCGTGGCGGAAGTCGGCCACCCGCACGCGCCAGCCTTCTCCGACCCGGAATGGCAGTTCGCCCTGACCGCCGATGCATTCGGCCTCGCGCTTTTCGGACGCGGTGAATTGTTCGCCGCCGATCTGGAACAGCGCGCCCGGCGTGATGTCGGCAAAGCCGGGCAGCGCGCCGCTGGTCTCGCGCGGGGTCGTGATGACGTACAGGCCGGACGAATCACCCAGCCACGACGCGGTGCCGTCGTCGAACAGCAGGAACCATTCGTTCCACATGCCCTGGTCGTAGCGCAGCTGGATGCGGCCCACGACGGTGAAATTGCGCCCGCCGAAGCTGCCCGCCGCACCCATCTGGATGGGCGAGAAATCCTCCAGCACCGACGAGATCTTGCCGACGTCGCGGACGCTGTCGGCGTCCTTGAGCACTGCCGCGCGGCAGAACTCGCACACCGCCATGACGCTGGCGTGCGAGCGAAATGCAACCGGTGCGCCGCAACTCGGGCAGGATACTGTCTGCATGGAGTGGCGGTCAGCCGATCAGCTTCTTGAGCAGCTCCGCCTTGGTGCTGTCGTAATCGGCGGCCGAGATCAAGCCCTTGTCGAGCATGCCCTTGAGCTTGGTCAGGCGGTCCTCGATCGACACTTCGGCTGCAGCGGCCGGCGCCGCCGGTTGCTGCATCGCGCCGCTCATGCCCTGCGCCATGGCCTGGCCCAGCATCGCGCCCGCGCCCAGCCCGGCGCCGATGCCGGCCAGTCCGCCTTCGTTCTGCGCGGCCAGCGGAATGCTGCTGGCGACCTGGAACTTGGTGAAGCCGCCCATCTTGTCGGCCGACAGGCCACCCTTCATGCCGGCCGAAATGCGCTCGTCGAGCGCGGCCTGCAGTTCTTCGGGCAGGCTGACGCTGGCCACGTTGAATTCATCGAGCCCGATGCCGTAGCGTGCGAACGCGGTGGCCAGGTCGCCCTTGACCTGCTGCGCCATCAGCGCCTGGTTGGCCGCCATGTCGAGGAAGGCCACATTGGCGCCGCCCAGCGAGGACGCCATGGTCGACATCAACAGGCCGCGCAGCTGGTCCTCGACCTCGTCGCGGGTGTAGACCTCGCGCGTGCCGCTGATTTCGGTGAAGAACTTGCGGGCGTCGGCCACGCGGTACGAGAACATGCCGAAGGCGCGCACGCGGATCATGTCGAAATCCTTGTCGCGGATCGTGATCGGCTGCGGCGTGCCCCACTTGCGGCCGGTCTGCACGCGCGTACTGAAGTAGTAGACGTCGGACTTGAACGGCGAATCGAACAGCTTGTCCCAGCTTTTCAGGTTGGTCAGCACCGGCAGGGTCTGGGTGGTCAGCTTGTGGGTGCCCGGGCCAAACACGTCGGCGATGACGCCTTCGTTGACGAACACGGCGACCTGCGACTCGCGCACGTTGAGGATCGCGCCGTTCTGGATTTCAAAGTCCTGCATCGGGAAGCGCCAGGCGAGCACGCCCTCGGTCTCCTCGTTCCACTGCAGGACGTCGATAAACTGCTTCTTGATGAATGAGCCAAGTGACATGTCGTCTCTCCTCTAGGTGCTGCCAAATGAGTGGGAATTGCGTAGTTCAGGAAATCGCGCCGGCGTTGACCAGGCCGATCGACAGCGAGATGGCGCCCAGCAGGCCGCCGAAGGCCGTGTTGTCGGCCTCGATCTGGTCTTTCGACATTTTCAGCGCGCGCGTGCTGACCTGGAACACGAGCAGCTGGACCAGCATGGCGCCGGCGGCCCAGCCCAGAAACTGCATGTAATCCGGCGTGTGCAGCAGGGCCGAGCATAGCGGCAGCGAAAACCCGATCAGGGTCCCGCCCAGCGACAGCGCGGCGGCGCGGTTGCCCGCGCGGATCAAACTGACTTCATCGTAGGGGGTCATGCGGGTGTAAATGACAAAAAATGCCATAACGAGCGCGACCGCTGTTGCAAGGTGGAGCAGATAGTTTAGGATGGCGGGCACGCGGTCCTCCCCAATTGAGATAGTCAAAATGACAGCACACCGGAATCTTAGAACAAAAGACGAGTCATGACCAAACGAATTCTGATACTTTCCGTTTTTATAGTCGCATCCTGCGGGCTGGCCTACGAATTGATCGCCGGGGCCCTGTCGAGCTACCTGCTGGGCGACTCGATCCTGCAGTTTTCCACCATCATCGGCTGCTACCTGTTCGCCATGGGCGTGGGGGCCCATTTTTCCAAATACGTGGCCGAAGAGGACGTGCTGGCGCGCTTCATCGACATCGAACTGGCGGTCGGCCTGATCGGCGGCATTTCGGCGGCGCTGCTGTTCATGACGTTTTCGTGGATGACGGCGCCGTTCCGCACGCTGTTATATGTATTGGTGTTCATGATCGGCGCCATGGTCGGCATGGAGGTGCCGCTGGTGATGCGCGCGCTGAACGCGCGCGACACCGCCTTCAATGAGCTGGTCAGCCGGGTGCTGACCTTCGACTACCTCGGTGCGCTGGCCGTGTCGCTGCTGTTCCCGCTGGTGCTGGCGCCCTACCTGGGCCTGGTGCGCACGGGCTTTCTGTTCGGGATGCTCAATGTGGCGGTCGGCATGTGGACCCTGTACGTGTTCCGCCTGGAGCTGAAGAACACCGGCGGGCGCGTGCTGAGGGCGTCCATCGTGATGCTGACCCTGGTAATCGGCTTCGTCATGTCGGACCGCATGGTGCAGTGGGGAGAGCATGGCCTGTTCGGCGACCAGATCGTGTACTCCACCACCACGCCGTATCAACGCCTGGTGATCACGCGCTGGAAGGACGACATGCGCCTGTACATCAACGGCAACCTGCAGTTCTCCTCGCGCGACGAATACCGCTACCACGAGGCGCTGGTGCATCCGGCCATGCAGTCCTTGCCGTGGGCGCGCCGCGTACTGATCCTGGGCGGCGGCGACGGCCTGGCGCTGCGCGAAGTGCTGCGCTACCCGAACGTCACCCACGTGACCCTGGTCGACCTGGATCCGGCCATGACCGGCGCCTTCACCACCCGCCCCGAACTGGTCAAGCTCAATGGCGGTTCGTTTTTGGATCCGCGCGTGAAAGTGATCAACGCCGACGCCGCGATCTGGCTGCAAAATACGGCCTACATGTTCGACGCGGCCATCATCGACTTCCCCGATCCGTCCAGCTTCGCGCTCGGCAAGCTGTATTCGGTCCCGTTCTACGGCATGGTCAAAAAACATGTGGCCGCCAAAGGACTGGTGGTGGTGCAATCGACCTCGCCGTTCTTCGCGCCGAATGCCTTCTGGACCATCGACGCCACCTTGCGCGAGGTCGGCATGAAGACCTGGCCCTACCACGCCTACGTGCCCTCGTTCGGCGAGTGGGGTTTCATCATGGCTTCGCCCGAACAGGCGTTCGCGCCGCCCACCAGCTACCGCCTGCCGATGCGCTACCTGAACGAGGCGACCACGCGCGAAATGTTCGCCTTCCCGCCCGACATGCAGCGCCGCGAGATGGCGCCGAACCGGCTCAACACCCAGTCGCTGGTGCACGAGTTCGAGCAGGACTGGCGCCAGGTGATTCGCTGATGGACCGCCGTTCCTTCCTGGCCATGGCCGGGGGCGCGGGCGCGGCGGCGCTGTCGGGGGCTGGCTTCTTGAAGTGGCAGGAAATCACGCCCACGCTGCACTATCCGGGCCGCGACGAGGGCCACTTCCTGCGCGACCGGCGCAAGCTGCCGGCGCCCGGCCAGGTGATCGACACCGACATCGTGATCCTCGGTTCCGGCATCGCTGCGCTGACGGCAGCCTGGAAGCTCAAAAAACTGGGACACGCGGGCGCGCTGATGATCGACGGCCCGCAACCGTTCGGCAACGCCGCCGGCGGCCACTTCGGCGACCTGGCTTATCCGACCGGCGGGCACTACCTGCCGCTGCCGTCGCCCGAGTCGGTGCACGTGCGCGAAATCCTGTTCGACCTGGGCATCATCGAGCGCGACCCCTTTGCCGAAAAACCTTACTACGACGAGCGCTACGTGCTGCACGGGCCGGAGGAACGCTTGCTCTTCAACGGCCATTGGCAGGACGGCTTCATTCCCACCGAAGGGGTAGCGCCTGCCGAACTGGCCGAGCACAAGCGGTTTTTTGCGGAAGTCGAGCGCCTGCGCGCCTTGCGCGGCAGCGACGGCCGGCGCGTGTTCGTGTTCCCCACGGTGGCATCTTCAACCGACCCGGCCTTCGACGCCCTCGACCGCATCACCCTCAAGCAGTGGCTGGACCAGAACGGCTACACCTCGCCCACCCTGCACTGGTATTTGAACTACTGCTGCCGCGACGATTACGGCACCCGCTACGACAAGGTGTCGGCCTGGGCCGGCCTGCATTACTACTGCAGCCGCTGGGGGCAGGCCGCCAACGCCGGCAACGGCGCCTGGCTGACCTGGCCGGGCGGGATGGCCCCGGTGGCTGACAAGCTGGCGGCCGCTTCCGGCGTGGCGCGGCGCGCCGGCACCGCCGTCTCGCTCAAGCGCGTCGCAGGAGGCGTCGAGGCGCTGTGTTTCACGCTCAGGAACGGCGTGGCCGAAACCTATGTGGTCAGGGCGCGCAAGGCAATCTGCGCGATGCCCGTGTACGTGGCCGCGCGCGTGGTCGAAGGTATCCGCGATGTCGGTTTCGATCCCAAGCTGCACACGCCGGCCTACGCGCCCTGGATGGTGGCCAATTTTCTGATGAAGGCGTTTCCGGCGGAGCTGCCCGAGGCGCCGCTGTCCTGGGACAACGTGGTGTACCAGGAGCCGGGCCTGGGCTACGTGGTGTCGACCCACCAGGATATCCGCGCCACGCCGCCGCCCAAGAGCGTGTTCAGCGCCTATGTGGCGCTGTCGGACCGTACTCCGGACGCGGCGCGAAAATGGATGATGGCCGCCTCGCCGTCGCAACTGGTGGAACTGGCCAGTGCCGATTTGAAGAGCGCCTACGGATGGAAGTTCAATGCGTGCGTGGAGCGGGTCGACATCACGCTGCGCGGCCACGCGATGGCAGCGCCCTTGCCGGGCTTTCGGGCCAACGCCGGGATGAAGGCGCTGCGCGAGGCGGACGGGGCGATCCTGTTCGCGCATGCCGACCTGTCAGGCTTTTCAGTGTTCGAGGAGGCCGCGTGGTGGGGCTGCGAGGCGGCGCGCAAGGCGGTCTGAAACAAGGGCTTTTTATTCGTACGCCGCAGTGGCGCGCCGCCACTGCGGGTCGGCAGCCAGTTTCTGGATCGCCGGCGCCAGGTGCCGGTACACCGCCGCGTGCTTGCGCTGCACCAGGAAGCGCCGTTCGGAGATGGGACCGGGCATCGGATACATGCGTAACGTCGTTTCCAGCTTGTGGGTGCGGATGAAATAGCGCGCCATCGATTCGGCCACGATCACGCAGTCGACCCGTCCCAGCAGCAGCTTTTCAATATTCTTTTCATCGCTCACGCCGCCGCTGCGCTGCAAGTGCGAATTGCTGAACCACTCGGTCAGGCCGGGATACACATAGCCGGTGGTGATGCCGACCGTGCGCCCCTCGCGCTTGGCGCCGGAATCGGGACTGACCGGATACGTGGCCAGCGACACCAGCGCGAAGCGGTCGTTCGAGAAGGGGGCGGTCCACAGGTATTTTTTTTGCTCGGGGTCGGCCAGCCACTCCGGCATCATGCCGATCACCAGGCCGTCGAGCGAGCCTTCCTCGAGCTTGACCTGGAGCCGCTTGCGCGGCATGTAGCGCAACCGGAAAGTGAGGCCGCCCGGCTGCTTGCGGTTCAACTGGGCGATCAGGTCGGGATAGATGCCGCGTCCGTCGCCCAGCATCAGCGGGGCGAAATTGGCGCTGGTGTACACGTCGACCACCTCGGCGCGGGCCTGCGCCCCCAGCAGCAGGGCGCACAGCATGACCAGGCGAAGGAAGGGACGCATGCCGGCCATCATATCACCGCGCCGCCGGCGGTCCGTCGGCCAGCGTGGCCAGGAACTGGTCGCGTTCGACGTCGATAATGCGGTCGACATGGGCCAGGTCCAGGCCCATCGCTTCGAGCACGAACGCCGACAGCTGCAGGCTCGCCTCGAGCGTTTCGGGAACCACGATGGTGGCGCCGGCCAGCTTGAGCGCGCGCGCATGCTTTTCGTCGCGCGAGCGTGCATAGATCGGCACGCTGGGAAACTCGCGCCGGATGCCGCGCACCGCGTGCATGGCCGCCGCCGCGTGGTCCATCGTCAGGATGATGGCGGGCGCGCCGCCGGCGTCGACCCGGTGCAGCAGTTCGGCGCGCGAGGCGTCGCCGAAGTACACGGGGAAGCCCTCGGCGCGCAGCGAGGCCACCAGGCGCGCGTCGGTTTCAAAGGCGACAAAGGTCATCCCCTGCTGGGTCAACAGCTTGGCCAGCTGGCGCCCCACGCGGCCGAAGCCGGCGATGATGATATGCTCGCGCGCCGACTCCAGCTGCACGATCGCGTGCGCGGCAGCCAGATCGGCGCGCGCTTCCCCGCGCTGCCCGATGGCGCGTCCCAGCCTGGCCAGCGGTGGCGTGACGAACAGCGACAGGCCCACGGCCAGCATGATCAGCTGCCCCAGCGCCGGCTCGACCAGCTTGCCGGCGGTGGCGTAGCCGATCACGATGAAGGCGAATTCGCCGCCCTGGCCAAGCAGCAGGCCGCCTTCGACCGCGCGCACCCACGACAGGCCGCCGGCGCGCAGCAGCAGCGCCACCACCAGCGCCTTGACCGCGATCAGGCCGAACACCGCCGTGGCCAGCCAGAGCGGCGCGGCGGCCACCTGGCGCAGGTCCATGTTCATGCCGACGGTCATGAAGAACAGTCCCATCAGCAAGCCCTTGAACGGCTCGATCATCAGTTCGACTTCGTGCTTGAATTCGGTCTCGGCCAGCAGCACCCCGGCGATCAGCGCGCCGAGCGCCATCGACAGCCCGGCGGCGGCGGACAGGCCGGCGATGCCCAGCGTGGTGAGCAGGATCAGCGCCATGAACACGTCAGGCTGGCGGTGGTTGGCGAACGCGCGGAACAGCGGATGGACGATGCGCCCGCCGGCCAGGTAGATCAGGGCGATCGCCACGGCCGCCTTGGCCATGGCGACGGCGACCAGCATGACGATGCTGCCTTGCGCGCCCTGGCCCATGGCGCCGACCAGGATCAGCAGCGGCACCACGGCCAGGTCTTGCAGCATCAGGATGGAAAACACGGCCTGGCCGAGGGGCGAGGCGCTGCTCTTCTGGGCCGCCATCAGCTGCATGATGACGGCGGTGGAGGACAGCGAGAGCACGAAGCCGAGGATGACGGCGCTGTCAATCCGGCCGAAGGCCAGCCAGGCCAAGCCGCCGATCAGCAGCGCGCTGACGCAGACCTGGGCGGTGCCGGCGCCAAATACCCAGCGCCGCAATGACCACAGGCGCGCGGCCGACAGTTCGAGCCCGATCATGAACATCAGGAACATCACGCCCAGTTCGGCCAGCGCCACCACGCCTTCGGCGCGCGGGAAGGTCAGGTAGGACAGCCATGGCAACTGGCCGGCGAACAGGCCGAGGCCGAAGGGACCGAGCAGCGCGCCGGCCGCCAGGAAGCCGAGCACCTGGTTGATGCGCAGGCGGGTGAGCGTGGGGATCAGGATGCCCGCCAGCGCCAGGAACAGCAGGATTTCTCGCAGATAGGGAAATGCGGGGTGCTCTTGCACTTGGGCGGCCTTGGCGACGAATTGGTGTGGCTTGCATTCTATAACACCGCCTGGCCATGGCTTTCGCTTTCATCCGACCTGGCGCTGGGTGGCGCTGCCCACCTGGCGTGTTTCGGCAACGTGGAACAGTTCGTCGAGCTCGGGCGGCGCGGCGCGCATGTCGACAAAGCGGCCGATGGCGCTGTCGAGCGGCGGCAGCAGGATCGCGCGCGCGCTGCCCAGCGCGCTGTAGACGGGGCGCTGGGCCAGGTAGCGCAGCTGCGCCGCCGGCAGCTGTTCGAGCCGGCTGGCGTCGATCCCGGCGCACACGGCCGCCTTGTGCGCCAGCGCCACCCAGGTGAGCGGGGTGCCGTTGGTCAGGTGCCAGAGACCGCGCTCGCGGTCGATCACCAGGTCGAGGCAGGCGTGCACCAGGTCGGGCACGTAGGTGGGCGAGACGGTCAGGTCGCTGGCCGCAGCAAACGGGGCGCCGCAGCCCAGCGCGTCGAGCGCCCGGCTGAGAAAGTTGTGCCGGTCCCAGGGGCCGAAGAAAGAACTGGTGCGCACCACCAGCGTGGCCTCGTGCTGGCCCAGCACGATTTGTTCCGCGGCGGCCTTGCTGTGGCCGTAGATGCTGAGCGGGCAGACCGGGTCGGCCTCGGTGTACGGGCTGTCTTGCCGGCCGTCGAAGACAAGGTCGCTGGAAAACGTGGTCAGGTGCACGCCGTGGCGCGCGCAGGCGGCGGCCAGCACGGCCGGGCCCTGCACGTTGTCGCGAAAGCAGCGGGCGATGTCGTTTTCGGCTTCATCGACCCGCACATAGCCGCTCGCGTTGATGACCGCCCACGGCTGGTAGCGCAGCATGGCCAGTTCCACCGAGGCCTGGTCGGCGATGTCCATGTCGGCGCGCCCCAGCAGCCGGAAGGCCAGGTTGCGCTTCTTGCAGATGCGCGCAAAGGCGCGGCCCAGGGTGCCGGTGGCGCCGGTGATCAGGATGGGCGCGAGCGCGCTGCCCGGGCCGCGCGCCGGCTCGGCGCCGGCCAGGGCCAGCGCCTCGGGCGTGGCGACCGGATGGCACAGGAAGCGCCCGGGCCGGCGCCACCATCCCTGGCCGCGCAGCACCGGGTGCGACAAGGCCAGTCCTGCGGCCAGTTCGCGCATCATGCCGGCCAGCGCCGTGGGGCGCGGCTGCGGCGAGCGCACGTCGTAGGGACCCGGCTCGTAGTAGCCGCGGCAGGCCGTCACGAGGCTGTTCCAGTCGAACGAGCCTAGCAGCGCCCAGACCGTCACGGCCAGCACTTCGACCCCGTCGCGGCGCGCCTGGCGGCTAGCTTCCCAGACCTCGAGCAGCCAGCGCAACTGGTCTTCGCGGTTGGCGTCGATGTGGGCCTCGGTCACGGCCAGTGGAATGCGGTAGCGCTCCCAGATTTCGTGCAGCAGCGGGCCGATGCCGGCGGTGGGCGTGGCCAAAGCGCGCGAGGTTTCGATGTCGGCGCAATCGCGCCCGCCCGTATGGCCGCGAAATTGTTCGGGGAAGCGCTCGGCGCGGTGGTCCAGCCAGCGCTCGCTGGTGACGTAGTAATTGACGCCGATGATGTCGGGCGGGCAGGGATGGTCGCGGAACCACAGCAGTTCGTCAGGGGCGATGCCGGTGCTGGTCAGGTAGCGCCACAGCGGGTAGCTGCGGTCGACCCGGCCGCACAGCAGGTCCCAGGCCAGCCAGCGGCGCGCGTTGTAGAAGTCGGCCACGTGGGCCATCTCGGGCGTGCTGTAAGTCTTGCCCAGGTCGTCGGTCTGGACCAGCTTGGCGTGCGGGTTGACCGCGCGGATGGCCTGCATCGACAGCACCACCGCCTTGCACTGGACCAGCAGGGCGCGCAGGAACTGGTCGTCGCTGCGTCCGTGCGGATACCACAGCCCGTACAGGCCGCTGAAACGGGCCGTGGTCAGCGGTTCGTTGACGGGGGTGTAAAACTGCAGCCACGGGTAGCGCCTGGCCACGGCGCCGGCGAAGTCGGCCAGGCCGCTGGCGAAGCCCGGGTCGACCAGGCTGGTGTGCGGCGGCCCGCTGCCATGGTGCACCAGCCCGGCGATGGGCGTGATGCCGGCCGCGCGCAGGGCGGGCAGGCGCTGGTCGGCCGCGCGCCAGTCGGCCGACGCCGGGCCGCCTGGCGCCGTGCTTTCCCACAAAATGGGATAGCGGATGGCACGGATGCCGAGCGTGGCGAAACGGGCGATGTCGTCATCGCGCCGTGCGTGGCCGTTGCGTTCGATCTGGCTGAAATAAGTGTCGCCGACCCGGTTGACCGTGCACTCGAGTCCGCCCCAAAGTTGCAGCCCCTCATCGGGGAGCTGTGAAGGTGTTGAGTGCATGAATCTTACCCACAGTAATTGAACGGAGACCTCGACATTTAGAGGCCGCGCAAAACGCGAAGTTCGTTACCGGGGCGAGGGGCGCGGACAAGTGCTGACGCAGCGCAGCAAAACTGCGGGCAGCCCTTGTCCTGGCGGGAGGATCGTGGAAGGGCGAAGGCGGTGCTACCTGACGCGCTTGACCCGGGGCGCCTTGTTGCTGCCGGCGATCACCATCATGGTGGCGCCGAAGGAGCTGCGTTCGACCTTGACCTTCAGGTCGGTGCCGTAGACCACGCCTTTGGAGTCGTCGACCACGCGCCACACCTGGCCGTTGGTCAGCGTGATCAGCTGATTCGGCTCCCAACCGTCGAACTTCCCGGGAATGGTGCTTTCGATGGCATCGAGGCCGACCCGTTTCTCGTCGAAGCCAAAGGTTTTCTCCATCACCTGGCGCGACGGCGCCGCGCCGCGCGCGCCTGGCGCGCCCAGCACGATGGCGTCATAGCAAGCCAGGCGCGGGGCGCCGTCCTTGAGCGTACGGCACTGGGCAATGGCGCCATCATCGGCCAGCGCCGAGCTCGATTCCAGCAATAAAAGCAATAAAATTTTCATGGTGTCGATCAAGAAGTGGTGAACAGCGGACATGTGCAAGATCGCCGAGTATTCCACGCGTGCTTCCGCTGGTCAAGGTCAGCAAGGTATCGGCTTAGTCCTTCAGCTCGGCTGGTACCTTGCCGCCATTGGCGGCCAGTTTGTTCATCACCTGGCGGTGCAGCCAGATGTTCATCGAGGCCGAATCGCTGGTGTCGCCCTTGAAGTCGAGCTCTTGCGCCAATTCCTTGCGCGACTGCATGCTGCTGTCGAGGTTGAGCAGCTTGAGCAGGTCGACGATGGAGGTGCGCCAGTTCAGCGCGCTGCTGCCCGGCATCGCGGTGAGGATGGCTTCGACGTCGACGCTGTCCATCGGCGCGCTCGGCGGCGCGGTGCGCTGTGCCGGCGCGGCCTGGCCGGCCGTGGTCGACTGGGCCGAGCCGGGAACGCCGGCTGGCGCGTCTTGCGCCGCAGGGTGCGACGAGGGGAAGATCTTGCGGAAGATATTGCTGAGTATGCCCATGATGTGTCCTTGGTGTGGTTGAATTGCGGCTTAGTTCTTCATGCCTTGCGCGACCCGCCCGAGCAGGATCGCCAGTGCGGCGCCACCAAGGGTTTTCACCAGTTGGGGATGTTCGGCATAGAAATCGCCCATGCGCTCGACGATGCTCGGGTTGTCCTGTTCGGCTTGCTCGGCGATTTGCTTGACTTGCTCCGGCGACAGGGTGGCGGCAATCTCCGGCGTCACGGCGGCGGGCTGCTCGTTGCCGCGGAACAGATTGCCCAGGGCGCCGCCCGCGATCGAACTGAGCAGGCCAGGGCCGACGCCGGCCAGCAGCCGGTTCAACATGCCGGCGCGCTGGGTCGGGTCGCTCTTGTCGAACAGCTGGCTGACCATTTGCGGGAAGGGGGGCGTCTGGTCCGAGCGCAGCGCTTCCGTCACGCCCTGCGCCATGGCGCTGCGCGGCGCGTTTTGCGCGACCTGGTCGAAGTCGTCAAGGGCGCGCCCTTGGTTGGCGTTGGCCGCCCCGCCCAGATATTGCTGCAGTATATTTCCAAGATCGAAAGCCATATCGCTACCTCCACTTATGTATATAGGAAACAACGGGCGCTTGCCCGATGTCGATGGTGGAGAATAGGCTTTGTGACAATGATGGTCAGTACGACAGCGCACCGAGCGGGCGCTTTAGCTTGCTACGGACGAAAAAAAAGAGCCGAAGCTCTTTTTTTCTTATTCGCCGACCAGCTGCGCGGCGTCGAATTTCTTGATCCCTGTTTTGACGTTGTTGGCCACCGTATACTTTACCGCCTTCACCTTGTAGCTGGTCTTGGGGAAAGTACGCACGAACCAGGTACGGTTCCCGCGCTCGTCATGCTTGACTTCGCTCAGCCCGGTCCAGATCGTGTTCCACTTGCCGTCGGTGTCTTGCAATTCAACCTTGTTGAGCGCCTCGACGCCATCGCCCGACGGCAGCACCAGCCGCACCTCGGTCGCGTTCACCGGCTTGGCGTAGTCGGCCTGCACCCATTCGAAGCCGATGTCGTCGGACTTGTTTTGCCAGTATTCGCCATCCGGCGTACCGACTACCTTGGTCGGCAGGTAGTACGCGCTCGGCTGCGGATTGCTGTAGCTCGAACTGGCGCTCGCGCCCGTTGCCCACTGGCCTTGCGGGTCGTTGATGTATTTGTCTTCCATCGTGCCGAAGTCCAGCTTGGCCTGGCGGCGCGCCGTCTCTTTTTGTTCGTCCGTCATTTTTTTCGGATCGGCAGCGGCTGGCGCTGCGGCCACCACGGGCGCGGTCGCCGCAGCAGGCACGGCGACGACGACGGCCGGCGGGGCTTCAGCGTCTTTCTTACTGCAAGCAACCAGCACCAGGGGCGCGATCAGCAGGGCGAGGCGGGTAATGGGTTTCATAGTGTCCTGACTAAAATTGGCGGAAAAACAAGGTTGATATAGTCGCATAAATTCCTTATGCGGGCAATCCGCTTGTACTTAGTCGCCATACTGGAACACGGTTTCGAGCGGCACGCCGAACACGCGTGCAATCCGGAACGCCACTTCCAGCGAGGGCGAATACTTGTTGCCCTCGATGGCGTTGACGGTCTGGCGCGTGATGCCAACCCGGTCCGCAAGCGCTTGCTGGGTCATTTCCGCGTGGTGAAAGCGCAGGGTGCGGATGTCGTTGGCCAACTGGCCGCCACTTTTGCCCATGGCCTAGCTCTCCTTGCGGTACAGGAACAGTTGGGAGCCGGTCTCGACCAATTGCGCCAGCGCCCAGAACCCGAGCAGCACATGGGTGAAGAGGAAATTGCCGGGGAAGAGCAGCGCCGTGCTGAGCGCCGTGAATACGCCCGTGGCCAGCACATAGCCGGCATTGCGGCTACCGATCAGGCCGATCAGGCGGTCGCGTTCATCGGTATCGGTGCGCCGGTCCACCAGCGCGATGACGACGTGGCCGACAATTTGCAGCAGCACCAGCACCACCACCGCCAGCCCGAACAGGGCCACCTGCTGCGGCATGACGTCGCGCGCTGACCCGGGCAGCACCATCGAGAAATAGAAGCCGAAACACGCAATCAGGCTGATAAAAATCAGCCACAAACTCTTTTCCTGGAATGACATAGTCATGGGGCGCTCCGCGTTAATGTAATGTTTATTTGATGTGATGTAAAAAATACCCGACATACGGAGAGTACGGCGCCGTCCTCGCCATGTCAAGTTTTTTTGACATGGCGGTTTGATGATAAGGTTGTGCCATGTGGATCTATCCAAAATTTCTCGCCCATCGCGGCGGCGGCAAGCTGGCCCCTGAAAACACCATCGCCGCTCTGCGCTGCGGCCTGGCGCACGGCTTCCATGCGGTCGAATTCGACGTCATGCTGGCGCGCGACGGCGTCCCCGTCATCATGCACGACCCCTTTCTGGGCCGCACGGTGGCCGGCTCCGGCAATGTGTTCGACTACGACGCGGCCGAACTGGTGGGCATGGACGCGGGCAGCTGGTTCGGCGCGCCGTTCGCCGGCGAGACGGTGCCGCTGTTTACGCAGTACGTCGATTTTTGCAAGGCCAACAGGATCTGGATGAACATCGAGATCAAGCCGGCGCCCGGGTTCGAGGCGGAAACGGGCAGGGTGGTGGCCGAACTGACGCGTGCCATGTTCGGCCTCGAAGTCGCGCAGGACGATCCTGCCCATCTGCCCCTGATGTCCTCATTCAGCCCGGTAGCGCTGGCGGCGGCGCGCGACGCCGCGCCCGACCTGCCGCGCGCGCTGCTGCTCGACGTGCTGTCGCCCGACTGGGAGGCGCAGGCGCGCGCGCTCGGCGCGGTGGCCATCCATACCAATCAGAAGCACCTGACTGCGGCGCTGGCAGGGCAGGTCAAGGCCGCCGGGTTTGGCTTGTTCTGCTATACGGTCAACGATCCGGCGCGCGCCCGCGACATCGTCGGCTGGGGCGTGGACGGCATGTGCACCGACCGGATCGACCTGATCGGGCCGGACGGACCATCGCTTTAACGGTTGGACTTTTCCCTCTATATCGCCCATGGCGACTAAGCTATAATCGCTTTTTTAAAGCATGCTGCTCTCACTCGCCCCTACAACATGAAATCCTCCGAAATCCGCGACAAATTCCTCAAATTCTTCGAATCGAAGGGCCACACGATTGTCCGTTCCAGCTCGCTGGTACCAGGTAACGATCCGACCCTGTTGTTGACGAACAGTGGCATGGTCCAGTTCAAGGACGTCTTCATCGGCACCGACAGCCGTCCGTACACGCGCGCCACGTCGGTGCAGCGCTGCGTGCGCGCCGGCGGCAAGCACAACGACCTGGAAAACGTCGGCTACACCGCGCGCCACCACACCTTCTTCGAAATGCTGGGTAATTTCAGCTTCGGCGACTACTTCAAGCGCGACGCCATCAACTACGCGTGGGAACTGCTGACCAAGGTGTACGGCCTGCCGGCCGACAAGCTCACCGTCACCGTCTACCACGAGGATGACGAGGCCTACGACATCTGGGCCAACGAAGTGGGCGTGCCGAAAGAGCGCATCATCCGCATCGGCGACAACAAGGGTTCGCGCTACGCGTCGGATAACTTCTGGCAGATGGCCGACACCGGCCCGTGCGGCCCGTGTACCGAGATCTTCTACGACCACGGCGCCGACATTGCCGGCGGCCCTCCGGGTTCGCCCGACGAAGATGGCGACCGCTTCATCGAAATCTGGAACCTGGTGTTCATGCAGTTCAACCGCGACGAAGCGGGCAACATGAACAAGCTGCCCAAGCCGTGCGTCGACACCGGCATGGGCATGGAGCGCCTGGCCGCAGTGCTGCAACACGTGCACTCGAACTACGAGATCGACCTGTTCCAGGCGCTGATCAAGGCCGCCGCGCGCGAAACCGGCGCCACCGACATGGAAAACAAATCGCTGCGCGTGATCGCCGACCATATCCGCGCCGCCTCGTTCATGATCGTCGACGGCATCATTCCGGCGCCGGAAAGCCATGGCTACGTCCTGCGCCGCATCATCCGCCGCGCGCTGCGCCACGGCCACAAGCTGGGCCAGACCAAGCCGTTCTTCTACAAGCTGGTCGAGGACCTGAATATTGAAATGGGCGGCGCGTATGCCGAACTGGCCGACGCGAAAGAGCGCGTGGCCCAGGTGCTCAAGACCGAAGAAGAGCGCTTCGGCGAAACGCTCGAAAACGGCATGAAGATTCTCGAAGCGCAGCTGCTCAAGGACGCAAAAAAGCTCGACGGCGTGACCGCGTTCACGCTCTACAGCACCTACGGTTTCCCGCTCGACCTGACCGCCGACATCTGCCGCGAACGCGGCATCACGCTCGACGAAGCAGGCTTCAAGCTGGCCATGGAAGAAGACCAGAAAACCGCCCGCGCGGCCGGCAAGTTCAAGTCGATCGCCAAGGTCGAGTACAGCGGCGACAAGAACAAATTCGTCGGCTACGACAAGCTGGCCCATGGCAGCAAGGTCATCGCCTTGTACGCCGACGGCGTCTCGGTGCAGGAGCTCAAGGCCGGCCAGGCTGGCATGGTCGTTCTCGACACGACGCCGTTCTACGCCGAGTCGGGCGGCCAGGTCGGCGACCAGGGCGTCATCAATGCCGCCGGCGGCCAGTTCGAAGTCGAAGACACGCTCAAGGTCCAGGCCGACGTGTACGGCCACCACGGCGTGCTGCGCAGCGGCTCGCTGAAAGTGGGCGAGACGGTTGACGCCAGCGTTGACGAAACCAAGCGCGCGCGCACCATCCGCAACCACTCGGCCACCCACTTGATGCACAAGGCCTTGCGCGAAGTACTGGGCGGCCACGTGGCGCAAAAGGGCTCGCTGGTCGATCCGGACAAGACCCGCTTCGACTTTTCCCACAATGCGCCGCTGACGGCGGACCAGATCGCGCAGGTCGAAGCGATCGTCAACCGCGAAATCCTGCAGAACCACGAAACCAAGGCGCACAATATGTCCTTCGACGACGCGGTCAAGCACGGCGCGATGGCGCTGTTTGGTGAAAAGTATGGCGACGAAGTGCGCGTGCTCGACATCGGCTCGTCGAAAGAACTGTGCGGCGGCGTCCACGTGACCCGTACCGGCGACATCGGCCTGTTCAAGATTATCGGCGAAGGCGGCGTGGCCGCCGGCATCCGCCGCGTGGAAGCGGTGACGGGCGAAGGCGCGCTGGCGCTGGTGCAGTCGCTGAATCGCCGCCTGCAGGAAGCGGCCGGCATCCTCAAGACCAATCCGGACGAACTGACGACCCGCATCAACCAGGTGCAGGAATACGTCAAGGCGCTGGAAAAGGAATTGGCAGGGCTGAAGTCGAAGATGGCTGCAGGGCAGGGCGACGAACTGGTGACCCAGGCGGTGGACGTGAATGGCATCATGGTGCTGGCCGCGACGCTCGACGGCGCCGACGTGGCGCGCCTGCGCGAAACCATGGACAAGCTCAAGGACAAGCTGAAAACGGCGGCCATCGTGCTGGCCAGCGTGGCCGACGGCAAGGTCAGCCTGATCGCCGGCGTGAGCGCCGACGCGACCTCGAAAGTCAAGGCGGGCGAGCTGGTCAACTTTGTCGCGCAGCAGGTGGGCGGCAAGGGCGGCGGGCGTCCCGACATGGCGCAAGCCGGCGGCACCGACCCGAGCGGCTTGCCGGCGGCCCTGGCCGGCGTCGCCGCCTGGGTCGCCCAGCGCGCTTAACCCCCAATTCAGGTTAACCCCCAGTTCAGGTCTGACCTAACCCCCAATTTAGGTCAGACCTGATTCTGCAAAATCAGGTCTGACCTGATTCTGCAACTTCAGGTCTGACCTGATTCTGCAACTTCAGGTCTGACCTGATTCTGCGAATTCAGGTCTGACCTGAAGTTGCGGTTTTGGCGGATTTCACTCTTATTTTTTTAGAGCATGCAATTGCGACATGTGAATTGTCGTTGTGACCATGCAACAAATAACTTAAATTTTGGTGCGGTGCGTCAAAAACGTCTATTTGGAGTATATTGAGCCTGTGAATACGTCAACCTACCCCACTAAGCATTCGATGAGCGACACCACCTTCGACAGCGAAATCATGGAATTTCAAAAGGAACTCGATGCCCGCGGCCTCAACTGCCCATTGCCGATCCTGAAGGCCAAGAAAGCGCTGGCAGAAATGGATACCGGCGAAGTGCTCAAGATCGTCGCTACCGATTCCGGTTCCGTGCGCGACTTCCAGGCGTTCGCCAAGCAAACCGGCAACGCGCTGCTGTCGCACTCCCAGAACGGCCGCGAGTTCACGTTTTTGATGCGCCGCAAATAAATTCTTGTCCGGCGGGGCAGTGCAGCAACAGCCCCGTCGCAGTTCCACAACAACACCGTGACCGAAAATTAGGAAGTTTCCTCTACCAAAAAAATCGCACGATCGTGCTTTAATTTAGTGCTGAATCCGTTTTCCTCTTATAATCTAGGCCACTTAAGTACCGTCACCAAATTCCACTTCCCAAAGGCATAGCTATGAAAGTCCTGGTCCCCGTCAAACGCGTTGTCGATTACAACGTCAAAGTGCGCGTCAAGTCCGATGGCAGCGGCGTCGATATCGCCAACGTCAAAATGTCGATGAATCCTTTCGACGAAATCGCGCTCGAAGAAGCGATGCGCCTCAAGGAAGCCGGCAAGGTTACCGAAGTGGTCGCCATCTCGTGCGGCGTGTCCCAGTGCCAGGAAACCCTGCGCACCGGTATGGCCATCGGCGCCGACCGCGGCATTCTGGTTGAAACGAGCGCCGACCTCGAGCCGCTGGCAGTAGCCAAGCTGCTCAAGGCGCTGGCCGACAAGGAGCAGCCGCAGCTGATCATCCTGGGCAAGCAGGCCATCGACGACGACTCCAACCAGACCGGCCAGATGCTCGCCGCCCTGCTGGGCTGGCCGCAAGCGACCTTCGCTTCGAAGGTCGTGCTCGACGACGGCAAGGTCACCGTGACGCGCGAAGTTGACGGCGGCCTCGAAACGCTGGCGCTCACGCTGCCTGCGATCGTCACCACCGACCTGCGCCTGAACGAGCCGCGCTACGTCACGCTGCCAAACATCATGAAGGCCAAGAAGAAGCAGCTCGACATCGTCAAGCCTGAAGAACTCGGCGTCGATGTGGCCCCGCGCCTGAAGACCCTGAAGGTCGTCGAGCCAGCCAAGCGTTCGGCCGGCATCAAGGTGCCCGATGCAGCGACCCTGGTCGCCAAGCTGCGCACTGAAGCCAAAGTCATCTAATTTAAGGGAATATCATGGTCGCATTAGTCATCGCAGAACACGACAACGCATCCCTGAAGGGAAGCACCCATCACACCATTACCGCAGCAGTGCAGTGCGGCGGCGACGTCCACCTGCTCATCGCGGGCAGCAATTGCGGCGCGGTCGCAGCTGAAGCGGCGCAGATCGCCGGCGTCACCAAGGTGCTGGTCGCCGACGCGGCCCACCACGCCGACGGTCTGGCCGAGAACATCGCCGAGCAGGTGCTGGCGATTGCTTCGTCGTACTCGCACATCCTGGCCCCGGCTACCGCCTACGGCAAGAACATCCTGCCGCGCGTGGCCGCCAAGCTGGACGTGGCCCAGATCTCGGAAATCACCAAGGTCGATTCGCCGGACACCTTCGAGCGTCCTATCTACGCCGGTAACGCGATCGCCACCGTGCAGTCGTCCGACAAGATCAAGGTGATCACCGTGCGCACCACCGGTTTCGATTCGGCTGCCTCCACCGGCGGCTCGGCTGCGACCGAAGCGCTGACCGCGGTTGCCGATTCGGGCAAGTCGTCGTTCGTGGGCCGCGAGCTGGCCAAGTCGGACCGTCCTGAACTGACCGCCGCGAAAGTCATCGTGTCGGGCGGGCGCGGCATGGGCTCGGGCGAAAACTTCAAGATCCTCGAGCCACTGGCCGACAAGCTGGGCGCTGCCATGGGTGCGTCGCGCGCCGCGGTCGACGCCGGCTTCGTGCCGAACGACTGGCAGGTTGGCCAGACCGGCAAGATCGTCGCGCCTGCGCTGTACATCGCAGTCGGCATCTCCGGCGCGATCCAGCATTTGGCCGGCATGAAGGACTCGAAGACCATCGTTGCGATCAACAAGGATCCGGAAGCGCCGATCTTCTCGGTGGCCGACTACGGCATCGTCGGCGACCTGTTCGAAGTCGTCCCGGACCTCGTCAAGCAGCTCGGCTAAACGTAAAATAAAATCCACACCGTAGGGTGGAAAAGCGATAGCGCCTTCCACCATTGCATGCGTCACGTTGCCGCAAGCAGTGGTGGAAGGCGTTTTACGTTTTTGATCAAATTCCAGGGAGAAAAAAGTGAGCTACACAGCCCCACTCAAAGACATGCTGTTCGTGATGAACGAACTGGCCGGATTGCCAACCATCAACGCGCTGCCAGGCTGCGAAGACGCCACCGCCGACACCGTTGAAGCGGTGCTCGAAGAGAACGCGAAATTCTGCAGCAACGTGGTCGCGCCATTGAATGGCCCGAGCGACAAGGACCCGAGCTTCTGGCACGACGGTCAGGTCACCACCGCCAGGGGTTTCAAGGAAGCCTTCAAGGGCTTCGCCGAAGCCGGCTGGCAGGGCGTGCAGCACCCCACCGAATACGGCGGCCACGGCCTGCCAAAGCTGGTCGCCACGCCGTGCATCGAAATGCTCAACGCGTCCTCGATCTCGTTCGCGCTGGTGGCGCTGCTGTCGGACGGCGCGATTGAAGCGCTGCTGACGGCCGGCTCCGACGCCGACAAGGCCACCTACCTCGAGCCGCTGATCTCGGGCAAGTGGACCGGCACCATGAACCTGACCGAGCCGCAGGCCGGCTCCGACCTGGCCGCCGTGCGCACCAAGGCCGTGCCGCAGGGCGACGGCACCTACAAGGTATTCGGCACCAAGATCTTCATTACCTACGGCGAGCATGACATGGCCGAGAACATCATCCACCTGGTCCTGGCGCGCACGCCGGACGCGCCTGCGGGCGTGAAGGGGATCTCGCTGTTCATCGTCCCGAAATTCCTGGTTAATGCCGACGGCACCCTGGGCGCGCGCAACGACGCCCACTGCGTTTCGATCGAACACAAGCTGGGCATCAAGGCCAGCCCGACCGCGGTGCTGCAGTTCGGCGACCACGGCGGCGCCATCGGTACCCTGGTGGGCGAGGAAAACCGCGGCCTCGAGTACATGTTCATCATGATGAATGCGGCGCGCTTCGGCGTGGGCATGCAGGGCATCGGCCTGGCCGACCGCTCGTACCAGCAGGCCGTGGCCTTCGCCAAGGACCGCGTGCAGTCGCGCGACCTGGCCGGCTCGCCGGGCCCGGTGTCGATCATCCACCACCCTGACGTGCGCCGCATGCTGATGTCGATGCGTTCGCAGGTCGAGGCGGCGCGTGCGCTGGCCTACGTGGGCGCGGGCATCAGCGACGTCGCGCACCATCACCCGAACGCCGATATCCGCACGGCCAACCTGGCGGTCTACGAATACCTGGTGCCAATCATCAAGGGCTGGTCGACTGAGATGTCGCAGGACGTTACCCGCGACGGCGTGCAGGTTCACGGCGGCATGGGCTTTATCGAGGAAACCGGCGCGGCGCAGCACTACCGCGATGCGAAGATCCTGACCATCTACGAAGGCACCACGGCGATCCAGGCCAATGACCTGGTGGGCCGCAAGACGGTGCGTGACGGCGGCGCGGTTGCCAAGGGCATCATCGGCCAGGTGCGCGCGGTTGAAGCCCAACTGGCTGCTGCGGCGGGCGACGACTTCAAGGCGATCCATCGTTCGCTGTCCGAAGGCAGCGTGGCGCTCGAGGCGGTCGTCGAGTACGTGGCCAACAACATGAAGACCGACATCAAGGGCGTGTTCTCGGGCAGCGTGCTGTACCTGAAGCTGGCCGGCATCGTGCTGGGCGGCTGGGTGATGGCGCGCGCCGCGCTGATCGCGCAGCAAAAGCTCGATGCGGGCGAGGGCGATGCCTCGTTCTACAAGGCCAAGATCGCCACCGCGCGCTTCTTTGCCGACCATATCCTGTCGCAGGCGTCGGGGCTGCGCACCGCTATTGTCGACGGCAGCGCCGGTGTGCTGGCGCTGAGCGAAGAGCAGTTCTAATCTCCCGCGCATGAAAAAAGGCCGCAGCGTGCAAACGCTGCGGCCTTTTTTTCGTCGGACGCGCGTTAGATGCGCATGATCGACTGTCCGGCATTTTTCACGCGATCGCCGCGCTGCAAGCCCGGGTCACGGTCGAAGCTGAACGAGCCGCGGCGGCCATTGTCGTATTCCACTTCCACGGTCCACACCTTGCTCGCGTTGGCGCGTTCCTGGATCTTCTTGCCCGCGTAGGCGCCGCCCACCGCGCCGGCCACCGTGGCCACGGTCTTGCCGCTGCCGCCGCCCACCTGGTGTCCCAGCAGGGCCCCCGCCGCGCCGCCTGCAATTACCCCCAGCGCATTGCTTTCGCCGCGCTTTTGACTTACATTGACGGCCGTTACTTTTCCGCAGTCAATACACGCCGACGTACCGCGCTGCGAACCCATTTGGGCTTTGGCGTCGGACAGCATGCGCGTGTTTTCACTCTTGGCCGTGCGCAGGCACTTCATGCGCTGCCCCTGGTTGCGCTCGTCGTTGCAAATGGCGCGGTCTTCGGCGTAGCGGGCCGCGGCATCGTGCGTGTCCTGCGTGTATTGCTCGCGCGGCGTGACGGCCTGGGCCATCGACATGATGCCGCCTAACACGATTGCGAGAAACATTGGGCGAATTGACATGATTGTTCTCCTGATCAGTTTATCTTGCTTGTGAGGAAGTGCGCGGTTATTGTAAGCGCTTTGTAACGTGCGAAACATGCCTTGTTTCTGTTTTCGTGCAGAATGAGGTGTGCCTATAATGCTTTATGGCAAAATTTGTCGGTAGTATTTTCTTGAGTCTGGAATCATCGTGAAAAATCTTTTGTATGTCCGCGGCCTGCCTCTGGCAGCCTCCCTGGCAGTGATGCTGTCCGCATGCGGCGGCGGCGGCGGTAGCGCGGGCACACCGCCCCCACCGCCACCGCCAACGGGCTGCGGCATCCAGATTGTTGCCGATGCCACCGTAGCGGCTGGCAAGACAGCCGGCGCTGCGGCGCTTTCGTGCGGCGCTCCGCTGAACAGCGTCACTTGGACCCAGGTCAGCGGCCCAAGCGTGACCCTGCCAGCCTCCCGTACCCCGACCGTGGCCATCGAAACCTCCGCCACCGGCGTGATCAGGCTGCGCGCCGACGCCGTGCTGGCCGACGGCAGCGCCGCCTCGGCGACCACCGACATTACCGTCGGCGCGGCGCCGACAGGCAGCTATGTGACGGTGCGCGTGGACCATTCGCTGCGTCCGGGCACCGACACCTCGGTGCGCGCCTGGCCGCTGCTGGCAAGCGGTGAAACGCTGAGCAGCATCACCTGGTCCCAGACCGCCGGCCCGACCGTGGTCATGAATACCACGACCTCGCGCGTGATGATGTTCAAGGCGCCGGACAGCGCCTCCGACGTTGCGCTCAAGTTCCGCGCCACCATGACCACCAGCAGCGGCAAGATCGACACCGACGACGTGATCGTCAGCGTGGACCGCCAGACTGCGATGCCTAACGGTTATATTTTCGAACGCACTGCACGGGTTCACCCGTACCGTGCGGCCGGCCTGTATGCAGGCGTCCTGGCACGCTGCAGCTACGACGTCAGCCTGTTCTATGTGAACGACAACAACCAGAACCTGTGCCCGGTGAATACGCTGCCGCTGTTGCAGGCTGAAGCCGGCGCGGGCGGCGTGCCAACCGTCGCGCAAGTGATGGGGCGCGTGCTGGTATCGCACGATTTCCTGGGCGAGAATTTCGAACGCTTCCTGACCAACCAGGATGTCAATGGCGACTTCCGTCGCCTGCTGGCCGGCGTGACGACCATCGTGCTCGGTTCGCACGTGCGTCCAAGCTTTTACACCGCCGGCACCGGCGCGATCTACCTTGACGCGGGCCAGCTCTGGCTCACGCCGGAGCAGCGCGACGTCGTGACCGAGGTGCCCGATTACCGCAGTTCCTTCGATGACGAACTCAATTTCACGGGCCTGGGCCGCATGGTCAAGAACAACGACTATGTACTCGACGGCTACTCGTCGACCGGCCGGGTCAACCGTCCTGAGGGCGAGCTGGTGTTCCAGCTGGGCCGCCTGATGTACCACGAGCTGGGCCACGCGGGCGATTTCTACCCGCCGGCGCAGCGCATCCTCAACGGCGGGCTGTCGATCTGGCGCAACGTGGTTGACCGGATCGTCGCAAAAAACCTGCCGTCGGACATGCTGAGCGTGCAGTTCCCGCTGACGTCTGCCCAGATGAAGGGCCTGGGCCAGGTCATGTACCAGGGCACAACCGCCAGCAGCACCCAGAAGGCGTACACGGCAGCGCAAGTGGGCGGTTTCTTCGGCGGCGACGTGGCCAGTGACGACTACGCGTATTCGATCAATGGCGACTCGGCTTCCCGCGAAGACCTGGCGATGCTGTTCGAAGAGTTCATGATGGCCTATCGCCACGGCGCGCAGTATGACGTGGCGTACACCAACAAGTACGTTGACGGCATGACCAGCGCCGACCTGGTGGTGGCATGGGGTCAGCGTGGCCGCATCGGACATCCGTCGATCAAGCCGCGTATCAAGCTGGTGCTGGCGCAGATCGCACCGTGGATCCCGGCATCGGCGGTCGATGCCTTGCCGGCCCCGATCCAGATGGCGCCTGGCTCCACGTGGGAATCGAGCCTGGTGCAGGCCAGTTCGCCGATCACGGGCGCGTCGCCGTCGCCGCTGCGCAACCTGGCCAGCGCCACGGCCATGAGCCGCGACCTGAAGCAAACGCGTGCGCGTCAGGATGTGGACAGCCGCCGCCACGCGCATTAAGCCGTGGTGATATGAAAAAGGGGGGGGGGCGCTTGGCGCCCCTTTTTTTCGCCTGCGCGTTACTTAGCACCCTTTTTTTGCCGTCGTCCTCGCGTGCGCGAGGACGACGGGGTAATTGTTTCTTAACCGTCCATCCCGCCGGTGTACAGCAGCGCGAACAAGCGCGACATGGTAAAGATCAGTCCGATCGAACCGACCATCATCGTCACCACCAGCAGCAGTGCCACCACCCAGCTCGAGTCCGACTTGCGGCCCGACCCGGCATTGAAGGCGGCATCGAACTTCTCGTCCGCCGTGGTGCCGATCACCAGCGCCTCGATGAAGCCCAGCACGGCCGACACCATGATCGGCAGCGCCTGGTAAAACCAGTCCGCGTGCGGCGCCAGCCCGTACACCAGGCCGGCGATCGGCAGGCAAGTCACATGGATCAGCCCCAGCCGGTCCACGCTGCCGCGCAGGTAGAAGCGGTGGGCGCCAACGGCTCCCAGGAGCAGGGCGAGGAAGGTGGCGAAAGTCTTGTTCTTGTGTGGCGTGGACATTGAGAACGTTGTGGAAAGCGGGAAAGCAGGCAGTATCGGTCAAAATCGTGGCCAAAGCATTACTTTTCCCGCACCCGAGCCGAGAAGCAGTTGGCGGTCGGGGCCGAAATCGGCGATAATGCTCGATTCTTCCCGATGTGCGCGCCCTTGTTGTCATTAACGCTTGCTGCTGCGCGGCATAGCGCGCTATAATTGTCGGCTTT
>JAZKCA010000032.1:0-74608 GCA_040388275.1 Pseudomonadota bacterium
AAATCGCCGGTCACGATGGGCCGAAATGGCCGGTCACGTTGGTCCGAAATACCCAGAAACAAGAAAGCCACCTCGCGGTGGCTTTTTTTTCGTCCCCCACCCAGGTCAGACCTGACTCGCAGATTTCAGGTCTGACCTGACTCGCATATTTTAGGTCTGACCTGACTCGCGATTTCAGGTCTGACCTGGATTCGAATGCACTATGACCGTAAAAAAGCCGCCCGGCACAGTGCGGGGCGGCTCTTGACGGCACAGCGCGGTTTAACGGCGCGTATCGGCCGCCACTTCGTCGGCGCGCAGCTTCGGCGCCAGTTTGTCGAGCACGCCGTTGACGTACTTGTGACCGTCGATACCGCCGAACGACTTGGTCAGCTCGACCGCTTCGTTGATGACGACGCGGTAAGGGATGTCCAGGCTGTTCTTCAGCTCGAAAGCGCCGATCAGCAGCACCGCGTGCTCGATCGGGGACAGTTCGGCCACGCCGCGATCGATCAGCGGTGCGAACGACTCGCGCAGCGCCACCGAATCCTTGATCGCGCCGTACAGCAGCACCGCGAAGTGGTCGGCGTCGGCCTTTTCGAAGCCGTGCGCGGCGCGGATGTGATTCACGACCGTGGCCGCATCCTCGTTATTGAGCAGCCACTGGTACAGCCCCTGCAAGGCGAACTCGCGCGCGCGGTGGCGCGGGGTGCGGTTCTTGCTCGGATTGGCGTGCAAACTTTTTTCTAATGTCATGATGTACCGTTCTTCTGTAGTGCGTAGGAGCTTAATCTTCGTCGGCTTGCAGTTCTTCGAGCGCGATCAAGAGGTTGGCCATCTCGACGGCCACGCGCGCCGCATCGGCGCCCTTCTCTGCCATGCGCGCTTCGGCCTGCTCGTCGTTCTCGGTGGTCAGTACCGCGTTGGCGATCGATATGCCGAAGTCGAGGCCGACCCGGGTGATGCCCGCGCCCGATTCGTTCGACACCAGCTCGAAATGGTAGGTCTCGCCGCGGATGACGGCGCCAAGCGCGATCAGGGCGTCGAACTGCTGGGTCTCTGCCATTTTTTGCAGCGCCAGCGGGATTTCCAGCGCGCCCGGCACGGTCACGTGCAGCACGTCTTCGTCCGACACGCCCAGGTGCTTGAGCTCTGCCAGGCAGGACGACAGCAGTCCGTGGCCGACGTCGGCGTTAAAGCGCGCCTGGACGATGCCAATGCGCAGTCCTGCGCCGGTCAGATTGCTTTCATAGGTTCCTACGGTCATGGCGTGCCCTCTTCTGTATGGTTTATTGATAGGTCTAGTGTACTTCAGGCGGCTGGCTTGGCCATGTATCCGGTCACTTCCAGGTCGAAACCTGTCATCGACGGCATCTTGCGCGGGCTGGCCAGCAACTGCATCTTGCCCACGCCGAGGTCCTTCAGGATCTGGGCGCCGATGCCGTAGGTGCGCAGGTCCATGCTGGCCGCGCGCGCCTGGGGCCGGGTTTCCGGTGCGTCCAGCGCGCTGAACTGGGCGAACAGCTGGTCGGCCGTTTCGCCGCAATTGAGCAGCACGATCACGCCGCGCTCGGACTCCTTGATCGCCTTCATCGACGACGTCATGGTCCACGAGTGGGTGGTCGCGCGCGTTTCGAGCAGGTCCAGGATCGAGACCGGCTGGTGCACCCGCACCAGCGATTCAAGCTTGGGCGTGAGCTCGCCGTGCACCATGGCCAGGTGGGCCGAGCCGCTCGGCTTGTCGCGGAAAGCGATCAGGCGGAAGTCGCCATACACGGTGTTCATCGGCCGCTCGGCGATGCGCTCGACCAGGCATTCGTTTTCGCTGCGATAGTGGATCAGGTCGGCGATGGTGCCGATCTTCAGATTATGTTCCTTGGCAAACTCGAGCAGGTCCGGCAGGCGCGCCATGCTGCCGTCGTCCTTCATGATCTCGCAGATCACCGAGGCCGGTGTCAGCCCGGCCATTTCAGTCAGGTCGCAGCCCGCTTCGGTATGCCCTGCGCGCATCAGCACGCCGCCGCGCTGGGCCTTGAGCGGGAAAATATGGCCCGGCTGGACGATGTCGCCAGCGACGGCGTCCTTGGCCACGGCAACCTGGATGGTGCGGGCGCGGTCGGCCGCCGAAATTCCGGTCGTGACGCCTTCGGCGGCCTCGATCGAGACGGTGAAATTGGTGCCGAAGGAGGTGCCATTACTGGTCGTCATCATCGGCAGCTTGAGCAGCTTGCAGCGCTCTTCGGTCAGGGTCAGGCAGACCAGGCCGCGCGCGTGCTTGACCATGAAGTTGATCGCTTCCGGAGTCACGAAATCGGCGGCAAGCACCAGGTCGCCTTCATTCTCGCGATCTTCTTCATCGACCAGAATGACCATGCGTCCTGCGCGCAGTTCGGCAACGATTTCCTGGGTGCTGGATATGGACATGCAGTTTCCTTTAATACGGTGCTGGGACGCGATCCGCTATTTTAAAGGATTTACCAGACTTCAACTTAGCTAACATGTCGAGGGCTGCTTCGGGCCGTAGGCTGTTCAATATCTTTCGTTGCAAAATGGAAACGAACGATGCCATAATCGTTAAAAATGTAAAGTTTTCGGATTTAACATGCTACAAACGCGCCGCCCGCGCCGTATCATCGTGTGACCAGTTCCCGGAGCCCTCCATGTATGTAATGACGCCCGCCCTACGCCTGCCCGTGGCGCCCGCCTGATGTCCGAGGCCGCGCCCGTCAGCCCGCTCAGCCGCGCACTGGACGCGGCCGGACAGGACTTGTCCGCGCTGCTCGAGCGGCATGCCGATGCCAGCCCGGCGCTGGCCGCCGAACTGGCGGCCCTGCTCGGCGCGCGCCTGGCCGGTCTGCAGCGTCTGGTGGCCGACGGCGAACTGGCACGCCAGCGCGCCGCCGCCGCCCTGGCCGAGAGCGAGCAGCGCATGCGCCTATCGGCCCGCATCTTCGAGAGCACCCAGGAAAGCATCATGATGACCGACGCCAACGGCGCCATCATCGGCGTCAACGCCGCTTTCCAGCTCGTGACCGGCTACAGCGAACCGGAAGTCATGGGACGCAACCCGCGCCTGCTGGTGTCGGGACGCCATGACGCCGCTTTTTACGGCGCCATCTGGGCCAGCCTGGCGGCGACCGGTCAGTGGCGCGGCGAGATCTGGAACCGCCGCAAGAATGGCCAGGTCTATCCGGAGCGGATCGCCATCGACGCGGTGCACGGCGCCGACGGCGCCGTCAGCGCCTACGTCTCGGTGTCGAGCGATGTCAGCGCGCTGCGCGCCGCCCACCACCAGGTCGACTTCCTCAGCCACCACGATCCCCTGACCCTGCTGCCGAACCGCGCGGTGCTGGCCGAGCGCACGCGCCAGGCCATCAGCGCGGCGCGCCACGGCGAGCGCCAGATCGCCCTGCTGCTGTTTAACCTGGACCGCCTGCAGCGCATCAACGATAGCTTGGGCCACGAAACAGGCGACGCCATGCTGCAGGAAATGGCGCGCCGGGTTGGCCTGTTGGCCGGCCCCTTCGACGTGCTGGCCCACCTGGGCGGCGACGAATTCGTGCTGCTGCTGACCGACTGCCTCGATTCGGACGTCGTCATCGGCACCGCGCGCCGTTTGATCGAGGAGATTTCGCGCCCGGTGCAGGTGGGCGGACACGACCTGATCGTCACCGCCAGCGTGGGCATCAGCATCTACCCGCGCGACGGCGCCAATCCCAGCGAGCTGCTCAAGGCGGCCGACGTGGCGCTGTCGCACATGAAGGACACGGGGCGCAACGGCTTTCGCTTCTTCAAGGGCGAAATGAACGCCCATGCGCTGCGCTGGATGTCGCTGGAAACCCATTTGCGGCGCGCCATCGAACGCGGCGAACTGTCGCTCAACTACCAGCCGCAGGTGTCCATACCGGACGGCCGCATCTGCAGCATGGAAGCGCTGCTGCGCTGGCGCAGCCCGGAACTGGGCCAGGTCGCCCCCGGCGACTTCATCGCCCTGGCCGAAGATACCGGCATGATCCTGCCGATCGGGAACTGGGTGATCCGCCAGGCCTGCCTGCAGAACAAGGCCTGGCAGGACGCCGGCCTGCCGCCGCTGCGGGTCGCCGTCAACGTCTCGGCGCACCAGTTCATTGCCGGCACGGTGCCGTCGGTAGTGGCCGACGCGCTGCGCGAAAGCGGCCTCGAAGCGCGCTACCTCGAAGTGGAACTGACCGAGAGCGTGATGATGCACGACAGCGAAGCGACCGCCGCCCAGCTGGCCGCGCTCACCGAAATGGGCGTATCGATCTCGCTCGACGACTTCGGCACCGGCTACTCCTCGCTCGGCTACCTGTCGCGCTTCATGCTCGACAAGCTGAAGATCGACCAGACCTTTGTGCGCAATATCACCACCGAACCGCGCAGCGCCGCCATTGCCCAGGCCACCATCGCGCTGGCGCACGGCCTGTCGCTGGTGGTCATCGCCGAAGGGGTCGAGACCGAGGGCCAGCTGGCCTTTCTGAGCGCGATCGGCTGCGACGAAGTCCAGGGCTATTTGTTCAGCCGCGCGGTGCCGCCCGACGAGATGGGCCGCATGTTGAGCGGCGCAGCACAATTACTGCGCCTGCCGCCCGGCGCGGGGTAGAATTCGAGCTTGATTTTTTCCTCATGAAAAGCCCATGTTCAAGCCCCTTGCCTTCGTCCTTCTTTGCACCAGCCTGTGCAGCGCCTTTGTCTTCGCCGGCACCGATCCGGCCAGGCCGCTGCCTGTCTCGCCGCGGGTCATGGTTGGAAAACTGCCCAACGGCCTGACCTACTACCTGCAAAAGAACGGCAAGCCCGAGAAAAAGCTGGAACTGCGCCTGGTGGTCAAGGCCGGCTCCATCCTCGAGGACGACGACCAGCAAGGCATGGCGCACCTGGTTGAACATATGGCTTTCAACGGTTCGACCCACTTCAAGAAGCAGGAACTGGTGTCCTACCTCGAATCGATCGGCGTGCAGTTCGGCGCCGACCTGAACGCCTATACCAGCTTCGACGAAACGGTCTACATCCTGCCGGTCCCGACGAGCAAGCGCGAGCATGTCCACAAGGCCTTCCAGGTACTGCGCGACTGGGCCGGCGGCCTGTCGCTGAACAGCGGCGACATCGAACAGGAGCGTCCCGTGGTGCTCGAGGAAGCGCGCCTGGGCAAAGGCGCGCGCGACCGCATGGACAAGATCCTGCTGCCGAAAATCTTCAACGGTTCGCGCTATGCGCAGCGGCTGCCGATCGGCCAGGAGGCGGTGATCAAGAGCGGCTCGCCAGACGCGCTGCGGCGTTTTTACAAGGACTGGTACCGCCCCGACCTGATGGCGGTGGTGGTGGTGGGCGACCTTGACCCGCGCGAAGCCAAACGCCTGGTCGAGCAGCATTTCTCCGACCTGAAGAACCCGAACAAACCGCGCGCCCACTTCCAGGCGCCGATTTCGCCGCGCGCCGAGACCGAAGCGCTGGTCATCACCGACAAGGAAGCGAACGGCAATGCGCTGCTGATCCGCTACCCGGTCCGGCCGGTCAAGGAAAGCATCACCTATGGCGGCTACCGCGCCGACCTGGTGGGCTCGCTGTTTACCACCATGCTCAACCAGCGCCTGCAGGAACTGGCGCAGCAGGCCAATCCGCCCTTCATGGGCGCCAGCAGTTCGGTCTCGAACCTGACCGCGCACTACGAAGCCTATAGCGCCTCGGCGTCGCTGGGAAAAGGCGGCGCCGGTCCGGCCATCGACGCGCTGGTACAGGAAAACGCGCGCGCCAGCAAATTTGGCTTCAGCGCCGCCGAACTGGAACGCGCCAAGAAAAGCATCCTGCGCCAGCTCGAACGCGCCTACATCGAGCGTGACAAGACCGATTCGGCCGACCAGGTGGGCGAATTTATCCGCAACTTCCTGGAACAGGAAAGCATCCCCGGAATCGAGGTCGAATACGCGTACACGAAGGAGGTTTTCCCTGGCATCACGCTCGACGAAGTAAACCGCTACGCGCGCGAGACCATCCCGCTCGCTTCGCCCAAGCTGGTGGTGTACATGGGCGCGAGCAATTCGGAGGTGCCAACGCCGACCAGCGCCCAGCTGCTGGCCGCGTTCAGTACTGCCGAAAAAATCGCGGTCACCGAGCACGAAGAAAAAGCCCTGGCCGCCAGCCTGATGGAAAAGCCGCCAGCGCCTGGAAAAATAGTCGGCGAAACGCATGACAAACTGCTAGGCCTCACAACCCTGACGCTGTCGAACGGCCTCGAGGTGGTGCTCAAGCCGACCGACTTCCGCAACGACCAGGTGGCAATCAGTGCCAGCCGCTTCGGCGGACAGTCGCTGTATGGCGACGCCGACATCCTCAACGCGCGCTATGCCAGTTCGGTCGTAGCGGCGATGGGCGCCGGCGAGTATTCGCCGACCGACCTGCGCAAAATGATGGCCGGGAAGACGGCCACGGTCAGCGCCGGTTTCAGCACCTACGTGGACTCGGTGGGCGGCAACAGCGGCAGCGCTGACCTCGAAACCATGCTGCAGCTGCTGTACCTGAAGCTCACGGCGGTAAGGCGCGACCAGGACCTGTACCAGTCCTATCTGGGCAAGCAGATCGAGTCGACCCGCAATACCATGACCCAGCCCGACGCGATCTTCCAGGATGCGCTGGTCACTACCTTGTACAACAACCACCCGCGTGTTTCGCGCGTGCCGCGCCCGGAAGACTTCAGCAAGCTCGATCTCGACCGCATGATTGCGATCTACCGCGAGCGTTTCGCCAGTCTCAAAGGCTTTACTTTCATCATGGTGGGCAGTTTCGACATCGCCAAGGTCAAGCCCCTGATTGCCACTTACCTGGGCAGCCTGCCGACGCCGGAGATCAAGGCCGGCTACCGCAATCTCGGCCTGGTTCCGGTGTCCGGCGTGGTCAAGAAGGAGCTGCACAGCGGGACCGAAGCGAAGAGCAATATCTCGATCAACTTCAGCGGTGAAGCCAGGTATTCGCAGGCCGAAGCGCTGCGCATCGGCGCGCTGATCGAGGTGATGAACCTGCGGGTCGTCGAAGTCCTGCGCGAAAAGCTGGCGCTGATTTATGGCGGTGGGCTGAGCAACAGCATGGCGCGCGTTCCCACGCAGCGCTACATGGTCAGCGTCACCTTGCCTACCGGCCCGGCCAACGTCGACAAGGTGATTGCCGCCTTGATGGCGGAAATCGAACGCATGAAGACCGACGGCCCGACCGTGGCGGAATTGAACAAGGTCAAGCAGAACTGGCTGCAGAACCAACAGAAGGCGCTGCGCGAGAACGGATTCTGGCTGGGCTACCTGCAAAATTCGCTGTTGCAGGGCGACGATCTGAACCACGTCCTGGAGTATGAAAAGAACGTCAATGCACTGACCACGGACGACCTGAAAGCGAGCGCGCGCCGTTACTTCGACATGAAGAACTACGTGCAGCTGGTGCTGTACCCGGAAACGAAGTAATGGGATTCGATGACCAGTACCGGCTTGGCGCCCACGCGGTGATCACCAATGATCGCGGCGAAGTATTGATGCTGAAGGCAACCTACGGCGCAATGGGCTGGGGCCTTCCCGGCGGCGCCATGGACCGCGGCGAGACCATCCACGAATGCGTGCGCCGCGAATGCATGGAGGAGCTGGGGCTGGAGGTGCAGGTCGGGCACCTGACCGGGGTGTACTACATCAATGCCTACAATTCGCAGTGTTTCATTTTTCGCTGCACGCTGCCGGCCGGCGAGATCCGGCTCAGCTCCGAGCACTCGGCGTATCGCTACTTTCCGCTGGCCGAGCTCGGGGCCGACCAGCGCCGCAGGGTCGAGGATTGCCTGCGCTATGTGGGCGTGGTCTTCAGCCAGAAATTCTGAAGACCGTCCCCGATGTACTTCCCTTATCCGACCAATCGCAGCGCCTGATCACGAACCCGTCTGGCGAGATGCAGCCCGGCCTTGAACGCTTCGTCGGCTTGCTTCTCGGAGTCCTTATCTCCGCTCGCAAGCAGGTATGAGGTCCGCATGACGCTGTACAGCGCACCTAATGCGTCTGCATAGGCGCCTTCAATAATTTCCTTATCCTTCATTATTCCTCCGTAAGATTTAATTGAGGCGCTACCCTGTGGCCCCGATTACTGCGACAAAGTATGAGGCATAAATGGAAGAAGAAACCGAATCTTCCTGTTCTGGATGGCGGACTTCGACGAACTGGGAAATAACGGAGTATTGATAGATGGCGGCGTGAACGCGCCTTCCTGGGAAGGAAACAGCTTGATCTTGAGGAGAATTTTCAGGTGATTGGTGCGGACCGGCGGTCCGCACCAATACGCAGGATTACTTCTGCTTGCGGCGGCGGGCGCCAGCCATACCGAGCATTGCAGCGCCGAGCAGCAGGAACGACGCTGGCTCAGGAACGTCCGTGCCATCCGCAGCAGCGCGGTCCGACAGCAGCGCGTAGTCGAAGCCGTAGAAATCGCCCGAACCGTTGCGGTCGACATTGATGATCAGCGAACCGGTCGCATTGATCGATGCCAGGACGTCGGCGGTCAGGTCGAAGGAGTGGATGGCGGTGCGTGGATAGCCGTCATTGAAGGCCCAGTTCTGCACGATGCCGTTATAGGTGACGACGGCAGCGCCGAAGGTGCCGGCCTGGAAGTCGGCCAGGTCGAACCACATGCTGCCCACGGTCCAGCTATTGCCCAGGCCGGAGAACGTGAAGGTGGCGACGGTGCCAGCCTGTGGGCTGTAACCTGGGTGGGTGGTGCTGTAGGTGTCGGTGAACTGGGCACCGTCGGTAGCGGCCATCTCGGCGGCGCTGCGGCCATCCCAGATTGGCGAAACAAAAGTATGGTCAGCATTGTCGGCAATACCTTTGCCGTAGCCATCGTTATCGCCGATCATCCAGACGGAAGCGGAGGCTGGTCCCATTGCGGCGAGCAACAGGGAAACGAGGAGGAGTTTGCGCATGATATCTTCTTTCAGGTTTTTTGAGATTATAAAATTAACATTGCAATTTTATATAGCAAAAATCATACCATGCTGCTAAGTCTTTGATTATTAAAACTTTAACACTTCCTGTAAATATGGGATGTAAGAGAAGTCGACAGTTGAAACCTCACCAAAAATCACGACGGAGTAAATCCTTTATATTCAAGGGCTTGCCACTCATTACACATTAGTTTCACTTGCGAAACAGGACCGACGGCGTGCAGGGCCGTTACCGCGCGTGCTGGCCGGTAGCGATCTATTTTTTCAGGACGAACACTGCATATTTCCAGCAAATCCACTGGAAGGGAAGCAATATCGTGGGCACCGATATGGCGAACCAAAGCAGCGTGCCATACCTACTCCATTCACCGCGCTCCTCCATGACGATCGCCACCCCAGCGATCGTCAAACCCAGCAGGCATGCAATAACCAGCAACATCTTCCCGGTGCGCCCAACCGTCAGCACCGCAGCGCATGATGGACACTTGTACTTCAGCGGGTTCACAATGCGGAAAGAGTGCCAAAATCCGAACGATCGATGACATGAAGGACAATTCATTTTTATGTCCCCGAACGCGACAGCATCCGCTCGACGTAGCGGGCGATCAGGTCGATCTCGAGATTGACCTGGCTGCCCGCCTTCAGGTGCTTGAGCGTGGTTACCGAAATCGTGTGCGGGATCAGGTTGATCGAAAAGCGGCAAACGCCGTCGGCCAGGTCGTCGACCCGGTTCACCGTCAGCGACACCCCGTTGATCACGACCGAGCCCTTGAATGCGAGGAACTTGGCCAGCTCGCCCGGCGCATCGATCACCAGCTCCCATGATTCGCCGATCACCTCGAAGCTGTGTACCTTGCCCAGCCCGTCCACATGGCCCGACACCAGGTGCCCGCCCAGGCGCTCGGCCAGCGTCAGCGCCTTCTCGAGGTTGACTTCACCGACCGCGTCGAGCCCCACCGTGCAATTGAGGCTTTCGCGCGAGACGTCGACGCTAAACGCGCTCTCTGTCCTGGCCACCACCGTCATGCAGGCGCCGTTGATCGCGATCGAGTCGCCCAGGGCCACGTCGCCCAGCGGCAGGCCGCCGGCATCGATATCGAGGCGCACGCCGGCCTCAAGGCCGCCCTCGAGCGGTTTGACGGTGCTGATTTTGCCGACAGCGGCGACGATTCCAGTAAACATGCTGCTTATTCCTCAGGTTGGGTAATGCGGGCCAGGACGCGAATGTCCTCACCGATCTGTGTCACTTCATGAAAGCGCAGGCGCACTTTCTCGTCCAGCTGCTGCAGCGCGGGCAAGGCGAACATGCCTTGCGCATCGCCGACCAGGCAAGGCGCCAGGTACACCAGCAGCTCGTCGACGCAGCCTTCGCGGATCAGCGAGCCGTTCAGCTTCGATCCGGCTTCCACGTGCAGTTCGTTGATCTCGCGCCGGCCCAGCTCCAGCATCAGCGCGGCCAGGTCGACCTTGCCGGCGGCGTTGGGCAGCACGATCACGTCGTGCCCGGCCGAGCGCAGCGCCGCTTCCTTTTCAGGCTCGGACGTGGCACAGACGATCCAGCTGGCAGCGCCCCGGAGCACGCGGGCATCAAGCGCTATCTCAAGCTTGCTGTCGACGATGATGCGGCGCGGCTGGCGTGGCGTGTCGACCGCCCGCACGTTCAGTTGCGGATCGTCGGCCTTGACCGTGCCGATCCCGGTCAGGATCGCACAGGCGCGCGCGCGCCAGGCGTGACCGTCGGCGCGCGCCTGCTCGCCGGTGATCCACTGGCTTTGGCCATTGTGCAGCGCCGTCATGCCGTCCAGGCTGGCCGCCGTCTTCATGCGTACCCACGGGCGGCCCCGCTGCATGCGCGAAAAAAAACCGATGTTCATTTCGTAGGCCTGGTCCGCCATGAGGCCGGATGAGGCGTCAATCCCGGCCGCCTGCAGCGTGGCCAAGCCCTGCCCCGCCACCAGCGGATTCGGATCAAGCATGGCCGCAACCACGCGCCCCAGTCCAGCAGCGACCAGCGCCCCGGAGCACGGCGGTGTACGGCCGTAGTGATTGCACGGTTCAAGGGTGACGTAGGCGGTGGCGCCGCGCACGTCGTGGCCGTTCGCGGCGGCATCGCGCAGCGCCTGGACTTCAGCGTGTGCCTGGCCCGCCGGCTGCGTGTGCCCGGCACCGATGACCTGGCCATCGCGCACGATCACGCAGCCAACGCGTGGATTGGGTGTGGTCGTGTAAATGCCTCGCGCTGCCCATTCCAGGGCGAGCTGCATGCCTTCCGAGTCGTTTTGTATAAGCACGGGAATCCAGGAACAGTGGTCGCTGTCCCGAATTTTACGCCAAGACCGCCCTCCCCGCCGAGACCTACTCGGGGCCGGCGCAGGTTTCGGGTTCGCGCTCGGGGTTGCACACGCGCGCCCGGCCCAGCATATTGATGCGGATGCGGCGGATCTGCCCGTCCTGGTGCAGCGACAGCGTGCCCCAGCGCGCCGCCATGCTGGTGGCGTCGCTGCAGCTGCGCCCCGCACCGTTGTAGGCAATATAGTAGGGCAGCTTGTTGCTGGTGAAATTGAAACTGATGACGATGCCTTCCGCCAGTGGTCCATGGCTGGCGATGACTTCCTCGGCCGGGCCGGGACGACGGTCGCCGTTGGCGTCCACAAACACCACCCAGCCCGCGCTCCAGTTGGCCCCGGCCGGCTCCAGCGGCACCAGCTGCACCCGGCTGCCGCGCGCGATGGCTTGCGCGCGCGCCAGGTCGATGGCGCCATACAGGTCGGTCACGGCACTGTCGAGCCGGCGCCGCTTGATCAGCTCGCGCATGTCCGGCGCCGCCAGCGCGATCAGCACTGCGGCGATCGACAGCACCACCAGCAGCTCGATCAGCGAAAAGCCGCGGCTCATGGCCAGCATCCGGTCTGCTTGCCGCCTGCGCCATGCTCGCCGGCGCTGTTCAGGGTCAGCGTTTCGCAGTCGGCGTCGCGAAACTTCGGATCTACACGGCTCGTGCCCGGCACCGCGCGCAGTTCGATGCAGGACTGCAGCGTCAGGTCCTTGCAGGCGCCGCCGCTGAGCTCATAGGCGCTGCGCAGCGGGTTCGCGCCCAGCCACCACGGAAAGCGCAGCTCGTCGTCCCCGCTGGAGTCGGCCGAAAAGGCCAGGTAGGTATTGTGCAGGCTGAAGTAGCGTTCCTGGTGCTGCATGGCTTCGAGCAGCGCGACCTGCGCCTCGGCCCGGCGCGTCTTGATCATGTATGCCGTATAGGCCGGATAGGAAAGCGCAGCGAGGATCGCCACGATCACCAGGACGATCATCAGTTCAACAAGCGTGAATGCGGCGTGGCGTTTCATCGGGTCTTCTCCTGGTTCATTTGGTGGCGGCGTCGTGCAGTTCCTGCCAGTTGGCGACTTCGCGCCAGCCCATCCGCCGGGCGGCAAAGCGCACACTGACCTTGTGCGCCTTGCTCGCCGCTCCCTTGGCCGCGGCGCCGCGTATGACGGTGAAGCTGCGGGTAGCCGTGGCGGAGCCGGTGGCATCGCGCTGGCCGGTCGCGACGCTCAACTCCATCAGCAAGGCCGGCAGCAAGTCGCTTGATGCTGCGCGTTCGCCCGTCACAAAGGCCGGACCGGACGCGCCATCGGCGCCGGCCACCATCCCGTTGAGGGCGTCGAGCACGTACAGTCGTGCGCCCGGCCGCGCGCACGGGTCGGCGCCGGGCAGCACGGTATCGAAGAGGACCGTGCCGCCAAAGGTCGCAGGACTGGCGGCGGCGCGTTCGCCGTCGCCGCCGCTGTTGGGAAAGTCGGCATACCAGCCCCGCTTGGCATCGGGCGCGAAATAGTCGATGCGCTCGCCCGCGACCGCATAGCTGGCCGTGCCGGAGAGCGTGCGCCTGGCCAGTGCGTTGCGCGAGCCGACCGGGTCCTTTAGCCTGTCGTGGATGGCGTACATCGACTGTGGTGAAAACGATGCAGGCAGCAGGTCGGCCTGTTCGATCAGTTTGCCGGTGCCGAACAGGACCAGGTAGCCGCCGCCCGGGGCGAACACGGGTTTGGGGGCATGCACGATGGGCTGGGCGCGTCCGTTGTCGTCGCGCGCGCTGAACAGCAGCCGCGCGCTCGTGGCGGCCAGGTCGAAGCGCCACAGCCTGCCCTGCAAGTCTCCGGCATAGGCAAGGGTGGCGCTGCCGTCGGCGGCAGTTACCAGGCCAGGCGCCGACAAGGCATTCGGCTGCGCGGCGTTGGCCCCAGTGGTGGCGATCCGGTAGTAATTGACCCCGGCCTGCCACTTTTGCGCGGCAGGTTTGTCGAGCGCGAGCAGGAACAGCGCACCGTTGCCGTCGGCCGCCAGGCTGTTGATGGCACTCGGAACAATCGCGAAATAGCGATACACGGGCAGCTTGCCCGGCGGTGCCGTATTGAGTTTGACGATCTGCGGCGCGGCGTGCACGAAGCCGATCGCCGGATCGTCCTTGTCGGTGAACTCCCACAGCGCCCCCATGCCCTGGTCAAAGGCGGCAGGCGCGCTGATATCGAGCGCGAACACGCCGCGCGCTCCCATGCCCATGCCCGACACCAGCACCGTGCGCCAGCGCCCGTTGATCAGTGCATCGCCCTGCCCGGCGCTGCCATCCACGAACGGCCGGGCGAGGAACGCGGGGTCGGCCGAGCCGGCCAGCGCCGCCACCAATGCGCGCGGCACATACGCGAACAGTTCCGCGCCGTCGGCGGCGGCAAACGCATGCAGCATGCCGTCGTTGGCGCCCACGTACACGGTCGTGCCTCGCCCGCCAGCCTGTTTGCGATAGGCCTCATGCCCGTCGCCGGTCACCGATGCGGGAGGCGCGCCGACGATCAACGGAACACTATGGACGACGTCGCCCAGCACGCCGTCGCGCTTGCGGAACCAGCCGCCCGATTGCCCCAGCTCGCGGCGCCGCTCGCCGCGCAGGTAGGCGGTGCGTGCTTCGCCCCTGCCGTCGGCGTCCAGCAATTTGCGCAGCCCGGCTGGAAGACTGGCCCAATCGAAGGGTAGCGTGGCCGGAACGGCGCCGTCGGCGAGGGTGTAGATTTTTCGTGCCTCGGGCTTGCCCGCCAGGCGTTCGGCCGCGTCCCATGCGGCGTTGGCGGCGATGCTGACATCGCCATCGGCGCTGACAGCCAGCGCGTGCCGGCGCACGCTGGCGCGCCCGGCGCTGGTCTGGATGATGAACGCCTCCTCCCTGGTGCGCCACAATGCCGCCGGCCCTGCAATCTCGGCGCGCAGCGGCCCGGCGCCGGCAAACAGCGCGCGTACGGCGTCGGCCACCGCTTGCGGCCGGAGCGCGGGATAAAAGTGGGTCGGCACGGCGCCGTCCTGGCTCCATTCGCCGCTGTTGATGAACGGGTTGCCGTCGGCGTTGCGGTCGTCGAACGCGCCGTACTTGGCCGCCAGGTACAGGGCGCTGCTGCCCGCTTTTGCGCCGGCCCCGAGCTCGAGCGAGAACGAATCGACCTTGATGGCCTTGTCGGGCCGCACTGGATTGACGTGCGCCCAGTACGCCGCGCCCGCCAGATAGAAACTGCCCGCGCCGTCGCCCAGTGTGTCGAGGTGCAGCAGGTCGGCGCGCGGGGCCGGGTTGCCGAGCTTGCGCGCAGGGTCGGCCTCGAACTCGCCAACCCGGCGCGCCGCCTGCATGACGTCAAAGCGCGGCCCGGCGAAAGTGTCGGCGTCGCGCGCCGTATCCCCCGCCAGCGCCAGCGTATTGCCCGGCACGGTGCGGTCCCCGGCAAAGGCGGGGTGCCCGATGGTGGCGATGATGTTGCGCTGGCATGCGGCCAGCACCGGATCGGCACGGCTGTCGGCCACCGGCAGGCCATCGTCGGTGGCGCCGGGCGCGGCAACGCTGGGCGGGCGCGCCTGCAAATAGCGCAGCGCTTCGTAGTACAGCTCCGCCCCCGGATCGCCGACCGCGTAGGAGCCAGTTCGCGCCGGGTTGCTGCGCCCAAGCCGGTTGACCACATCGATCGCACCGGGTGTGCGCGCCACGCCGGAAGCCGGCTCGAATTCGGCGCCAATGTCGCCTAGGGCGACGCGCAACGCCCCGCCGTACGGCGCCGGCTCTGTCGATGCGCTCAGATAGGACATGACCCCGATCCGCATGCCCGGCGCCGCCTGCTGCATGGCGCCCTGCGGCTTGAACGCGCTGCCGTAAGACTGGCACAGGCCCGGCCGGGCCGCGCTGTCGGTGGCCCCGCACACGCTGACCCGGACATTGAATTCGCCGAAGTATTTGTCGGACACCAGGCGCTTGTTACCGGCCCCGAAACGCGGCGCATCGCAACTGCTGCCTTTGCTGGTGGCGCTGAACAGGATCCGGTTGCGGCACGAAACGATGAACAGGGTCCCGGCGCGAAACGGCGTTGCTGCTGCGGCGTCGGCAGCACCTATCCACTTGCGCGGAAAATACACGGGATGCGCGTAGAAATCGGCATGCGCCGCGCCGTCGGGAAGCCAGGCGCGCTGCAGCACCGTCAGGCCCTTTTCGTCGATGACGCGGTCGCCGCCGGTCAGCCCGTAGCGCAGCAGGTCGAGCGTGGATGCGCTCGCCCAGTTCATCAGGTTGCCGCTGAAGGAGTCGCCGCCACAGCCGTGGCGCGCGTCGGCCGCCTTGAGCGGTGAAAAATAGCCGGTGCGCGGATCGAGGTCGGGCTGCTGCGGCGCGTTGCCGGCACTCTTGAGCGGGTAGCTGTAGCACAGGCCCGGGTCGAAGTAGCCGGCATAGTCCACCCCGGATGCGTATTTGTCGCGATAGGCTGCGCCAGCATCGTCTACCGTCAGCGCCAGGTTCAGCAAGAAATTGGGCGGATACGGCGCCTGCCGCAGCTGCCCGTACGGTACTTCCAGCGGCGGCGCGGCGGCAGCCGTGGCGGCAAACATCAGCGCACAAAGCCAGGCCGCCTTCATTGCGCCTCCCCGGCCGGCGCCGCCTTCAGGTAATACGTTTGCAGCACCACCCGGGTGGTGTCGCTGGCGCCGAAGCCGATCGCCGTGACGCGATAGAAGTTACCGGTCCGCTGTCCGGCATCCTCGCCGGCGCGCGCATACGGCATCAGTTCGATAATATAGCGCGGACGCCTGGCCGGCAGCGTACCCTGCCCGAATGGCAGCATGGCGCCGGTAAAGCGGCCGTATTCGATGCTGCGTTCGCCCGCGGCATCGGCCAGTCTGGCGCGCTGCCATGCCGGTACGGCGCCGGGCCCGGCGCGAAGGCACAGGCCCAGGTTGGCCGTGCCGGCGCCGCAACCGTCAACAAAGCCGGCGGCGCTGCCATGCGCAAACAGGCTGGCGCGTGCCGAGCCGGGCGCGTTGCCGCCTTCGATATCGCGCTCGGCGTCGGCCAGCGCGGCTTCGGCTGCATTGAGCGCCACCATGCGGTCACGCTCGCCGCGCGCGGACTTTTCGGCGTGGATGGCGCTGCGTGCGGCCGATACCCCGAGCAGCAGCAGCACCAGCATCACGCACAGCGCCACCAGCAGCGCCGCACCGCGCTGCCGGTGCAAGCGGGCAGAATGATGGTTCATGGAGACGGCCTCAATGGGTTGCGTAGTAAAATGGTGGAAGAGAACATGCGGCGCTCGCGCTGCGTCAGCGCCGGACTCATGTCGGCCCGCTTGACGCGCGTGCCGGCGTCGGCGCCATTGTTGTAACCGGCGCCGAACAGCATGTACAGCGCCGGCCCGCCGACCTGGTGCGACTGCCTGGCGCCATGCACCACCAGCGACACCTTGATGCTGGCCACCCGCTTCCACCAGCTTTTGCGCTGCCGCTCGCGCTGGCGTTCCTGCTCGCTGGCGCCCTCGATGGCCAGCGTATCCTCGCGCGCATTGACCTCGCTGGCGCTCAGGTAGACGTTGGCCACGCCGTCCGGCACGGCGTCGGTATCGAGTCCGTACAAGACCTGGAAGGAATCGATGCCGCCGATGACCGCCTCGGCGCTCCAGTTGTTGGCCCCACGGAATTTGCAGCGCAGTTCGGGTTCGCCGCCCGAGCCCGCGCCAACGTAAAAAATGCTCCAGCCATCCTGCCCCGCGCCGACCGAAAATCCAGCGCAGGTGGTGGCGCTGCCATCGCCGTCGCCGGCGCCCGAACCGGCAAAACGCAGCGCCAGCACGTCGCTGCCGTTGACGGCCGGCGGACGCGGATCTGCCAGCGCCGCGCTGCTTGACGACAGCGAGGCGGCGTCGAGGCCGCGCACCGCCGGCGGCGCGGCCGGGTCGATGCCGGCGGCCACATCCTCGCGCTCCCAGTCGATGAAGGCGCTCTGGCGCGCGGCGCGTTCGATGACCGCCAGCGCGAAGCGGCCCGCATCGTCGACGCCGGCCGCCTCGGCCTGTGCCACGAATGCCGCGTTCGACGCCACCAGCATGGTTGCCGCCATCAGCACCACCAGCAGCCCGAGCGTGGCCGCGATCAGCAGTTCGACGACGGTCAGCCCACGCTGGCGCATGCGGCTCATGGAAATGCCCCGGCAACCACCAGTGCCACCGAAGGCTTGACCGGCAGGGATGGATCGGCGCGCCGGTCGCGCCAGCCCAGCTTGATGACGATGGGCGCGTTGGCCGCGCCGGCGCACTCCCAGGCCAGGGTCGCGCTTTCGGCGGTGTCGCGGCACACCGCCACGCGGGCGCCGGGGAAGTCGGAAAACAGCGCCTGCTTGACCTCGTACAGGTCGAACGCGGCCAGCTGCGCGCTGCTGCAAGCGGCGCCGCCAAAACACATGACGCCAGCCGGCGCGGGTGCGCCGCTGGCGGCGTCGTATTCCAGCTGCAGGTAGGGATTGGCGGCGTCGCCTGCGGCCATTTGCGCGCTGTTGGCGCGCATGCGGTCAGCCAGCGCGCCGGCCAGCTGCACGCCGCCGGACATCAGCCCGGTAAGGTGGCGCGTGCGCAGCGCGGCGACCTGCACGCCGGCCGCGCCCACCACGCCGATGACCAGCACCAGGATGGCCACCAGCACTTCGATGAGCGTGAAACCGTCGGACAATCGAGCATGCACCAGAGCCTCCGCAACGTTGAACGCGCGGCAGTCATGCACTAGCCGGGTGCGCTAGGCGTGCATTGATCTGGATCGCTTGATGGCCAAGTTAGCAGGCGTGACAAAGCCCTCGCTGAGGTGGATCAACAGTGTGCGGGGACTTATTTGCGGGGTTTGCGCTCTTGCCCGACTTCGGCAATGGCATCCTGGAATTCGGCCAGGTCCTCGAAATTCTTGTAGACGGAAGCGAAGCGGATGTAGGCGATTTTATCGAGCCGTTTCAGTTCGGCCATCACCAGTTCGCCCACGTAGCCGGTTTCAACTTCGCGCTGGCCGCTGGTGAGCAGCTTTTCTTCGATCGATGCGATGGCCGTATCGATCGCCTCGGCCGAAATGGGCCGCTTGCGCAGCGCCAGCATCAGCGAACCGCGCAGCTTGGCCGAGGCGTACTCGGTGCGGCTGCCATTCTTCTTGACGATGATCGGCATCGACAGTTCGATCCGTTCCTTGGTGGTGAAGCGCTTGTCGCACTTGGCGCAGCGGCGCCGGCGCCGGATTGAATCGCCCTCCTCCGATACGCGGGTATCGAGGACCTGGGTATCTTCATGCTGGCAGAAGGGACATTTCATGTGGGCGCCGTTGCCGTGGAATTTACGCTGCGTAGACCGGGTACTTGTCGGTCAGCTTCTTCACTTCCACCTTGACGCGTTCAACCACGCCGGCATCACCCGGATTGTCGAGGATGTCGGCGATCAGGTTGCCGACCACGGTGGCGTCTTCTTCCTTGAAGCCGCGGGTGGTGAAAGCCGGGCTGCCCAAGCGGATGCCGGAAGTGACGAACGGCTTTTGCGGGTCGTTCGGAATGCCGTTTTTATTGCACGTCATGTGCGCGGCGCCCAGCAATGCTTCGGCTTCCTTGCCCGTCAGGTTCTTGGAACGCAGGTCGACCAGCATCACGTGCGACTCGGTGCGACCGGAGACGATGCGCAGGCCGCGCGCGATCAGCGCCTTGGCCAGCGCGTCGGCGTTCTTGACGACCTGGATCTGGTAAGCGGTGAACTCGGGGCTCAAGGCTTCCTTGAACGCGACTGCCTTGCCGGCGATCACGTGCATCAGCGGGCCGCCCTGGATGCCGGGGAAGATCGCCGAGTTGATGGCTTTCTCGTGCTCGGCCTTCATCAGGATGATGCCGCCGCGCGGGCCGCGCAGCGACTTGTGCGTGGTGGACGTGACGAAGTCGGCGTGCGGCACCGGGTTAGGATAGACGCCGGCGGCGATCAGGCCCGCGTAGTGCGCCATGTCGACCATGAAGTAGGCGCCGACCGCCTTGGCCACCTTGGCGAAGCGCTCGAAGTCGATCTTCAGCGAAAACGCCGACGCGCCCGCGATGATCATCTTCGGCTTGTGTTCGTGCGCCAGGCGCTCCATGGCGTCGTAGTCGATGTCTTCCTTGTCAGTCAGGCCGTAGGAAACCACGTTGAACCACTTGCCCGACATGTTCAGCGCCATGCCGTGGGTCAGGTGGCCGCCTTCGGCCAGCGACATGCCCATGATGGTGTCGCCTGGTTTCAGCATAGCGAAGAACACGCCCTGGTTGGCCTGCGAACCCGAATTGGGCTGCACGTTGGCCGCTTCGGCGCCAAACAGCTGCTTGACGCGGTCGATGGCCAGTTGCTCGGCCACGTCGACGAATTCGCAGCCGCCGTAGTAGCGCTTGCCCGGATAGCCCTCGGCATACTTGTTGGTCAGCTGCGAACCCTGGGCCTGCATCACGGCCGGCGAGGTGTAGTTTTCAGACGCGATCAGCTCGATGTGGTCTTGCTGGCGGGTGTTTTCTTTCTGGATGGCCGCCCACAATTCCGGGTCAACATTGGCGAGCGTATGGTCTTTTGCAAACATGGAAAAACTCCAATCGATATAAGTGTCGAGGCAGCTGTAATGATCGAGTGAGGGGAGCCGTCGAAAAACAGGACGGGCAGCCTCAACGTGCGCTTCCATCGGTGGCTGCCCAGGCGAACGGCTGTTGAAATCTCACGTTCCCCGGTGGATGCCCACCTTTCGCCGCTGGCAAGGACTGCACCGCGGCTTTTCGCCAGTTACGTGAGACGTAATGGAGCCCAAATTGTAAGTTAAACACCCGGTTTGGGCAAGGCAACGGCTTGGAATGGGGGATTCGGCTACAATTTGCAGCTTATGCAACAAGCGGAACAGAATACATGATCGTCTTTATTACCGGGGCTTCGGCTGGCTTTGGCGCCGAAATGGCGCGCACCTTCGTCAGGCATGGCCACCAGGTCGTCATCAGCGGCCGCCGCCAGGAGCGCCTGGAAGAGCTGGCCGCCGAACTGGGCGACCTGGCCCTGCCCCTGGTCATGGACGTCACTTGCAAGGACTCGATCAACGATGCGCTGTCGATGCTGCCCCAGTCGTGGCGCCAGGTCGATGTGTTGATCAACAATGCCGGCCTGGCGCTGGGCACCCAAAGCGCCCACGAAGCCCCGCTGGCCGATTGGGAAACCATGATCGCGACCAACTGCACCGGTCTGGTCACCATGACGCGCGCCCTGCTGCCGTCCATGGTCGAGCGCGGCAGCGGGCTGATCATCAACCTGGGCTCGGTCGCCGGCAGCTATCCTTACCCTGGCGGCAACGTTTACGGCGCCACCAAGGCCTTCGTCGACCAGTTCACCCTGAACCTGCGGGCCGACCTGGTGGGCACCGGCGTGCGCGCCACCAATCTGGCGCCGGGCCTGTGCGGCGGCACCGAGTTTTCCAACGTGCGCTTCAAGGGCGACGACGCGGCCGCGGCCAGGGTCTATGAGGGCACGGTCCCGCTGACGGCCCAGGACATCGCTGCAACCGCCTACTGGATCGCCACCCTGCCCCCGCATATCAATATCAACAGCATCGAGATGATGCCGACCTGCCAGGGGTTTTCGCCATTTGCCATCAAGCGGGCCTGAGTTTTATGTTCGCTTGCGAACATAAAACGATTAAAATGCTCACACATTGACCTATGGCAACTGACATGCCCCAAGCATTTACCTGGCCGGTACGGATCTATTACGAAGATACGGACGCCGGCGGCATCGTGTTTTACGCGAATTACCTGAAATTCTTCGAGCGCGCCCGCACCGAATGGCTGCGCGCGCTGGGCGTCGACCAGCACGCGCTGGCGCAGCAGGACGGCGCCATTTTCGTCGTCAAGCACGCCAGCATCGACTATCAAGCGCCGGCCCGGCTCGATGATGTACTAAACTTAACGCTGAGCATTGAAAAACTCGGACGCGCCTCGGTCCACTTCGTACAGCAGGCATGGTGCGGCGATGTGCTGCTGGCCAGCGCGCAAGTGAAGGTGGGCTGCGTGGATGCCGCCACCCTGCGTCCGCGCGCCCTGCCCCCGGCGACCGCTGCTAAAATGCGTGCCGCCTGACCCTTCACCTGGATAGATACCGAACCGATGAACGTAGCCCAAGACCTTTCCTTTATCGCCCTGATCACCAATGCCCACCTGATCGTGCAACTGATCATGGCGCTGCTGGTGGTGGTGTCCCTGATGAGCTGGACCTATATTTTCCGCAAGAGCTTCGCGATTCGCGCGGCGCGCAGCCAGACCGAAAAATTCGAACGCAGCTTCTGGGCCGGCGGCAATCTGCACACCCTGCACGAAAGCGCCATCAAGAGCCGCGAGCAAAGCGGCGCGCTGTCGCGCATTTTCGACGCCGGCATGGGCGAATTCATCAAGGGCAAGCAGGCCAGCGACAAGCGCGAGTCGCTCGACACCGGCGCCGTGCTCGATGGCGCCCGGCGCGCCATGCGGGCCGCCTTCCAGCGCGAGCTCGACGCGCTCGATTCCCATTTGAACTTCCTGGCCTCGGTCGGTTCGGTGTCGCCTTACGTGGGCCTGCTGGGCACCGTGTGGGGCATCATGAACGCCTTCCGCGGCCTGGCCAACGTGCAGCAGGCAACGCTGGCGGCGGTGGCGCCCGGGATTGCCGAAGCGCTCATCGCGACCGCCATCGGCCTGTTCGCGGCGATTCCGGCGGTGGTGGCGTACAACCGCTTCACGCACGACATCGACCGCCTGGCAATCCGTTTCGAGAGCTTCGTCGAAGAATTCTCGAACATCCTGCAGCGCCAGTCGCGCTAAGCGGAGAGCGGCCATGGCTTCTTTTTCCAGCAGTTTGCGCGGCGGACGCGGACGCAAGTTCAAGTCCGAGATCAACGTCGTGCCCTACATCGACGTGATGCTGGTCTTGCTGATCATTTTCATGGTGGTGCCGCCGGCCAACAGCCCGAGCGTCATCAACCTGCCGAGCGCGCAAAAATCGGCGCTGCCGCCTGACGACTACATCCAGGTCATCCTCAAGAAGGATGCCACGCTGTCGATCGGCATCAACGGCAAGAACACCAAGGCCGCCGAGACCATGCGCGACCGCATTGCCCTGCTGCGCCGCCTGCGCGTGCTGCACGCCGACCATCCCGATTACCCGGTAATGATCGCCGGCGACAGGGACAGCAAGTACGACGACGTCATCCAGCTCATTTCGGAAGCGAAGAAAATGGGCATCACGCGGGTCGGCCTTGCCACCAAGTGAACACGCCATGGCACCGATGAATCCAGCCGCAGCCGGCGGCGCACCGTACCGCGTTCCGCCGGAGCCGAGCCGCATGCCGTCGGTCCTGCTGGCGCTGACGGTGCACGTCGGCCTGCTGGCCTTCCTGTGGATCGGCATCCGCTGGCAGAACACGCCGCCGGTCTCGGTCGACGCCGAGGTGTGGGACATGAAGGTGCAGCAAGCGGCCCCGGTGGCGCCGCCTGAACCGGTGCGTCCGCCGGCGCCGGTGATCGAGCCCAAGGTCGTGCCCAAGGTGGTCGAGGAGCCACCCGCGCCCAAGCCGCCCGATATCGCGCTGGAACGGATCAAGGAACAGAAGCGCAAGCTGCTGGAGAAAAAACTGGCCGAGGAAAAACTGCTCAAGGAAAAGCAGAAAGAACTGGAAGACGAGAAAGCCAAGGAACTGGCCGACAAGAAAGCCAAGGAAAAGGCCGACAAGCTGGCCAAGGCCGCTGCCGACGCTGCGGAAAAGAAAAAGAGCGACAAGCTGTTCGAACAGGCTCGCCAGCGCCTGGCCAGCCAGGCTGGCGGCACCGGCAGCGCGGAGCATTCGACCGCGCCGCGTATTGACACTGGCTATGCCGCGAAGATTTCCGCCAAGATCAAGGGCAACAGCAAGTATGCCGGCGACAAGGATGTGCCTGGAAACCCGCGCGTCGAATTCAAGATCCAGCAGTTTCCAACGGGCGAGATTATTTCGGTAAAGAAAACCAAGTCGAGTGGCATTCCAGCCTTTGACGACGCGGTCGAGCGCGCCATCAACAGCTCGTCGCCGCTCCCAAAGAAAAGCGACGGTACGGTGGATACAACCATCACGATCGGTTTCAAATTGAAGGAATTTAGCGATGCCGATTAGCCGCTTATGCATACAAGGAAGAAAACAAAGCCCAGCGGCATTCCGGACTTCGACGATGCGGTCGAGCGCGCCATTAACAATTCGTCACCACTTCCGAAGAAGAAAGATGGTACGGTAGACGCGACCATTGTGATTGGTTTCAGCCTGAAGGATTCCAGCGATGCCAAATAGTCGTTTATATGTACAAGGACAGACGCCCCATGAATAAATTGCATACCCTTATTTTCAGCGCCGCCATGGTGGCCGGCGCCTCTGCGCAAGCGCAGCTGAAGATTGAAATTGCCGGTGTCGGCAGCAACCAGATCCCGATCGCGGTCGCCGCCTTCGCCGACGAATCGATCGCGCCGGCCCAGATGTCGGCCATCATCAAGGCCGACCTGGAACGCAGCGGCGTCTTCAAGGTCATCGACGCCGGCACCGTGCTGTCGGACGCCGATCCGGTCAACTACAGCCAGTGGAAAGGCCGCGGCGCCGACGCCGTCGTCATAGGCAGCGTCAAAAAGCTGGCCGACGGCCGCTTCGAAGTGCGCTACGAATTGCACGACACGGTCAAGTCGGCACAGCTGTCTAGCCTGTCGGACGCGGCACAGCCGAAATACGCGCGCCTGGCGGCCCACAAGATCGCCGACGACATTTACGAAAAGCTGACCGGTTCGAAAGGCGTGTTCTCGACCCGCATCGCGTACGTGAACGAGAACCGGGGCGCGCGACGCTATGTGCTGGAAATTGCCGACGCCGACGGCGAAGGCATGCAACCGGCGGTCATTTCCAACGAACCGATCATTTCGCCGTCATGGTCGCCGGACGGCACCAAGGTGGCCTACGTTTCCTTCGAGCTGCGCAAACCGGTGATCATCGTGCAAAACCTGGCCACCCGGGAACGCAAGATCGTCGTCAACGAAAAGGGCAGCAACTCGGCGCCGTCCTGGTCGCCCGACGGCAGCAAGCTGGCCGTGGCGCTGTCGAAGGATGGCCATACCCAGGTCTACAGCGTGGGCATTGACGGCAGCGGCCTGCGTCGTCTGTCCAACAGCAACGGCATCGACACCGAACCGCAATTTTCGGCCGACGGCGAATCCATCTATTTCACGAGCGACCGCAGCGGCGGGCCGCAAATCTACAAGATGAGCGCCTCCGGCGGCGACGCCAAGCGCGTGACCTTCAGCGGCTCCTACAACATCAGCCCGCGTGTCGCGTCCGACGGCAAAACGCTGGCCTGGATATCGCAGCGCGACGGCTTTAGCCTGTACGCCATGAACCTGGCCACCGGCCAGGAACTGCGGCTGGCCGAAGGCGCCTCGGAACCGAGTTTTTCACCCAACGGCAAATACATCATGTACGCAACCAAGACCGGCGGACGTACCTCGCTCGCGGTGGTCTCGGTCGATGGCCGCGTCAAGACTCGCCTGTCTACCCAGGCAGGAAATATTCGGGAGCCCAACTGGGGCCCCTTCATGAAGTAACAATAAGCACCTTTAACCATGTCCAGGAGAAAAAACATGCGCAATTCTAAAAGCATCGCATTCATCGTCGCCACCGCCGCCCTGCTGTCGGCTTGCAGCTCGCCCGTCAAACTGAACGACGCCCCGGTCGTCGAGCGCCAGGCCGAAGTCGCCAAGGGCGCCGTTGCCGATACGCGCGACGTGCGCCCGGTCGAAACCGGCTCGGTCGACCCGCTCAACGATCCGCAAGGCGTGCTGGCCAAGCGCAGCGTGTACTTCGACTATGACAGCTACGTCGTGCGCGACGACGGCAAGCAAGTGGTCGAAAGCCACTCGAGCTATCTGAACAAGAACAAGGGCCGCAAGATCCTGATCCAGGGTAATACCGATGAGCGCGGCGGCACCGAGTACAACCTGGCGCTGGGTCAGAAGCGCGCCGAGGCGGTACGCAAGTCGATGGCCTCGCTGGGCGTGGCTGAAAGCCAGATGGAAGCTGTCTCGCTGGGCGAAGAAAAGCCGAAGGCCATGGGCAGCGGCGAAGCGGCGTGGGCGGAAAACCGCCGTGCCGACATCGTCTATTAATTGACGGACGCAAACGCGACTTGAGAGCGGGAAGGCATGGCGGTCGCCGTGCCTTCCCGTTTGCCCATCCTCGCAACAGATTTTGAAACAGATTTTGAAAGATTCACGATCATGATCAGAATATCCACGCCCCGCATCGCCGCAGCCTGCTTCGCGCTCGCCGCGCTGTTCCCCCTGCAGTCGCAGGCCGGCATCCTCGACGACAATGAAGCGCGCAAGGCCATCCTCGACTTGCGCGCCAAGATCGAAACGCTGTCGCGCGACGTCAACGCCCGCATCGACACCAAGGCCGACAAGAGCGCCCTGCTCGAGATGGTCAACCAGAACGAACAGACCATGGCCGAAATCGCCAAGCTGCGCGGCCAGCTGGAAGTGTTGAGCAACGAGATCACCACCATCCAGAAGCGCCAGAAAGATTTTTACGCCGACCTCGATGCGCGCATCCGCAAGCTCGAGCCGCGCCAGGTCACCATCGACGGCCAGGAAGCTGCCGTGGCGCCCGACGAACTGACCAGCTACGAAGCTGCCATGGCCGCCTTCAAGGCCCAGGATTACAAGGCGTCGGCAGCGGCGCTGGGCGAATTCGTGCGGCGCTATCCGGCGTCGAGCTATGCGCCCAACGCCCAGTACTGGCTGGGCGGCTCCTATCTTGCGCAGCGCGATTGCAAGAAGGCGATTCCAGCGCTGCAGGTGGTCGGCGCCAACTACCCCGACAGCGCCAAGGCGCCCGACGCGCTGCTCAACATCGGCACCTGCCATGCGGACCTGAAGGACAAGAAGAGTGCCACCAAGGTACTCAAGGACCTGATCGCCAAGTATCCCGATTCCGAAGCGGCGCGCGCTGCCAAGAACCTCTTGCCCGGGCTGAAGTAAGCAGAAGCCGAAAAATATATGGGTTTGGGCATTTGACAGAATCGTGCCCACCCCCTATAATCTTGCTTCTTTCGGGTCGTTAGCTCAGCTGGTAGAGCAGCGGACTTTTAATCCGTTGGTCGCAGGTTCGAATCCCGCACGGCCTACCACGAATGCGCAGTACCAGATCAGGCTTACCCGCTCCGGCGCGTAAGCCTTTTTTGCGTCCCCAAATATAACGCCAATGAACCGTATTCGTTTAGAAAAAGTCAATTTTCGTGCTGTCAGGGAGCGCGGAAATGAACAGGAACAGCACAAGTTAGCGGAGCGGACCTTCAATGTGCTGCGCCCCCTGTATGGTCACCTGACGGATGCGCAATACACCACGGTGCTCGATCATGTCGTTCGCGACACCACGCCCGTGATCTTTCGCGGTCTGTTCATGATTGATGAAAACGAGCGCGATCTGGGCTTGATTGGACTGCGTATCGGTGAAGCGAACTTCCATGGTCGTACCATTGCCCATTTGACAGTTCACCTCGGCCTGCATCCTGAAGCCAGGGGTGAGAGGCATTCTGCGCGACTGATCTGGCAAGAAATCTTCCGCTATCGATTAAAGCATCCGCTGCGCCCGTTTTATATTATTGACACGCCCATTTCAGCCGCAAGTTATCGCAAGATGCATAAGGGAATTGCAAAAATATTTCCGACACCGGGCAGCGCGATCCCGGAGCATCTGTGGCCCCTGTGCGATTTCATTGCGAAGGAAAAAGGATGGCTGCCTGTTGATGGATGCCCGCGGGAAGCGCGCCTTGTGAATCGCCCGCTGACGACTTTGTCCGTCAATGACCCACGTCCTGAGTCGCAAGACTATCTTTCCACTGAACGCTGGTTCAACGAAACCACCAAGGGTGTTTCAGGCAGCTCGGTCATGGTGATTGTTCCGATAACCGTCGCCAACATTGCGCTGTCCACGCTCAAGCAGATCAGTAATTATTTCCGGAGAAAATAATTTTCCATCATGTGCACCCGCATGGACGGGGACGCCCTGATGTCCGGGAAAGACTGGTATATTAATCAATCTTGTCCGGTTCAAGCAGTGGTCATCGGGAGTCCCAGCGCAATGCCGAAAACAATCCCAGTTCCCAAGGCAATGCGCGTGGCCACGCCAGCCGTGCCGCCGGTATTCCGGCCCGATGCACCCAGGTCGGCCATGCCGGGATCGGGTGCCAATGTTGGAGCGGTACAACGCAAGCCGGGCACCCCGGCCGTCTACCGCCCAGGCCTGGCAGTGCCGGGCTTGCGCATCCAACGCGCCGCTGCCGCCGTGCCAGCAAGCACGCTCAAAGCGTCGGCAGCGGTTTTTACTCCCGCGCCTGTCCTCGACAACCTGGGCACGATCCGGACAGAGCTAGATACTTTTTGGCAGGCCAGCAAGCAGCGCTGGCAGAACGCGGCCAACAATTTTCAATACTTGCCCGGTGGGGGAGTGAGAGAACAACTTGCCCATTTACGCGACGATCATGGATCCGGCCATATCAGTGCGGCCGACTTTGCCACGCTGTCAGCCGAATGGACCGGCCGCATTGAAGCGGGGTATGCCTTCAGCATTCTCAGGTCGAGCACCTACAGAACGGGATACCACATGATGCTGCTGCAAGCGCACGCCAGCTACTCCGCGCGCGGAAATAATTCCATCTTCAATTACCACATACGACAGTCGTAGGGTCCGCGCGGCTCACACCTTGCGGTACATGTCGCCTGGGAGCTTGCCTGTCACCGGCGCGTCCACGTGCGCCGCGCGCAGCACGTCGCTGGCGAACGTGGTGCACTGGCGCGACTGGGCGCTGAACTGGTACTTGCGCGATTTGTATTCGTCGATCTTGGCCATGGCGGCCTGCGCCTGCGCGGCGGTCAATGTGTAGCTGCGGGTTTTCACGCCTGGCTTGCCAAATGCGCTGTCGTCGCGGTGCACCACGCCGGGCACGCCGGCGCGCAGCTTGCCCAGGTCTTTCGATGGATTGAAGCGGCTGTAATTGGCCGGCGAAAAACCCCAGGTTTCGCGCTTGCCGGTGGGTCCTTCCACCGAGACGAATGCATGCCCTGCCAGGTCTGGCGGCACGCCCGCCGCCGATGCCCCCTGGTGCATGTACGCGCCCAGCACCAGCTTGTGCGAAGCCTGCTTCGCCTGCACCGGCACGGCCCGCGCGGGCAGCGCCATCTTGGCCTGTACCGGCGCGCGGAACGAGGCCGCCATCACGCCCATGCGGTCCGCTTCCGCTTCCAGCGCCTGGTCGTTGACCACCACCATGCCGCCGCCGGCCGGCGAACGCACGCGGCCCGAGCGCTGCTGCAGCACATGGGCCAGTTCATGCCCCAGCAACTGCTGGCCGCGCGCGGTATCGGGCGCGTACTGGCCCGGCGCGAAGTAGATGCGCGAGCCCATCGTAAAGGCGTGCGCACCAATGGACGCCGCCTGCGGGCCCTGGTAGATCCGGACATCGGAAAAATCGGCCTTGAACGCCTGTTCCATCTTGCGCAGCACCGCTTCCGGCATGGCGCGGCCAACGCTGCCGGCCAGGTTCAGGCGGCCCGCGTCAACGGCCATGGTCTCGGCGCCAGGCTTGCACTGCACCGGCGCGCGGCCGTGGATGAAATACGCTTGAATGATCTGTGAACCCATGGCGATTCTCCGGGACTGTCTATTTCAACACCGCGGGCAGCGGCTTGGGCGGCGCAACGGTGACGCCGCGCCCGTCTGCATACATCACGCCCAGCACGAAACTGAGCGCCATGAGCAGCACCAGCACCACGCAGAGCATGGCCAGCATCCGCCCGTTGAAGGCAAAAACGTAGTCGTTCATGGCACCATCACCGTGACCTGGCCGGGGAACGCGATCTGGATCATGCCGCCCCACATGCAGGTCAGCTTGCTGCTGTTGTTCAGCGCCGGCATATTGCCGATCAATACCGTGGGCGAACCCGGCGTCCATGGCGCCACCGTGGCCGGTATGCAGGGCATGGGCACCAGCACACCCAGCGCGGCCGCCGTCGCTGCGGCCACCATCGGATTGGACATGCTGGAGCACATGCCGAAGGTCGGTATGTTCAGCATCGGCACGTTATCCATGATGGTGGCGGCCGGCGTCCCGGTCATGACGCATTTTGCGGGCAGCACGGCCAGCGGCGCAGGCGCCACGCCGAAACTGCATTGCATCAGCGCTCCCGCGCATACTTGCGTGCCCATCGTGTCAGCCCTCTATCCATTTGCCCAGCCACGCCAGCGGCTTGTCGCGCTTCGGTGCAGCCGTTGCGGCGCCTTCGAGCACGCCATTCTGGTCATATTTGCGCACTTCGCCATCGAGCTTGCCGTCGACGAAATTGGCGACCTCCCTTATCTTGCCGTGAGGGTGATACTGTGTCAACACACCATGCAGTTTACCGCGCCGCCAGGCCCCGCAGGACAGCAGCGCTCCGTCCATGCCATAGTCGCGCGCTTCGCCTTCGAGCCGCCCTTGCACGTAGTGCGCGCTGCGCGCAAGGGCGCCGTCGGGGTAGTAATACAGTGCCGGGCCATGCAGCTTGCCCGCCACATAGGCGACATTTCCGGTCAGGCCGCCTTGCTCGCCGTAGGTCAGCATCCGGCCTTCGGCCAGGCCGCGCACATAGTCGGTTTCGCTCACCAGCGCGCCGTCCACGAGGACCGTCATTTTCCCGTCCATCAGACCGCCCTGGTAGTGGATCGACTGCACCAGCGCCTGCGCCTCGTCGTAGCGCCGGGTCAGGCCGTGCAGCACGCCGTCGGCATAGGTGGCGCGGCACAACACCTGGCCTTGCTCGCCATGGATCACAACTTCGCCATTCAAGGTTGTCTGGTCCATGTCAGTTGATCTTGACGATCCCTCCCTTGAGGGTGAGCATGCCGCCGCCGTCCACGGTCTGCGAGGCGCTGGCCTTGTTCGTCATGCTGATGCCGGCGTCGTTGGTGAGCGTGGTGCCAGCCTTGTTTTCGAGCGAAGTGCCGGCCGTGTTATTCAGGCTGGTGCCAGCCTTGTTGGTCAACGCGGTGCCGGCCTCGCTGGCCAGGCTGGTGCCGGCCTTGATGCTGACCGAACCGCTTACCTTGATGGTCAGGTTGCCGTCCACGGTCAGCTCGTAGTTGCCGGTTACGGTATGGGTAAAGTTGGCCTTGCTGGCATGGGTTTCATCGCCGCCCACCGTCACGCTGCGCGTGCCCTTGTCCACCAGCAGGGTGTCGTTACCCTTGGCCACTTTGCTGGCGCGGTCGTTTTCAACCAGGGTCGTCATGTCCTTCTGGGCGTGCAGGTACAACTCTTCGCTGTCCTTCTTGTCCTCGAAACGGATCTCGTTGGCGCCGCCCCCTCCCTTGGACGACTGGCTGCGGAAGCCGCTGCGGGTCTGGTTGGCGGGCAGCGGCTCTGGCACCTTCTGGGTGGCGTTGTACACGCCGCCGGTCACCAGAGGGCGGTCAGGGTCGCCATCGAGAAAACTGACGATCACTTCCTGGCCGATGCGCGGCAGGAAAAAGGCGCCAAAGCCTTGTCCCGCCCACCCTTGCGCCACGCGGATCCAGCACGAGCTCTCCTCGTTCTTCTTGCCGCGCTGGTCCCAGTGGAACTGCACCTTCACGCGGCCATACTCGTCGGTCCAGATCTCTTCGCCCGCCTTGCCGACCACGGTGGCGGTCTGGGTGCCGTAGATGCGCGCGCGCGGCGTGCGCAGCGGGGAACGGAACGGCAGCGTCAGCGGATAGGCTTCGAAGCTGTTGCTGTAATAGTCGGTGCTCGCTTCGTGCGATACGCGCCGCAGCACGTAGGCCGTGTTCATGTCGGCCCTGACATGGCCGGCCAGCGAAAACTTGCAGCCGGCGACAAAGGCACGGCAGGTGCTTTCGCCCCGGATTGCCTTGCTGGTCTGCTCCAGCGCCTGCATCCGCACCGCCGCCAGCGCCGTGCCGGCGGCCGCTTCGGTGTAGCCGCCGGGGTACTGGTAGACGCGCATGCGGGCCGCAGCGCCGTCGGCCGTCCCCTTCAGGGCCAGCGCCGGCTTTTCGAAATTGTAGTCGCCCGATTCGAACTTGCCGGTCACGGCGCTTTGCTCGGCCTCGCAGCGAAACACCAGGTCCAGCGCATCGCGCGAGCTGGCCGTATCCTGGTAGCGCGCGGTGGCCAGGCCGGGACAGGCCTTGTAGTGGTCGCCATCGTCGAGCAGGACCATCGTATGGCTGGCGGCGGCATGTTCGAAATAATAGAAGATGCCCTCCTCCTCCATCAGGCGCGAGACGAAATCGAAGGCCGTTTCGTTGTACTGGACGCAGTAGTCGCGCTTGGTGTACGTGCCGCTCAGGCTGTCCTTGAAATCGGTGAAACCGAGCTCCGTGAACAGGCCCGTGATGATTTCCACGGCCGTCATCTGCTGGTAGATCCGGGCGTCGACATCGAGCGTGAGCCACCAGAGCCAGGGACGGATCTCGGCGCGGTAGGTGGCGCTGCCCGGACGCCCGCCGGTCTGGGTAAAGCGCGTGACGACCCCGTTGAAGATGCGCAGCGCGCTGCCTTCGAGTGCCAGCGATACGGTCGCGCTCTTGCCGACGATATCGGCGAACGCGATGGCGGTGTCGGGCGAGGACATTTCGAGCTGGTAGGAAAACAGTTCACCCACCGCTTCCACGCCGTGCATGCGGTTCAGCTGCAAGACGTCGGCCCCCAGGGCCGTGCTCAGTGAGAGGATATTGACGGTCATGCCGCTTCCTCTTCGTCAAAACGATAATCGAAGGCCTTGCCCGCGCCGGGAGCGACGCGCATGCAGGCGAACGGCAGCTGCAGCGCATGGCGCTCGAGCACGCGCGCGGCCAGATCGGGCAGCAGCGAGTGCGACAGGATATTGTCGATATTCCTGGCGCCGCTGCCACCTTCCGTGCAACGCTGCGCGATCAGCGCCGGCAGGCCGGGATCGATCACCAGGGCCGCATGGTGATTGCGTTCGAAGCGGCGCCGGATACGTTCGAGCTTCAGGCGCGCGATGGCGCCGATCTGTGCCTGGCCCAGAGCCAGGTAAGGCACCACCACCAGGCGCCCCAGGAAGGCCGGGGCAAAATGGCGTTCCAGCGCGCTGCCTTCGGCGTTCGAGGTCAGCAGGATCACCGTGTTCCGGAAGTCCACCGCCACGCCCTGTCCGTCTTCCATGCTTCCCTTGTCAAACACGTTGTAAAACAGTTCCATCACATCGGCGTGGGCCTTTTCCACTTCGTCGAGCAGGATCACGCAGTATGGCTTGCGCCGCACCGCCTCGGTCAGCACGCCGCCGCGCCCGAAACCCACGTAGCCGGGCGGCGCCCCCTTCAGGTTCGACACCGTGTGCGCTTCCTGGAACTCGGACATGTTCACCACGATCATATTGCGCTCGCCGCCATACAGCAGGTCGGCCAGGGCCGCCGCGGTCTCGGTTTTGCCCACCCCCGAAGGACCGGCCAGCAGAAATACGCCAACCGGCTTGCAGGGGTCGTCCAGTTCGGCATGATAGGTGCGGATACGGCGCGCGATCGCGTCCAGCGCCAGGTCCTGGCCAATTACCCGTTCGGCCATGCGCTCCTTCAGATTCAGGATGGTGTGCAGTTCGTCGGCAAGCATCGTTCCAACCGGTACCCCGGTCCAGCCGGCCACCACCGACGCCACCGTGCGCGCATCGACGCAGACCGGCACCATCGGCTGTTCGTTCTGGATCACCGCCAGCCCGGACTCGAGCCGCTCGAGCTCGATCGACAGCTGGGCCACGCTGTCGGGGGCATTGTCTTCGTCATGGTCGCCTCCTTCGGCGGCCGCCTGCAGCTCGGCGCGTTTGTCGAGCACCGCCCTGACGGCGGCCCGTTCCAGCGCCAGGCGCGGGCGCAGTTCGGCTTCGCGCGCGCGCAGCTCCTGCAGCGCAGCCGTCAGTTCGCCAATGCGGGCGCCGTAGTCGGCGCCGGCCACCGCTTCGCGCCCCAGCACCCGCAGTTCGGTGTCCATGCGGGCGATATCGCGCTGCAGCGTTTCCAGTTCCACCGGCATGCCGCTGCGCCCAAGCGCCACCCGGGCGCAGGCGGTATCGAGCACGTTGATGGCCTTGTCGGGCAGCTTGCGTTCGCTGATGTAGCGATGCGACAGGCGCACCGCGTCGCGCACGGCGGCGTCGAGGATGGTGACGCCGTGATGCCGCTCCAGGTTCGCGGCCACGCCACGCAGCATGGCAATGGCCGATTCCTCGTCCGGCTCGTCGACCTTGACGACCTGGAACCGGCGCGCCAGCGCGGCATCCTTCTCCACGTACTGCTTGTATTCGCCCCAGGTGGTGGCGGCGATGGTGCGCAGTTCGCCGCGCGCCAGCGCCGGCTTGAGCAGATTGGCGGCGTCGCCCTGGCCCTCGGCGCCGCCCGCCCCGATCAGCTGGTGCGCCTCGTCGATGAACAGGATGATGGACTGGCCGGCGGCGCTCACTTCCGCGATCACCGACTTGAGCCTGCTTTCGAATTCGCCCTTCATGCTGGCGCCGGCCTGCAACAGACCCAGGTCCAGGGCCAGCACCGACACGCCGGCCAGCGCGTCGGGGACATCCCCGGCCGCCACCCGGGCCGCGAAGCCTTCCACGATGGCGGTCTTGCCCACCCCCGGTTCGCCCGTGAGGATCGGATTGTTTTGGCGCCGCCGCATCAGGATGTCGATCACTTGCCGCACCTCGGCCTCGCGTCCCGTGATCGGGTCGAAGCCGCGCGTGCGGGCCTGTGCCGTCAGGTCCACCGTGAAGCGCGCCAGCGATGGCGTGGCGATCGGCGCCGCGCCATCGCCGGTGGCGGCCACAGGACCGAGGATGGCGCTCAGTTCGTCGCGCAGGCGCTCGCCGGCGATCGCGCCCAGCGCAGGCACGGCCGCCACCACCGTGGCGCGCAGGCTGTCGGCGCGCAGCAGCGCCTGCAGCAGCACGCCAGCGCCGACTTGCCCTTCGCCGCGCTCGATCGAGGCGATCAGCCAGCCCTGTTCGATCCACGGCACGATCTGCGGCGACAGCGCCGGCGTGCGCGCGTTGCCGTGTTCGAAACGCTCAAGCGTCTGGCGCAGCTCCATTGCCACCTGCTCGTGCGAGACGTGGAAATGGCCGAAGATGGCTTGCAACTGGCCTGCGGGCGATACCAGCAGGCGTTCCAGCACGTGTTCGACTTCCACGGTGTAGTGATGGCGGTCGTGGCAATGGTCGGCCGCGTCCTGCAGCGCTTGGCGGCAGGACGCATCGAGCTTGCCGATGACGGCGCGCACATCGAGCATCATGCCTCCCCGGCGCGCCAGCGCCCCAATGCAAAGTGCGAGCCGCGCACTTGCCTGGGCGCCGGCGGGCCAAGCCAGGCGGTGCGCGCCAGGCGGCCGTGGCCAAGCTTGGGCAGTTCGGCCGCCGCACTGTCGTCCTCCTCGGGCGCGGCCAGTGTCAGCGCAACGTCAACGTCGACATCCTCGCGCAGGTAAAAGCGCACCATGAACACCAGTTGCGAATGCAGGGAGCCGCCCGGCAGCAGCGCTTCGTAGCGTCGCAGCGGCAGCGGGCCGATCGCCAGCGTGATTTTTCCGCGCGCGTCCCAGGCACGCCGCCCCAGCACCGTCGTGCGGCCAAGGGCGCGGTTGCGGCCGTCGGGGCCGATGGTGCTCTGGAAGCGCTCCGCGATTTCCAGCCACCTGCCCTGGTGCTGGGTGCCGCGCACGACGGTCCCGAATGCGTCGGCCAGCATGGTTTCCAGGCCACCGAGCGCGCGGTGGCGGTGCGCCAGGATGCCGGCATAGCGCAGCAGCACGCGCGCGCCGGCGTCGTGCACGCCCTCGGGAAAGCCGATCAGCTGGAACAGCATGCGCTCGAACAGGGGGACGGCCGCTCCCGCATCGGCGCCCACGGCGATGCTGTGCTTCTTGCGCCCGCGGTAGAAATACGACAGCAGGCGGTGGTTGAAGATATCGAGGAAATCGCGCGCATCGTCGTCCGGCTGACCGCGCGCCGTGCCATGCCGGTGCTGCGCCGCCGTGGGGCGCGAACGCTGCAGCACCAGCTCGGCGTACGGCGTCGGCAGCGGCCCCTCGTTGCCGGCCAGGCCCATGAAGGCCACATCGACCCGGGCGCGGTCGGCGTAGGCCTGGGGCACCGCCCCCAGCACGTCGCTGGTGGAAAAGCCGAAGCCGACCTTGGCGCGGAATGACAAGCCCTCGCGCGCGGGGTCGGAGCCGGCGCCGAGCGCGACGCGGCCGGGCGCATGGCGGTCGAGCAAGCGCACCAGCTGCACGAAGTCGTAGCAGTCGGCCTGTTCGAACAGGATCGCGGGCAGCGCGTGCCCGTTCAGTCGATCGACGGCGGCCATTCTTTTACCTTGTCGTTGCCATCGACGACAGTCACGCTGGCGAAGGAATTGATCGACACGTACAGCGGCATGAAGCGCTGCAAGACGGCCGCCAGCATCAGCGGCGTGCCTTCGCTGTAGTCGCCGCGCTTGAATTGCAGCGTCACTTCCACGCCGCGCCGGAAACCGGGGGCCGGCCCGCTGCGCACCGGGTAGTCCACCACGGCGCACTTGACGCTTTGCAGCGCGCGGATCTGGCGCGCGCCGGCCACGCTGTTGCCGCTGTTGCACAGGTCGAGCAGCTGCTGCAGCGCGGCCAGGCCGCCTTCGGCGCTGGCCATATGGTCGAGCGAGAGCTGGTTCAGGTTCAGCAGCGAGGCAAGCCGCCACAGGGTTTCGCCGTCGAGCGGCGGCGCCAGCTGGCGCGTGGGCTGGTACAGGCAGCTGGCCGGCAGCACGCCGATGCGGGCGTCGGCCTTGAAGCAGGCGTGCGCCGGGTCGGCGTCGGGCGCATCGGGCCGGATCGATTCGGCCAGCGTGCGGTTGGTGCACAGCACGCGCGCGCTGATCAGGGGGGCAGCTTCCGGCGTTCCCTGTGCGGGATCGAGGTTGACGAAGGACAAGAACAAATCGGTGCCGCGCATGTCCGCCCCGATCGCATGGTCGCGCCGCGCCACCCAGGCCGGTCCCTTTTCCGGTCCGGGATCCAGATTGAAGGGCGGCAGCGGCTGGCCGCGCTGGCCGTCGGCGTACGCCGCCTGCACCGACAGGATCGAGTGGATCTCGGTGCTGGTCTCGCGCCGCAGGTCGGGATTGAGGCGGTACTCCACGCTGCGCTGGTCGAGCCGGATCGCTTCGGTGGTGCGTTCGAACAGGTTGATGGCCGGCGTGCAGCCGAGCTGGAACATGCTGGCCTGCACCTGCACCTGCGGGCCGCCGACCAGCAGCAGCAGGTCGACGCAGTCGAGCGGACCTTCGGCCGCAGCCAGCAAGGGCTTGAGCGCGGCGGCCATGCCGCTGGCATCGAAGAACATGAACTTGCGGGGAAACGCGAAGTACTCCTGCAGCAGGCGGTAGGCCGGGTGCGCATTCGGCACCACCGGCAGCACCGCGTCCGCGGCCGCATACCCGACTTCGTCCCAGTCGAGCGCCGGGCCGCCGACGCGCGCACTGGCGCCCTTGGCGACGAGCTGCACGCCGCGCACATGGCACAGCAGCAGTTCATACAGGGGATTGACTTGGCTCCAGTCGCCATACAGGTGAAAGCGCAGGTGTTCGGGTGTGATCTTGCCGTCGCCGGCGGGGCCGAAGCTGGTCTGGCTGCATTGCAGGCGCAGGCGCAGCACGCGGGCGACGTCGGGCCGCTTTTTGAGCGCCGGGTGGTTGCGCGCGTCTTCCAGGTCCGCCAGCGCAACCGACAGCGGCCACACCTGGACCGGATAGCAAGTCCTGAACTGGCACGCCACATCGGCCACCCCGGGCGCGCGCTCGCGCTGGCCGAAGGCATGCAGCGCCGCGCCGCGCTCGACTTCGCGCAGGGCGCCGGCCACGCCCTGCTTCAGGTCTGGCGCGAAGCGCACCACCGTCATGGCCGGCACCGGGGCCATGAAATTGGGATGCAGCGCTTCGAGCAAGGCGCCGGCAATGAGCGGAAATTCGCTGTCCAGGTCGCGTCGTATGCGCCCGGTCAGGAAGGCGAACGACTCGATCAGCCGCTCGACGTGGGGGTCGGGCGATTCCATGCCGCCCAGTTCCAGGCGACCGGCCATTTCCGGATGCCGGCGCGCGAATTCGCGGCCCGCGTTGCGCAGGTAATCGAGCTCGCGCCGGTAGTAGGCCAGCGGGTCGTCCGAATGGCCGCTCATGGCGCCTCCGCCGAGTCGCCATTGGCCGACAGATTGAAACGGACAGGTTCGAGCCGGCCTTCGACCAGCACCATGCCGCCCACGCTCACGCGCAGCGCATGGCGGCTGTTCGCGATGCGCGCGACCTCGACCTGGATTTCGCGCAGACGCGGCTCGAACGCGGCGATGGTGTCGCGCACCAGCGCGGCCAAGCGCTTCTGGTCGTCCAGGTTGGCCGTGTAAAGGGCCGAATAATCGGGCAGGCCGTAGTCCACCACCGAGCGTTCGCGCGTGGCCAGCTGCTCGATGGTGCAGGCGCAGCGGGTGTTAAGCAGGCGCGACAGTTCGCGCTCGATCGAGCGCTCCAGCGGCGAGGCCGCGTACTCCATGCCGTCCTGGCGCGCAGCGTGCCATTCGAGCAGGGAGGGTCCCCCGCGCCCGCCCTTGCCGTCCGGATGGAACCGGTCGAACAAGGGCACGCGCGCGCCGCGCAGGTGGTCCAGGGTAGCCAAGGCTTAGGCCGCGGTGTTGGACTTCATGTCCCACTTGCCGCCCGCCGTGCCTTCCTTCGACGAGTCCGGCTTCTGGGCGGTGTAGTCCCACTGGATGGCGGTGAAGTTCAAGGTCATCGTTTCGGAAGGCTTGTCGCCGCCGGACGACGCCGAACTGACGCTCGAGACCATGGCGTCCTTGAGCGTGTAGACGATCAGCGGCATGACGGCGCCGTTCTCGTTGCGGCCGATGGTGACGGTCGCGTCGCCGATCTTTTTTCCTTCGCAGCAGCTCTGGTTCAATACCGGCGACGATTTGTCCATGTACTTCGAGATCGTGAAGTCCTGCACGTTCGGCTTGCCCGAGGTCCGTTCGCGGTTGCTTGGGTCGCTCGTCATCTGCATTGCCACCGCATGGCTGTAGGACAGGCATTCGATTTTTTCCTCGAAACCCTTGAGCAGACACTCTCCGGCGACGCCGGGCAGATCCAGAATAATGACATCCATGTGTGTTCCCTTTCAAAGTATGATTCGGTATGCGGTCCGCCTCGCGTGCGGACCGCGGCAGGTCATGCGCCGGTCAGCCGCCCACTGGCGGCGGCAGTTCGGCCACCATGCGGATCGACGCGGTCAACTCCTCGAGCTGGAAGTGGGGCCGCAGGAACACGGTGGCGCGGTACACCCCTGGCTTGCTGGCGTCCTCGGTCACGTCGATGCGCGCTTCGCGCAGCGGATACTGGGCCTTGAGCGACTGCGAGGCATTGTCGTTGACCAGCACGTAGTCGGCGATCCAGGTGTTGAGGAAGGTTTCGACATTCTCGCGCGACGCGAAACTGCCGACCTTGTCGCGCATGATCACCTTGATGTAGTGGGCAAAGCGCGACGCGGCCAGAATGCACGGCAGCTGGGCCGACAGGCGCGCGTTGGCGGTGGCGATCGGCTTGTTGTAGACCGCCGGCTTGTTGACCGTCTGGCCACCGAAGAAGGCCGCATAATTCTCGTTCTTCTTGTGCACCACGGCCATGAAACCCAGGTCGTTCAGCTCTTTTTCGCGGCGGTCGGTGATGGTCACTTCGGTCGGGCACTTCGCCGCCAGGTCGCCTTCGGCGGTATTGAACTTGTGCACCGGCAGGCCGGCCACCACGCCGCCGCCTTCGACCCCGCGGATCGCCGCCGACCAGCCGTACTGGGCAAAGGCCTCGGTGATGCGCTGGGCCAGCAGGTAGGCCGAATTGCCCCACAAGTAGGACTGGTGCGTCATGCCTTCCTTGGTTTCCTCGTAGTTGAAGTTGGGCGCCTTGACCGTTTTTTCGCCGTACGGCAGGCGTACCAGGTAGCGCGGCAGCGTCAGCGCCACGTAGCGCGAATCTTCCATGTCGCGAAATGCGCGCCAGGTATCGAGCTCCAGGCTTTCGAAGGTCTTGGACAGGTCGCGCGGCACGCCCAGGTCGGTAAACGACTCCATGTCGAACAGCGCCGGATCGGCCGCCGTGATGAACGGCGCATGGGCCATCGCGGCCACGCCGGCGACCTTTTCCAGCATCGCCATGTCGGCCACGCTGCGCGTGATGTGGTAGTCGCCCACCAGCACGCTGAACGGATTGCCGCCGAAGGTGCCGTATTCCTCTTCATAGATCTTCTTGAACAGGTTGCTCTGGTCGACGTCCACGGCCTTTTTCAGGTCGGTTGCCAGTTCGGCCTTGGTCATGTTCATGACGCGCAGTTTCAAACGGGAGCTCGTTTCGGTATTCTGGACGAGGCCGTGCAAGCCGCGCCAGGATCCCTCGAGCGCCTGGAACTGCTCCGAATGCATGATCGCGTTCAGGCCCGCCGTCAGCTTGGCGTCAATGTCGTCGATGCGCTTTTGCAGCGACTGCATCAGGCTTTCCTCTTTCGGCACTACCTTGATGGCGCCATCGAGCGTCTGGCTGGCGAAGCGCTTGAGCAGCTTTTTCGCGCTGGCCGTCTGCTCTACCTGCAGCGCCATCTTGCCATCCTCGATGATCTGATCAAGCAGGCTCCTGGTGTCGGTGTCGGTTCCGGTGCCCTTGCTACCCTTCTTCTGAACTGTATCAACCATCTTGTTTCCCCTTGCAGACGCGATGCGTCTCAAATTAGATCAATGTCGCCGATGCCTTGCCGCCCTGCGGTTTGGCGCTGTCTCATCGTGGTCAGGTTTTCACTTCCGGGTCGGGCGGCGGCGGCGGCGGCTCAACAACCACCTCGGGCTTGGCGGCCTCGGATGCCACGCCACCGAGTTCCTTGAGCTTGGCGTCACGCGCGGCCAGTTCGACGTCCTTGCCCTCGCCGTCGACGAAAATTTCGGACAGGCGCCCTTCGAGCTTGGCGTTGCCATCGAGCTTGGCCATCAGGTCGCGCAGTTCATTGCGCGTTTCGAACAGATCGTTCAGGCCCGGCACCGACTTGACGATGAATTCAGGATCGAAGTCGTCGATCTTCTTGAATTTGATCGCGCCGCCCAGTTCGATTCCTGCCACTGGCTGCATCGACAGTGCGGAGACGTCCAGGCGCGGGCCGATTTTTTCCAGCACGGCGTCGAAGTTGTCGCGGTCGATCTCGACGAAGCGGCGCTCGCCGACCGGTTGCACCGTTTCCGGCATGCCCGACAGGTCGGCCAGGATGCCGACCACCAGCGGCAGTTCCCGCTTTTCGATCGCGCCCGACGTTTCGACATCATAGGAAATCTGGACCCGCGGGGCGCGATTTCTCTCCAACCACTTTTGTTTGCTTGGTGTGTGCATCGATGACTCCTCATGACTTACGGCTTGTTGACAGACGGGCCGGCACGCCTGGCCGGATGAAACAGCTTGCTTGCACTTCTATGAAACCCTGCTTTACGATTGCCCCTGCTTCTTCGGTCCGGGCAGCGGGCGCGCACCGCGCTTGACGACGTCGTCCCAGGTCCGGAACAGCGCCAGCGGCAGGCCGGCCTGCGGTGCATGCTCGGGGTCGGGCCGATAATGGCCGGACCCGTTGCTCCACCAGCGCAGCGCGCCGCTCTCGAAATACGCTTCCCCCGCATACATCACCGGCTCCCCCCTGGCCAGCACCGGGTGGCGCAGGCGCGGGTGCATCAAGGTTTCGCCGCCGGCCGTGCGCACGAACACGTAGCGCGCATTCGGCACATAGTGGCCACGCCCCTTGGCGCCGCGCATGCCGTAATTGCCATGAAACTGCTGCAGCGTGAATACTTCCTCGCGTCCGCTGTCCTGCATCGCCAGCGGCCGCAGATTCGGATACAGGCGCGTTTGCGCGGCCATCCTGGCCTGCAGCGGCGGCACGTGGCGCAGGAATGGCGGCGGCACGGCAACGACGCGCTTGTCCATCAGGCGCTGCGCAATCCAAGCAGCCGGTAAATCTGTTTCATTTCCGATTCGCTGTCGAGCAGCTCCTGCAGCAGTTCCTCGAACGGCATGTCGCCCCACTGCACTGCGCGCCGCACCAGGTGCGGTACCGGGCTGTGCGGCTCGGTGCGCATCAGGTAGTCGGCCACTTCGGACAGCCGGCGATAGGCCTCGGCGCGGTTGTCGATCGCTTCACGCCGCAGCGGCGCCAGTTGCTGGTCCTGGTTCATGGTGTCCCCCTTGTCGCTTTCCGGTTCCGTTTCAACGCGCGGCGCGTCCAGTTCCTGCACCGCGTCGGCGCAGGCCTTCAGGATCGCCGTCACCTGCAGCATCGATGGCGCGTCCTCTTCCATGCGTGCGCCGAGCATGGCTTCGAGCTGCTCCAGCGCCCACACGGCCTGGGCGATCTGGCGCCGCAGCGTGTCGTAGTAGTCGCCTGGCGCGTGCAAGGCGGCCAGCGTGAAATGCGCGCGCAGCGTCTGTTCGGGCGACGGCGGGGGCGCCGTGTAGCGTTTCTGGGCCGCTGCCGCCTGCGCGCCCTGGCGCTCGGCGCGCAGCACCGCCTGCCACTCGGCCAGCGTCAGCGCCCGGCCGGCCGGCGTCGTTCCCGGGGCCAGCTGCACCGATTGCAGCGCCAGCGGCAGGTTGCGGGCCAGCCAGTTGAACGGTCCGGTGCGAAAGCCGATGTCGCCATCGGCCATCAGCGGATTGACCTGCTCCCAGTACTGGTCGGCCAGCGCTTCGAGCATGCGCAGGCCGTCGGCCAGTCCGGCCAGGCCGCGCAAATGGATCCAGGCTTCGCACAGCCAGGCGGCGATGTTGAGGTCCTTGCTTTCCTTGCGCAGCGCGTCCACGCACAGCCGTTCGGCCAGGGCCCAGTCGGAGCGCTTGTAGACGGCCTTTTGCCAGTCGCCCTCCGGCAGGCTCAGGTCGTCGGCGCGGCGCGCGTCGCGGATCGCGCTGTAGCTGGCCCCGCCGTCGATATCGGGCCCGCAAGCGAGCGGCGACAGGGGCGCCAGCAGCGCCTCCAGCCCCGCTCCCTGGACTAGGTGGTTCATCGTGAGCCTCCGGTTGCAATGATGGGCGCGGGCGAGCGCGCCTGGATGGCGCCCTCCAGCGGCGGCGCGTCGGTCGGGAACACCGGCCAGGCCAGCGCCGTTTTCTTGTTGGCGGGGGAAAGCGCAACGCGCATGAAGACCCGCGCCGGGGCCGGATTGGGCAGCGCCGACGGCGTCACCGGTACCTCGAAACGCAGCGTTTCGGCGCGCGCCGAGGCCACCCGGTACTGGCCCAGCATGCGCAGCAGCGACCACGGTTCGCCGAAGCGGTACTGCACCTCGCGCCCGGCCACGCGCATGTGCGGGTCACCCTCGTCGGCGCGCGGCAGGCTGGGCGAATTCTCGGCCCAGCGCAGCGTCAGCAGCACCGGCATGCCGATGCGCCAGCGCAGCGGCGCCGGCTCGCCCTGCTCGCCGTTGCGAAAGCGAACGGTCTGGTCGCCGACCTGCAGCGTCCACTCGACAATGCGGTTGCCCTCGACTTCGCCGGCCAGCGCATTGTTGCCGTCGCTCTCGCCGTGTTCATTGACGCGAAAGCGCACCCGCACGTCGTAGCCGGCTTCCTCGCCCGCCTCCGGCGGCAGCAGCGGCGCCAGGAACACGCGCGCGCGTTCGGCGGCGCCCACGAAACCGCGCGCCCGCGCCGGGGCGTCGCCGCGCACCAGCAGCTGGGCCTGGGGTCCGACCTTGTCCCAGGTCTGCATGAAGGCTGCCACATCGTCGGGCTCGGCCGCCATGCCGCCCAGGTCACGCACAGGAGCGAAGGGAAATTTGTTGGCCAGCGAGCCGCGGAACGCGCCCGCCAGCGCGGCATAAGCCGATCCGCCGCCGCTGCGTCCCAGTTCGCTGCAGCGCAAGGCCACGCGCTGGCCCAGTTCGCGCGTGCGCTGGGAGAAAAAGTCGCCACTGCCGCCCGCCACGGCAAGCGGCCTGGCCTGGCAATTGTGCTGATCCAGGTCAGCCAGGTCGCTGCGGATGAAGGCGTGCAGTGCCGCCATGCGCGCGCCCGGCGCTTTTTCGGCGAAACGTTCGAGTTCGCGGCCGATGCCGTTCCAGCGCTTGACCAGCGCCGCATCCGGCGCGCCCGCGCCGTCCAGGTACAGGCGCACCAGCGGCCGCGCCAGCTTCGCGCTGCGTTCGACCTGCTCGTGCTGGGCCGCCAGGTACTCTTCCAGCGCGGCCGCATCGCCGTTGACGAAACCGAGGGCGGCCGGATTGCGGCTGCCGCTCCACCAGGCAAAGTCGCGCCCCTTCGGCAGGTACGGTCCCTGTTCGTCAAAGGCGCCGTCGACGCCGGCCAGCGCGCCCTCGGCCTGGGACGCGAGCAGCGCACCGAGCGCCTGGCGATCGGCCGTGGCGCCCAGTCGGTCCAGCGATTCAAGCAAGGCCGAAAGCAGCTTCTGGGCTTGCCCCAGGCGCACCCACGCGGCCATCGGATCGCTCGCCGGCGCCTGCGCCGCATCGCTTGCGGCGATGATGTTGTCGGCCAGGCGGCGGTCGGCAAACTGGCGCAGTCCGGTCTGCAAGCCGGCCGGGAACGTGCCGATTGCCTGCGCCAGGTAAGTCTGCTGGTCGCCGGCGAGCAGCAAGGCGCGGTTCAAGACATTCAGGTCCCACATGACTGCCGGCGCATCGACGCTGGGATTCAATATGCGCGCCGGCGGCGGCGCCATGAACGCCTGTGCCATCAGGCCCGAGAGGGCTTGTTCGGCGCGCGCCACCGGCGCGCTCATCTCGATGCGCGCGCCGTCGGTGCTGCGCTGCAGGACCGCCATCGACGAACCGCGCGCCGCCATCAGGCGCTCTTCCATCAGGGCCAGCCGGGCAGCGGCGTTCTTGCGCAGCGCATCGGCCTTGTCCGGGCCGGCCCAGGCGGATCCGGACACCATGGTCAGCAGATCGACATAGGGCTGGTCGATCGTGGCGCGGCGCGCATGCAGCCAGGCGCTGGCCGGCGCGCCAAGCCACTGTTTCAAACCGTGCAGGTCGGCGCCCAGGCGGTCGTAGCCCTGCCGAGGACCGCCCTCGGCCTGGGTGCCATGCAGCTGCTGTTCGATGCTGTCGGCCAGCAGCGGCAAGGGATGGCGCGTGAACAGGCGCGCCATCAAGGCGTCGTGGCGGGCCTCGAGTGCGCACGCGATGGCGGGCTGGTAGTTGGATGCCGGCGCCTCGGGCCGGGCCAGTGTCAGTTCGTGCAAGGCGCGCCGCAGGTAGGCCGAGTCGGCATTGCGGTAGCGATCCGGAACGTCGAACGCCTCCGTGTAGTCGCCCAGCTCATTGAGGTCCGCCAGGCCGCCGGCGCTTTCTGTCTGCATCTTGCGGAACTGTTCCAGGCGCGCCCCGAACGCGTCGATGTTGCGCATATATTCGTTCAGGTCGCGGAAGGCATCGAGCTCGGTCAGCGCCGTGCTGGGCGCAAAGGTCGCGTCGAATGGCGCCGCTACCGGCTGGCATACGGAGGGCTGGACCAGGTCCTGGGAAACCGGGGCGAGCGGGGTGCCGGTCATCCGGTTCACGCGCAGGTTGAAGCCCTTGCGGATGGTCGGCAGCACGATCCTCTCGAGCCCTTTCCTGAAGCGCTGGTCGATGGCGTCGTCCAGGCCGGACGGATCGAACCAGTGCCACGAAAACGGAATCGCGTACGACACCAGGCTGCTGCTGTGGTTCAGCATGCCGGCGACGATCTTGTTGGAGGCGTCGCGATAGAAGGCCAGGGACTTGTGGCCGCCGTTGTCGTTGACGCGTTTGCGCTCGGACGCCTCGGCATTGATGACCTTGAGCGTTGCCAGCAGTTCCCCGCTGACCCGGTCCAGGCGCAGGTTGGCATACACCAGCGCCGGCAGCCACACGGCCACCAGCAACATGGTGGCGGTGCGCATGAAGCGCACGTGGCGGTCGCGCGAGAGCATTTGTCCGCGCAGCGGCTGCGCCAGGCCGCGTTCGGCGAATACCTTGCATGCAATGACGTCGCGCACGAACGCGGGCGCAGGCCGCAGTGGATCGTCGTTCTGGTTTCCGCACAGGTAGATCCCGCGCAACAGGACCGGCTCGCTACCGGCTCCGCTTCCCAGCAGGCGGCTGACATAGGCGCGCGCCGGCAGGCGCAAGGCGTCGACCGCAGGCTGCAGCGCGAAAAAGCCGCGCACCGCGTCGTGCCCGCCGCCGCTGGCCATGATCTCGCCGCCCAGGTCTTCCAGCGTGGCGTCGATGCCGTCGAAGGCCTGGCCCACCCAGGCCTGGTCGAAGGGCGCGCTGATGTCGTATGGGTTGGACCAGCCCAGCATGGCCGTGCGCAGGTCGCCCGGCAGGTCGGCGGCGAAGGCGCCGAAGTCCGGCAGCAGGTCGGCCTTGGTGATCATCAGGTAGACCGGCAGGCGCAGGCCGAACTGGCGCTGCATCTCGGCCAGGCGGCGCTGCATTTGCCCGGCATGCTGCTCCAGCACGTCGGGCGCGCCGCGCAACACGTCGACGCTGAGGGTGACGACGACCGCGTCCAGCGGCCGGCGCGGCCGGTAGCGCTGCATGGATGCGGCCAGCGCCTCCCATGCGGGCATGGCTTCGCCGGGCAGGTTGTCCAGCCCCAGGTAGCTGGCGCCGGCTTCGAGCACGATACCCTGGTTGAAGTGGTGCCAGGTCAGCTCGGCGCCGCGACCCTGCGCGGCGGAGGCCGTGGCCAGGCCGGCATGCGCCAGCAGAGTGGACTTGCCGGAGCGGCCCTCGCCTGCCAGCAGCACCAGTGGCACGTCGTAGCGCGCCGGCGTTTCAGGCAAGACCGCGCTCAGCGTCGAAACGGCATGCTCGGCCATCGCGGCCAGGCGCTGCGCCGCGCTGGCGCGCCGCGCGGAGTTGGCCTTCTCGTCTGCCGACAGGCCGGGCACGGCCTGGGTACGCAGGGCGCGTGCGCGTGCGGTGCGCACCACCAGCACCAGCGCCAGCAGCGCCAGCACCAGCGCGGCGAGCAGCAATGCCTGCATCAAATTCATGGCGCAGCTCCCTGCGCCTGCGTGGCCGACGGCGCTTCCAGGGCCATCGGCTGGACAACCTGCGGCGCCGCGGTCTGCCTGAAATGCTGGCGCAGGGCCCGGGTCTGCCCTTCCCACACAAAAAAGGCGAGCACCAGCATGAGCGCGACCGCGCAGCCAAAAATGCCGAGCCAGCGGTTGGGGTTGGGCAGCATCACGGGCGTCGCATCGAGCACCATGTTGCGGTAGGCGCGCGGCATCAGGCGCCGCGCCAGCTCCTGTTCGCTGGCGTCGATGGCGCCGTCGAACAGCCGATCCGGGTCGCGCCCGTTGGCCAGTTTGAACAGGGCTGCCCGCATGCGTTTGAGTTCGGCCACTTCCTTCTCGCTGTTGCCGAAACGACCGCGAAAGCCGAGCGCCAGCGCATACATGTAAGGCAGCGCCAGTTCCGCGCGGTCCGGGTCGCGCGCCTGCAGCAAATCGCCAATCCGGGAAAACACGCGGTCGCCGGCATTCCGGCTGCCGAACAGCTTTTCCTCAAGCAGGTAGCCGATCCAGGCTTGCTGGTGTTCCCATTCGCTTGCGATCAGCACTTCGTCGGCGAAAGCGGCCATCAGGTAGCGCGCCTCGCAACCATTGTCGTAGGCGCGGCGCCCGTCCAGGCCCTGCGCCAGGCCGTCGATCATGGCGGCGAGCTGGTCGCGTACTTCGAGCGCCACGGTCTGTTCGCCAAGCGAGCCCGTAAATTCGGCCAGCGCGGCGTGGAAAGCCGTAAACTGGTCGATCAGCGCGCTGCCGGCTGGAGCGAAACCAGTCACGTGCTGGCCTTGTGGATGAAGAGCACCACTTCGGTGGGCTGGCGCTCGGCTGCGTTCTGCAGCACGATGTCGCCCTCCAGGTTGAGCGACTCGTCCAGGTCGAGCGCGTACAAACAGATATCGGGCGTGGCCATGCCGCGCGCGTCGACCTTGTGCGTCTGTTGCGGCGCATCGGCGTCGAGCGATACCAGCACGCCGTCCGGCTTGATGACGCTGCGCGGCGCGCCCATGCGGCGCCCCATGCGGTACTTGAGCTGCGCCGCCGCGTCAGTAATGACGGCCAGCTTGAGCCACTGGTCGGCCTCCATCTGGGCCATGCCGCGGATGCCGACGATCAGCACGTCGCGCGCCGGCGCCGCGCTGCCTTGCGCGTCCAGCGGCGCGGCCGGCCACACATAGCGGTTGGCCTTGTCGAACACATGGCTGTATTGGTGATCGTTGTTGACCTTCAGCGCCAGTTCGCGGAACGGGCGATCGGCCATGGCCAGCAATGCGTTCACCCGCTCGAACAGTTTGCCGAAGGTGTAGGCCAGTTCGTCATGCCGATACGCGGGAAACGCGCTGCGCGCCACTTCGCCGGTTTCGTCGAGCGCGCTCAAGGGGCCGAGCGCGCCGCACCAGGCCAGATACAGCGGCAGGGGCGCCACCGCCGGCAGCGACAGCAGCCCGCGCAGGATGGGAATGCCGGCGCTCACGCTGGCCAGGCGCTGGCGCAGTTCAAGCCGGGTCACCTTGTCTTCGATGCCGGCCGGCGGCTTGAGCGCCGCGTCAAGCAGGTAGTTGGCCGAACGCTGCATGGTCTTGACCAGCGCCACGCTGTTAGCGAGCAGCGACGGGCTTCCGGCCGCCAGCGGCGCCACGCCAATGTCGAGCAGCGGCGGCAGGAATGGCAGCAGGACGAACTTGTTGAGGCTAAAGCCGATGCGCGCCAACGGCAGCACCGTGTCGCCGGCATGCTTGTCAAGTTCGCTGGCCAGCGCCAGGCGCAGGCGCGGACGCATGCGGCTGATCGCGCCGCTGCCCGCTGGCGCGTAGCGGGCCATGCCCTCGTCCGCATCGATGTCATCGTTGACCGGCACCGCCAGGCAGATGGTGGCGTGCCTGCGCGACGCGGCCAGCTGCTGGCCCAGTTCTTCGCCCAGTTTCAATTCCAGCACGCCTTGCGCGGCCGCGTGCGAAACCACCAGGCCGTCTGGCATCAGCGCTTCGAGCTCGCGTATCGTGAACACATTGTCGGTCAGCGCAGCATCCTCGATCGCCAGCCTGCGCACGCCCCAGCTGTAGGGCGAAGCGCTGCGCACATGGTAGGACACGAGCTGTTCCTGGCGCTGGCACATCTGCTGGAAATGGGCAGCTTCAAGCAGCAGGCCATCGTGCCACCAGATGGCGTCCTCGGGAAGCGCAGGGTGCTGGTCCTGACGCTCGATGCTCGATTCGTTCATGTCCTGGTCCTCGTGGAGTAAGGTCGGCGGCGCGTCACGCTGGCCGGATGCCGGAACCGGGGCTGCAGCCGATTTCGCGCGGGCGCGCAGCGGCCGCAGCCGGTTTGGCGTCGGACGTCAGGATCCAGTTATCGCGCGTGAAGGAAATGACGCCGCCTTCGCTCCAGTGCTCGATGCGGGCGCGCCGTTCGCCCCCGCTGAGATTGGCGATGATGAACACGGCGCGCGCGCGGCGGCCGTCGAACAGTGCCGACGGCAAGCGCAACTCCTGACCGGGAGTAAATTCGCAGTACCAGGCCTGCAGGGCCTGCGGATAAGTCGCGGCCAGGTCGGCCGCGCTGTTGAACCATTTGTGGTCCGGCGCCATGAGGCGCTGTTCGAGCGTCGCATCGGCCACCATGACCACCGTCATGACGACCGGGCTGTTGCGGTTGGCGTCGGGGGCCGCGACCAGGCGCACATCGCCCATGTGCAATTTGGGCGCCGATGTCCCGAACATGCCGCATCCGCCGAGGGCGAGCATGGCGGCGCACATGGCCGCGATGCCAGTCATTCTGGGGGACACTGCTCGGAAAAATCGCATCGTCTTCTGACAATCAAAAGATGGTTGATACTTCTGCCGCGGGCCACATTCTATTGCTGAGAAACATTAAGCTACTTGCAAGTTATCACATCGCTTGCGAAATAGAAATTTATTTATTTACAAGCAAATGGCTTGACATATGTTGCCCGCATATTTAACAAATTTCATTGAATGAGTGACAGTCGATCACTTTGCTGGCTGCGGATCGCGCTCCTGAAAAGCCCGATTTTCATAGGAGAATGAAAGCCTGGCCGAATGCCGGAAAAGCGCTGGAAATGACCGTCAATGCGGGTGCGCGCACAGCGACGGCGAACCTGCAATGCTGCCTCGACGACAACAAAAAAAAGCAAGTCAACGTGGCCGCAGCGCCGCGCCCGGCCCGACTCAAAAGAACCGCAACAAGTCCTGGGCCAGCGAAGTAATGCAGCGCTTTGGACTGTTGAGCCAGGCGCGCAAAGTGCCACCCATGCCGATCATGTTCGCGTACTTCCAGTCGTTCGGCCCGAAGGCGGCAATCGAGTTCAGCAAACCTTCAATCGCCAGGTAGCACCTTTCAATGTCGCCTTCGTTATCGAACAGTTTTTTGATCGTCGCGATGTCGTAGATATCGTTCGCGGTATTAATCGTTTTGATGAAGCTCTCGACCATTCTGCAATGCGCTCTCAGGCTTTGCATGGCGGCGGACATGTCGGCGAACTCCATGCGCCCGGCCTTGGGCTTCTGGTCCACCGCACCGGCGGTGATTGCCGTACCGGCCGGCAGTACGGCCGCTTGCGCCCTGCCCACGATGATCACCCACGCCCGAGGCGCCGATTTCGCGGCCGCTTCGCCCTCGGCCAGGTTGTAGCTGCCGCATTTGCCGCATGCCCCCTCCGGCCATCCCTGCGATGTAAAAGTATGTCCGCAAGCGGCGCAATGGAACCAGCCCGGTTCGGCTTTCGCCTCGGCCCGCTGCAACACGCCCGTCTTGCCATTCCACGCCGGCGGACCGCCCGCCGGCCGGCCAATGGGCTTTGCCGTGGCACGCGGGATCGACTTGGCCTGGACCACGTGTTTCAGGGCAGCCGGCGGCGGCACGACCCGCGCCGCCACGCCCTGGTACGCGGGCACGCTGCCGGCCTTGCGCTGCACGACGGGAAGCGCCGTGCGCGGCACTGAAAATGGCGCCGGTCCGAGCGGGGACGCTGCCTTGGCCGCGCCGGTTCGCACAGCAGCCGGTGGTTTCATTTTTCCATTCATCGGTCCAGTCCTTTTCCGGGGTCGATAGAAAACGTATGCAGTTACTTGCCGATCTTGGCTTGCTCGGCCACGCGCCGGATCTGCAGCGCCATCGGCCCTAACTCGCCCGCGAGCTTGACGGACACCGCCGCAAGCTGCTTCGTCAGCGACGCAGCCGCCTTGTCGAGCGCGTCGCCCAGCTCCTTGTTCAAGGCGGCGGCCTGCTGCTGCCCCTTGCAGCCGGCGTCGCCGATCTGGCTGCGGGTCTGTTCGGATTGCCGCTGCAGCGCCAGGCCAATGTCATTGACCTGCTGGCCCAGGCGCTGGCCCAGTCCATCGATTGCCTTGCGGGTGCGCAGGCTCACTTCATCGATGTCGGCATCGGACCTGGCATGCAGTCGCGCCAGGCTGTCGCTGTGCGTGCCCAGATCCAGCGCCATGGCGGCCAGTGCGGCGTCGGTCGCGCCCTGGCGCGGATCGAGCAGTTCCAGCGCCTGCGCAAGCTGCGTGCCCATGGCCGCCAGCGCGGAACTGCTCGCCACCAGCTCGCGAAACGATTGCGTTGCCAAGCTCATCTGATCTGCGCTGCGGCGCGCGTGGTGCATCATTTCGCCCTGCTGCGCGCGGTGCTTGTCTTGCAACGCCACATTGCTGGCCACCACCTCGGCCAGTTGAACCAGGTGTTCGCCGAACTGGCCGTTGATCCTGGTGTTGAAGTCGGCGATCACGCCGCTCAGCGCTGCCATCAGCGTGGCGCGGTTCTGCTGTTCCTGCGCGTGTGCAAATGAAGCGAGCGCCACGTGCAGCGATGCGATTCCTTCCTCTTGCGCCGTCAGTTGCCGCTGCAACAGCGCGCCCGTCATGCCATGTTCACGCGCCGACGCCGCCAGGATATCGCGCAGCAAGGCTTGCTGGCGGTCCAGCGCAAACGCCAGTTCGGCATTGCCTGGCTCCGCCTTCGGCGCGAACCGTGCCGGAATGCCCCAGACGGTGTGCCGCAGCCGGATCGACAACGCGCCGACAACGGCCAGCGCCAGCACTTGCCCCGCCGCTGCCGGGCTTGTACCAAGGCCACCGGTCTGCACCAGCAAAGGCAGCGCGCCTATGCTCAGCAGCGCATTCGGTCCCAGCCCGACTGCGGCGGGAGTAAAGCGGCGGTGGATGGCGCCCAGCACGGCGATGAGCAATACTGCGGCGGCAAGGGATACGAAGGAGGCAAAGCTCATTGCTCGCTTTCTGTGAAGGAGGATGTCTTGCAACGACCACACCGGCAATCATGGATATTGCCATTACCATAATATTTAAGCAATATCTCGATGACGAAAAGTACCGTTTGATTGGCAGGCTGCTGCCGTTATTGCTTGCTTGACCACGACTTGCGATCGCTTTATAGTCAATCTTGCATGCACAAAACCAGGTGAATGAGGCGCTGATCAGATGAACCCATACATCAAAAAAGTCCCGCCATCGAGCGCCGTCCTTCAGCCCAAGACGCCAGTGCTCCCGAACGTCTTCCGTCCCGGGTCGCCTGGCCTGCCGCGCGTTCCCCCGGCGGCCAATGCGCGCGGCGCAGCTGCGCTGCTGCAGGCCAGGGCGAACAATATCGTGGCCACAGTTCCCGGAACTGCCGCGCGTCCATGGCTGCCCGCGAAACGATTGATCCAGCGCGCCGAGATGACGCCCCGGCTCGCTAGCTCGTCAGGCAGCGAATCCGATGCCGACGAACGGGAGGAAAGAAAGGCGCCGCCGGCTCCGATGCATGTGTTTGCCGTTGCACCGGCTGCGCTCGCAGTTGCCGTGGCCGGCGACGGCGTCCCGGCTGGCTACGTGTCGGCCTCGAGCGCGCACCACGCCTTGCACCTGTTGCGGACCAAGGCCGCCAGCGCCGCCAGCAAGACATACGGCTTTTCCTTTGTCGACAAGCCCACGGAAACGGCCGACGTTGCAAAGATCAACGAATATATCAAGCACCTCAAGTCCGGCAGCGCCGAACCATTTCTCGACAGCGAGGGAAAACGCATGTCGCATGGCAAGGCGACGCACGCGGGCGCCAAGCCAGGAATGATTCAGTTCAAGGTCAATGGCCGGGTGTACAGTACCCACGCCGACACCTTGCAACTGTTCCCGGTGTCGGGCGCCGGCATCGTCGCCGGCAAGGGCATCGCCGATATGCTGAAAGTGCTCAAAGAATGGGAGCTGCTTGACCTGAAAACATTTTATGCGGTCGCAACTGCCCTAACACCGGCCAGCGTCGCCTGGAAGCAGTTGGGCAAGCGTGATCAGGCTGGATACGAAGAAGCGCACACTGCCTACATGAAAAGGAAGTGATGGTTTTTTGTTGCTCGACATGGCGATATGCCTGAAAAAAGCGCGAGGCCGGCTTACTTTGTCGTTTGCTGGTGCAGCACTTGCATCACAGCCGCGACGATCGCCGCCGGTTCGCCGTGCTTCACTTCAACCAGCGGCATGGCGCCAAACGGTTTGCGCGCGGTGCGCATCTGGGTCGCGCTGGTCTCCAGGCTGTCAAGTTCGGACGCACGGGCGCGCCAGTAGGTCGGCCTGGCGACTTGATTCGCTTGCGCCGCCGCCAGCGCCGGTCCGATTTCTCCATTGATGCCGCTTGCCGGATAGGCGCAGCCGGCGCCGGTCTTGCCCTGCTCCGCCGCGGCAAGGCAGGCGATTGCCGCATCGAGCCTGGCGGCGCGGTCCGGCGGCAGCGCATCCTCATGCATGGGTTCCACCAGCACCAGGCCGGTGACGGCGCCGCGCGAGCGCAGCGCGAAGTGCTGCGCCACCATGGCGCCGTAGCCCGCGCCCACCACCACGAACGGCGCGTCCATGCGCGCGTTCCTGATCAGGAAGTTCAGATCCTTGCTGGCGTTGGCAACGGTCGATGCACGTATGATCGGGTCGCTCGAACCGAGGCCGGCGCGGTCGTAGACGCAGGCGCGCGTGCGCTTTGCCACTTCCGGCAGCACGGCCGACCAGTCCCAGCCCGCACGGCCGCCATCGGCTTCGAACAGCACCGTGGGTGTACCCGTGCCGATGCAGTACATATTGAGTTTGCGCCCGCCGACGTCGACTTTGACCTGGGGGCCGGCCAGGGCATTTTGGCCCGCTGGTGGCGCCGCATGGACGCTGGCGCCCGCCAGCAGGATGGTGGCAGTGGCGAGAACCGAGAGTGCGAATTTGGTCATGATGTAGGGAATATTTACAGAACAGCGATTGTGGCACGGACTTCGGAATAAATGTTATCGTCATACCCACTCTTGAAAATGTAGGTAATCAATGATGAGACCGCTTAAGTTCCTGGCACTGGCCCTGCTCGCGCAGTCCGTCCAGGCACAGGACGCCGCTCCGCTCAAGACCCAGGTTGCCGCACGCGTCAACAGCGTGTATCCGCAGCTCGAATCCATCTACAAGGATCTGCACGCCCATCCCGAGATCGCTTTCCAGGAGCTGCGCACCGCGGGCGTGCTGGCCGCCGACATGCGCGCCATCGGCTTTCACGTGACCGAAAAAATCGGCAAGACCGGGCTGGTGGCAATCTACAAGAACGGACCCGGCCCGACCGTCATGGTGCGCACCGAACTCGATGGCCTGCCGATGGAAGAAAAGACCGGCCTGTCCTACGCCAGCAAGGCCCGCACGCTGAACGACGGCCGCGACACCTTCGTCGCCCACAGCTGCGGCCACGATATCCACATGGCCAGCTGGCTGGGCGCCGCGCGCACCCTGGTGTCGCTCAAATCGCAGTGGAATGGCACGCTGATGTTCATCGCCCAGCCGGCCGAGGAAACCGTGTCTGGCGCCAAAGCCATGCTTGCCGACGGGCTGTTCACGCGCTTCCCCAAGCCGGACATCGCCTTCGCCCTGCATTCCTGGCCTCTGGCCCATGGCACGGTGGGCTACAACAGCGGCCCGGTGTCGTCGAACTCCGATTCAATCAGTATCGTATTCAAGGGCCGCGGCGGCCACGGTTCCGCACCCGACAAGGCGATCGACCCCATCCTCATTGCTGCGCGCTTCGTCGTGGATGTGCAAGCCGTCATCAGCCGCGAAAAGGATCCGAAGGAATTTGGCGTCGTCACGATCGGCGTGATCCAGGGCGGCACGGTGCGCAACATCATTCCCGACAGCGTGCAATTGAGCGGCACCATCCGGTCCTACAGTCCGGCGGTGCGCGCCAAGCTGCTGGCCGGGGTCAGGCGGGTTGCGAATGCTTCGGCTGCGATGGCCGACGCACCCGCCCCTGAAGTGGTGCTGCTGCCTGGCGGCGCCGCCGTGATCAACGACGAGGCGCTGGCACTGAAAACGGAAGCGGTATTCAAAGATGCCTTCGGCAGCGCCAATGCGTTACGGATGCCGGCCATGACAGGTAGCGAGGATTTCTCGGAGTACCTCAATCAAGGCGTGCCTGGCATGCTCTTCTTCACCGGTGTGTACGACGCCAAGCTGCTGGCCGACGCCGAGCTGGCCGGCGGCAAGCCGATCGCATACAACCATTCGCCGTACTATGCCCCGGTGCCCGAGCCATCGATCAAGACGGCGGTGCAGGCAATGAGTCTGGCCGTGTTGAGCGCCCTTGCGCCAGGGAAGTGAGCTTTAGCGATGACGACTATTGCGCGCCGTTCGACCGACCAATACAAGGTCGGCCCTTTCCCCGTGCATGGACAGTCGGCGCTGGCCTTCGACGGCACGCTGATGCGCTTCGAATCGACCGGTCCTTTCAACCGCGAGCTGATGCTCGCGGCAGAAATGGCAATAGGGGAACTGGTTGCGGAGATTCCACCTTCGGGGCCATGGGCGGAAATCGTGCGCCTGCACGGCAGCGCGCTGATCGCCATGGACGTGATGCCGCCAAGAATTGCCACGACAGTGGCCTCGCCGTCGAACAAGTCCCACACTGCGTTGTTCAGCCTGCGATGGGCGATTTTCCATTCACCGGACAGGAAATCGAAGTCGCCGGCCTTGCCTGATGCGTTCGTCATCTGCTCTTCCTCTTGATCGTTTTGAAGAAGCACAGGATAGGTCGCAATCAGGGCGATTCGCGCCCTATTAGCTGTTGGCGCAGTGTGGCAAAGCTGGCGACCTCTTCCTTGCTGAGCGAAAAGCGTTCGAGCACCTGCATTGCACTGCCCCTGACATCCTTGCTTTCCTGCGGGTTGTTGACCACACCCATCAGCGCTGCCTTGAGCGTGTCGGAACGCACGCCGGTCTGGGCAATGGCAAACACGGCGGCCTGGCGCACTTCAGGGGCACGGTCGGCCAGCGCCTGGGACAGCCGGTCCACGCCCTCCCCCCTCTTGTCCCACTGCGCCAGCTGCGCGATGCTCTGGCTGCGCACGGCGGGGTCGGCATGCTGCGACAGGGTCTTCAATTGCGCCACCATCAGGTCCGATTCTTCCGGATCGGCCACGCCTGCTTTCAGCGCCCCCAGCGCCTGCACCAGAACTTCCGGCGACTGTTCGGTGGCCAGGGTACGCTTGACGATGCTGCGCACCTCGGGCGAATCGGGAGCCAGGCTTTGCAGCATCTCGAAGCCGTATTTGCGCTCGGCCATATTGCTGCTCGAAGCCAACCGGGTCGAAAAGGCGATCACTTCGGGTGTCTGCACGGTCGACAGCACCGACTTGAGCAGTTCGCGCGCTTGCGGAGTCTGGGCGCTGTCATAGCGGTTGAGCAGGCTGCGCAGGGCAACGGGATTGCTCTGAGCCAGCTTGCGCAGACGGTCCTCGGCGTCGTAGCCATCTTGCGATAAGAGCGCCCTGGCCCACAGTTCCTCGACCGTGGCAGTAGCCGGCAGCGCCGGGATGGGCGCCGCCGGCACTGCCCCCCAGGGATTCGACTTGACAGGCTGGGCAGGCACTGGCGCTGCCGCAACGGGAATCGCCGCCTCAGGACCGGGCGCCTGAATAAACCAGGCCACGCCGAAGCCCAGCGTGAAGCTGACAGCAACGGTCACTAGCCATCGCGGCAAGGTCGATTGATCCAACGATTCCTCCCCGTACGCTTAGTTCATGATGAGATCGGATTGTTTGCCCGTCGTACTGCTCTGCAGCCCGAAGTGCCCCAATGCGTAATCATAGCTCGCGTTTTGCGAATCGACATTGCTGGTGTGCCAGCCGTAGACATAGCAGCTGCCGATACACACGATTTCGTCGATCCAGCTCTTGATTGAATACATCTTGCTGCCATAGCGCTTGCCGCGCACGGACTGGATCAATGGGCTGTCGATCGACAGGCCGTTGGCGCCGCAGGTGGGGGTGGCCACGTTGAAGGGATAGACGCCGCAGGAATTCAATCCATGCTGTGCGCCTGCAACGCTGACAAAGGAATTGACCCGGCCCGCGTAGCCCAATTCGTTGATCGCCTTCATCGCCAGCGTCACGCCCATCGAATGGCCGATCACATCGATCTTGCCCGTGCAGGAACTGCCATAGGCGGACGTCATCGCGCTCTTGACCACGCCGGTATTCGTGGCGCCGTGATCGTTGCTGCCGGCATTGGTTTTCGATCCCCAGTTTGGACGGAAGATCTGGGAATCGAGATAGCCCCGGCTTTTCAGCATGCTGACGGTGTTGTTCCAGGCCGATGGGGACGCGGCGTTGCCGTGCACCATAACGACGTTGTCGAGGCAGGCAGCCTGTGTACTGGCCGTAGTGACGAAAAGCGCTGCAGTGACGAGCAGGCGGTTAACAGAAAACAATTTTTGAAACATGGCATCTCCTCCGTGTTTTTCGGTTTTTTTATCAGCCGTCGGAGTTTGCTTGATGCAAGTTCCGCAGCTTAGCCGAACACTAGATGGAAGCCTTGCCGTACGCCACTCCCTGTTCGGGGAGTGCTCGTCAATTCCTGTATGCAGCGAGGTCGCGCCCCTTGGCCACCGCCTGGGCACGGCTGCGCACCCCGAGTTTCAGGAAAATCTGGTCGATGTGGTACTTCACGTTCAGTTCGGAGAGGCCCAGGATCTTGGCGATTTCCCAATTGGTCTTGCCTTCGTGCAGCCAAAGGAGAATTTCACGCTGCCGCACACTGAGCGCCTTGCGGCTCTTGCACAGCGCGCCCTGGTATTCCTCCACGGTCGCCAATACGCGCGCCAGGGCAAAATGCAAATGCGGCGTCAGCAGCTTCATCAGGAAGGAATGCTGCGGCCCGATGGCGCCGGGCATGCGGGAAAAGATGAAGAAGCTCGAGAACACGCCGCCGACATCGAGCACCCCATGGGCCAGGGTGTTGCGCAAATCGTACTTGTTGAACAGCCGTACCCAATCCTCGGGAAAGGCGTGGTCGTCACGGCCGCTCTGGAACAGCTGGGGCTCCTGCGTTTCGCGCCAGCGTTTCATCAAGGGGCTGTCGAGCCTGCCATCGGCGTCGCGCAGCGGTTCGAAGTAGGCGAGCGGATAATCGTAGTTGAGGATCTTGCGGATGTGATTGCCTTGCGCACTGATCCCACCTATTCCACACAGCATCATTTCGTGCGGGAGCACGGCGCGGAAAGAGCCTTCGACCAGGCGGGTGAACTGGTCGGCAGTTTGCACGTCCATGCATTCGACCAGGACGGCCATGATCCGCTTGTCGAAATCCTGCTGCACGCCGCTCATCATGGTCGCTTCCTGTGATGTGTATTGACGTCGGTGACGTTCGCACAGGCAATGGTATCAGGCCTGTCCTTCAAGCAGCCATTTGTCGATCAGGGAGCGTCCGATCACGCCTTTTGGCGGAACGAATAGTGCTGCGCTTTTCGGGTCGTGCAACGCGTCGGCAAGTGATTGCCGGTCAAGCCAGATCGCTTCCTCAAGTTCATCGGACAGCAGCACTTGTTGATCCCGATCGGCGTGCGCGATAAAGCCGAGCATGAGCGAGGCGGGAAAGGGCCACGCTTGGGCCGAGTGATAAGCCGCGTGCCGAATCACCAGTCCGGTTTCTTCGCGCACTTCGCGGCTGACTGCCTGCTCGGGCGTTTCCCCGGGCTCCACGAAACCGGCGATCGGCCCGTAAAACCCCTTGGGAAACGCTGGCTGCCGGGCCAGCAGGCAATGGCGCCCCGCCACGACCAGGACAACGACGGCAGGCTCGATGCGCGGGAACAGTTCGCAGCCGCAGGCCGAATTCTGGCAGACGCACTTATTCAAGGCGCCAACAAAAACGCAGGCGCTTCCGCACACGCCGCAGAAGCGGCTTCTATGCAGCCAGGCGCCCATGTGCACCGCGCGCGTTGCACAACGCATGTCAAAGGACGCCGCCCCCTTCAGCTGGAACAGGCTGAAAAATCCCGCTTGCTGCGCCGGGCGAAACGCCTGTGCCTCGCTCGATTCTGCCTGCCCGATACGAATGGCGGCAAAGTGATCGTGCCCGCCTTCCTGGCCAAGATGGACCCAGAAAGCGTCGCTCTCGGCGAGCGTCAGTTCGCCCCGCACGTGCCATGCAATCGAAGGCGAAGGCCCTCCCGTTCCCTTGATCTCGCCATTCGAGACGAGCATATACCGTGGCGCCATCTGCATCCGTCCTTCCTTTCTCGCTATAATAGCTACTGATAACGTAGCGTGTTGCTACTATTATAGTAGCAAAAGGAGCAGCATGGGAATGCCAAAACCAGGGACGCCGGTGCGTGGGTCTGACACCGGCCGGCCCATCATGGCCATCTTCGATCTGCTAGGGCGAAAATGGCTGGCGCGCATCGTATGGGAACTGCGGGAAACGCCAATGACGTTTCGTGAACTGCAAGGCCGATGCGACAACATGTCACCGACCGTCCTGAATCAGCGCCTGAGCGAACTTCGCGAGGTCAGGGTCGTCGAGATTTCGCCGGAAGGCGGTTATACCCTGAGCCCGTCCGGCAAGGCGCTGCTGAAATCGCTGGGGCCGCTGCTGGCATGGTCGGAAAAATGGGCCGTCGAACTGGCCCATTCGAAGTAACCCTTCCCGATGTTACGCCGCGCTGCGCAGCGCAGGCCTGTTCGCGGACTGCGCGAAGTGCTTGTCGACCGCCTCGCGGCCTGCTTCATAGGCCTTGCCAACACCGTACTTCGAGAAATCGTGATCGCCGCCCGCCGGCGCAGCGGCGCTTTCAATGACCTGGATATTTTTCAGCGCCTGCAGCCGCGCCAGCCACTGGAACGCGGGAAGCTTGCGTAGCGTACTGTCCTCCGGCAGTTCGCGTTCCAGCTGCTCGAGCATGGCGACGAAGCCATCGAGCTGCCCATCGCCGCCGTATTGCGCCCAGAAGCGATTCTGGTACTGAAGCGACATTGCCCGCGTCTGCACCTCGAGCAGATTGCCCGGCGCCGGCAGGCCGGCGGTAGGAAACAGATCGACGACGAAGATCGGCAGCGATTCAATTTCGGAAGGCTCCAGCATATTGAGCAAGGCGTCGATCGGCGTGTTGCTGAACAGCCCGCCATCCCAATACGCTTGATTGTTGATATTGGTGGAAGGGAATCCTGGCGGCAGGCTGCCGCTGGCAAGGATATGGGCGGGCGTCATCGTGGCCCTGGTGGACGAATGGTTGTCCGCATTCGTATGCGCCGCTGCCGAATGGTGATTGCAGAACGTGGTCGGGCCACCGGTGTGCAGGTTGGTGGCCGTGACGGCAATGCGCATATGGGCAGGATTATTGATCTGCTGGAAGTCACATTGCCGGTTCAAGGTGGAATACATGGGCGTGGTGTCGCACAGGCTGGTCCAGCGTGCCATGTCGAAATAATCGGTACGCGAGCGCCAGAAATTCGGGTTCCCCAGCAAGGACATACTCCCCTGCATGGATGCTGGCAGCCAGGGCACTTGCGGAAGCGTGATGGCATCCCAGACTGCGTGCAGGCTGCCAATGATATCGCCATCCCTGGCGCCGGCAATCGCCGCCGCATTCACGGCCCCGATCGACACGCCGCTCACTGCCGTCGGCTGCCAGCCAAGTTCGACCAGCTTTGCCACGACACCGTATTCGAATGCGCCAAGCGCGCCCCCGCCCTGCAGAATCAATGCCATCTGTTTCATGGATGCCCCTGGTTAGTCTTGCGGTAGGAAAAATGTGTGCGGCGCGTTTGATGAAGATCAAACCTGACCCCAGCGACGGGAGAATACCAAGCGGAAAGAATGCCGTATTGACCTAACGCATACCCAAGTTCAATCGCTGCACATTGTTTTTTTCTTAACGCTTACCTGGTTCCATGGCATGATCTGGTTTTTATCCACATTGAGTGCCATGACACTACGCGCGATCGTCCTGCTTGCCGCCCTGCTCCACGCCGGTTCCGCCATGGCCGAGCTGTTTCCCACGAATGAAAAGGCGAAAGCCTTGTTCAAACAAGGATTGGCTTTCGAAGCCGAAGGAAAAGGCAACGAGGCCTTGAAAAGCTACCGGGAGGCCGCCCTTGCCGATCCGACCGCCTCGACGCCCGTCTCGCAAATCGCCCACTTGTTCTATGTCAGTTCCAAGAACGGCCCTGCCAAGGAGGCCGCGGCTTCCCGCGAGCAAGCCAGCGCCGCAGCCCACGCCGCTCTGAAAATTGACGACCGTGACCCGGGGGCGATGGAAGTACTGCGCCTGCTGTCCGACGACCAGCCGCAAAAGCGCCACCAGCCCCTGGAAGCTGCGAAAAATGCGCTAAATGAAGCCGAGCCGCTCTTTCACGACCAGAAGTACGACGAAGCGCGGGCGAAATACGAACTGGCTGTCAAACTCGATCCAGCCTACGCCGAAGCCATCCTTTTTGTTGGCGATTGCTATTTCATGCAAAAGGATTTGCCTCGCGCAGAGCAATGGTTTCGCAAGACCGTTGAAGTCGACCCGCTGTACAGCCTGGCCTGGCGCTTCCTGTTCGACGCCCAGCTCCATCAGGAGAAGCTGAAGGACGCTGAAGTCTCGGCGATTGCCGCGATTAGCGCAGCGCCCAGCGAGCGCCAGAGCTGGATACGGCTGGGGCACCTGATGGGAAAATGGGGAGGGAAACTGACGCCTTTCCAGATGACGCCGCGCGCCAGTTTCGCCGGAACGACACTCACGATCGACCCGAAGTTACCAGAGCACGAGCGCGCAGTGTGGCTAAGTTATGGCATAGCGATGGCGGGCGCCTCAACCAAGATGGCGACTGCTTCGCAGTTTGCACGCGACTTCGACGCCTGGGAAACCACGATGAAGATCGCCGTGGAACTAGGCAAGGAAGACCAGATCAAGGATGAAGGACTGCGCGCCATGCTGCGCTTCCACAAGGGCGGGCAGTTGAAGGCGGCCGTCTTCCTCCTGCTCTACCGCGAAGCCTACCGCGCCGATTTCGAAGCCTGGAAAAAGGCCGAGCCAGCGGGCGTGAAACGCTTCATCGACACTTTTCAGACGGGCATCTGAACCATGTCAGCTTACATTGCGCTCTTGCGTGCCGTGAATGTCGGTGGCACCGGCAAACTGCCAATGACTGAATTGAAAAGCATGTGCGAGAGCGCAGGCTTTACCTCGGTGCGCACCTACATTGCCAGTGGCAACGTGGTCTTCGACAGCACGAAGTCCGCAACCAAGGTCAAGGCCGCGCTTGAAGACTTGCTGCTCGCGTACGCCGGAAAACCCGTCAAGGTGCTGGTGCGCACGGCGCCGGAACTTCAACAGGTATTGGCCAGCAACCCGTTTCCCGATGCCGCGCCCAACCGCACCATTACGATCTTCCTTGACGATGCGCCCCCGGCTGACACGCTCGCGACCATCACGGGCCGGAAGGATGAAGAAGTCGTGTTGGGAACGCGGGAAATCTATGTGCACTACGGCGAGGGAATGGGACAGTCAAAACTGAAGATACGCGCGGCCGATGAAGGGACTGGACGGAATATCAATACGGTAAGCAAGCTGGTGGAGATGGCCAGCGGGAATGCGACGTGAGCAAGCAAATAACAAGGTAATTATTTCCAATGTCAATTAATCCCTATGAGTCGCCATCGGCACCTGCGATCCCGTCATCGCAAGAACCGAGTCTTCATCTGTCGGCCTTGCAGCTGGCCGGTGTCGTCGTGTTATTTTATTGGAGCTTCAAGCTGCTCAGCGACATCTTCTATTGGGAAAGTGTTGTCGCGATGGCGGCCGGGAAAATAATGGTCGGGCCGCATATACGCATGCTGCAAGACACCTTCGGCCTGGTCGCAGGAATGCTGATGTTCAGCCGCGTCAAATGGCTTGCCGTGCCCTTGGCATTGCACTTATGTGTATTCGGCAGTTTTTATTTTTGTCTGACTGGCTGGCCGATGGCCACAGGTGCCTTGCGGGCGCCGGACCTGTTGGCGATCCTCCTGGCAGAAGCCGCGCTGTTCGGGTATGCGATCTGGATGATCCGCAAGCGGGTTCTCGCCTGAATAATCAGCCGAACCACGGCTTCAGCGTCGCCTGCGCCTTTTGCACATGCTCTGCCTTGATATACGCGGCGACCGTGGCGGCCGCCGCCAGCAGCACGCCAAGATCGTCGGTATAGCCAACCAGCGGCAGCAAGTCGGGGATGGCGTCGATCGGCGAAATGAAATAGCCGAGCGCGCCGTAAATGGCTGATTTCGCCCACACCGGCGTGTCCTTGTCGGTCGCCGAATAATACATTTTCAGGGCCGGCTCAAGGGCAGCTTTTCCAGCGACCTTGGCGCCCCCTTTGACTTTCTCCCAAAACCGCTGGTCCGAATAGCGGGCCTTGAAATCGGTATCTACCATGATGAACTCCTGCCTGTTTGCGCGATCTTACGCCCAAATCGCGACAGCCTGGCGCTAGTCTCGCCCGCTCGCATCTTTAACGATTAACCGGTATGCGCCCACGCCCGCACATAGTCCGGGTCCGCCACCGCGCATTGCTCGTCCCGCACGGGCGCCAGCCTGTGCTCCACGAACGGCAGCACGCCGGCCCATGCCGGGACCGACATGTCCTCTTCGTCGTCCTTCGGCCCGCCGCTGCGCACCTTGCAAGCGGCCTCGTTCAGTGAAATTCGCAAGATCGTCGTCGCGTCGAATTCCTTGTCGCTGCCGGTGCGCACCTCGGCCTGACGTCCAATCGCGATCTTGTCCATGAACACGGCCATGGTCGCGCGCTTCTCCGCCTCGTCGCCAACCCGCTCGAAGCTGCCGTAGATCATGGCCGAGCGGTAGTTCATCGTATGGTTGAATGCGGAACGGGCCAGCACCAGGCCATCGAGATGCGTGATGGCCACGCACACCTGGGTTCCCTGGTCGAGCAACTTGACCAGGCGCCCGCCGTTCGAGCCGTGCACGTACAGGTGCTCGCCTTCGCGCCAGCACGCCGTTGGAATGCAGTGCGTTCCCTTGGCATCGTTGAAGGCCACATGGCAAAGATAGGCCGCGTCGATGATCGCGCGCAGGGTGGCGCGTTCGTAGTTGGCGTTTTCAGCGACGCGGCGCACACGGGTGCGGTCGGTAGGAGGCGTTGTAGCGGTCATGGTAATCCGGTAGGTGGGTGAAGGCGTAATATAATCGCCACATGGCTCCTTGATAAGATCCAGAACCATGCTATTTTTTAGGACCACGAATGGACTACCCTCTCCTGCTCAATACGTTCTCGCAAAGCCGCGACGTGCTCGGCTGGCCGCGCCAGCGGGTGCTGCACGAATGCCTGCGCGACGCCATCCGCAGCGGCAAACTGGCCGCCGGCACGCGCCTGCTGGCCAGCCGGGCGCTCGGGATTGAACTCGGCGTAGCCCGCAACACGGTGCTCTATGCCTACGACCAGTTGGCCACCGAAGGCTATATTCGCCCGGACCGACGCGGCACGGTGGTCATGCATGTGCGCGCAGGCGACTTCACGCCCGCCGCCGCGCCGCCGCTGCGGGCCAGCATGTCGCGCCGCGCAATCGGACTTCGCGTGCTGGTCGATGCCGGCGGCCTGACCGGCGCGTTTGCCGGCGGCGTGCCCGCGCTCGACGAATTTCCCGTCACCGTGTGGCGCAGGATGCTTGAGCGGGCCTGGCGCAAGGTGCCCGCCAGCGCCCTCAATTACGGCGAGCCTTGCGGCGAGGCCGAGCTGCGCACCGCGCTGGCCGACCACCTGCGCGCCGCCCGCGGCGCCGAGTGCGAACCGGACCAGGTGTTCATCACCTCCGGCACCCAGGCCAGCCTGGACCTGTGCGCGCGCGCTTTTGCCGACGCCGGCGACAAGGCCTGGATCGAGAATCCAGGCTACGCGGGGGCGCTGGCCGCGTTTCGCGGGGCGCAACTGAAGCCAATTGGCATTCCCACCGATGAACAGGGTATCAATCCGCAGACGGCCGACTGGCGGCGGCACAGGCCCAAGCTCATTTATACGACGCCATCGCACCAGTACCCCACCGGCAGCGTCCTTAGCCTGGAGCGGCGCCTTGCACTGATCGCCCATGCGCGCGCGGCCGGCGCGCTGATCATCGAGGACGACTACGACAGCGAGTTTCGCCACGACGGTCCGCCACTGCCCGCTATGCAGGGCCTGGCGCCCGATGCGCCGGTGGTCTACCTGGGCACTTTCAGCAAGACCATGTTCCCTTCCCTGCGCATCGGATTCATGGTGGCGCCGCGCGCGCTGGTCGAACCGCTGCGATTGTTTCTGGCCAGTTCGGCCCATTGCGGCCGCAGCGCCGAACAGCGGGCGCTGGCGCAGTTCCTGCGTGACGGCCAGTTCGCGCTGCATCTGCGCCGCATGCGGCGTCTGTACCGCCAGCGCCGCGATGCGCTGGTGACGGCGCTGGAGCAGCACCTGGGCAGCGCAGGCAGCGTGCATGGCGGGTCGGCCGGGATGCACCTCGCGTTCCAGCTGAACGATGCGCGCCTCTGCGACACCGCGCTCAGCGCACTGGCGCTGGAACGCGGCATCGTCGCCCCTGCGCTCAGCATGCATGCCACTGGCGCCAGGGCGAATGGCTGGAATGGGTTCTTGCTCGGTTACGCGCAAGTGCCGGCGCAGGATATCGACGCCCATGTGCGTACCCTGGCAAGGCTGGTGAATCAAGCGGCCAGAACTCTGGCATGATGGACGCACCCGCATTCAAGGAAACCACCATGGGCAAGCAATTCGATGTAATCGTGTTTGGCGCTACCGGCTTCACCGGGCGCCTCGTGGCCGAATACCTGGCCACGCGCTATGGTGACGGCGGCGAGGTGAAGTGGGCAATGGCGGGCCGCAGCGCCGCCAAGCTGGAACAGGTGCGCGAGCTGATTGGCGCGCCCGCCTCGGTTCCGCTGATTACCGCCGATGCGTCCGACAGCGCGGCACTGGCCACGCTGGTGGCGCGCGCGAAAGCCGTCATCACCACCGTCGGACCGTACCAGTTGTATGGCCAACCGCTGGCAATGGCCTGCGCCACGGCCGGCACCGACTATGTCGACCTGTGCGGCGAACCGGCCTGGATGGCGCAAATGATTCCCCTGCTTGAGGCGCCGGCCAAGGCTAGCGGCGCGCGCATCGTGTTCTCGTGCGGCTTCGATTCGATCCCCTTCGACCTGGGCGTCACTTACCTGCAGCACGAGGCGCACAAGCGCTTCGGCCAGCCTTTGACACGCGTGCGCGGCCGCGTGCGCAGCATCAAGGGCGGCATTTCCGGCGGCACGCTGGCCAGCTTCATGGCCACGCTCGAAGCCATGCGCCGCGACCCGAACCTCGCAAGCGTCATGGCCAACCCGTTTGCGCTCACGCCCGGCTTTACCGGCCCGCCCCAGCCCGAAGGCGATTCGGCCCTGTACGACGACTGGTGCAAAAGCTGGACCGGGCCGTTCATGATGGCGTCCATCAACACCAAAAACGTCCACCGCAGCAACGCGCTGCTTGGCCACGCGTGGGGCAAGGACTTCAGCTACGACGAACGCATGATGACCGGCGATGGCCCCAAGGGCGAGCGCCGCGCCAGGAAAATGGTGTTCGTCTCGCGCGTGCAAAACGCCCTACTCGGCTTTTCGCCTACGCGCGCCCTGCTGCGCCGCTTTGCGCTGGCCAAGCCAGGCGAAGGGCCGGACCGCAAGGCGCGCGAGAATGGCCGCTACGAAGTCGTGTTCACAGGCGAAACGGCGGATGGAAAACGCCTCCGTGCTTCGGTCAGGGGCGACCGCGATCCGGGCTACGGCTCCACCGCAAAAATGATCACCGAGGCTGCCTTGTGCCTGGCCGCGGACCCACTGCGCGCAATGAGCGGCGGCGGGGTCTGGACCCCGGGCGGCGCGATGGGCATGGCGCTGGCGCCGCGCCTGCAGGAACGTGCGGGCCTGACGTTCGCGATCGAAGACTAGCCGGCCTGCAGCAGTGCTGTGCAGCGGCGCTGTCATCGGACAGCATCAGCGTGATGCCATCGAAATCCAGTTCGGCGTGGCCGATGCGCCCGCCCGGCTCGGTCAGCCGGAATTTCTCGCTCGCCCCGAATCCCTTGGTGTCATAGTCGATGGCGGCATTGGCATCGTTCACGCACAGATATGCGAATAGCTCGTCGATCATGATTCTCTCCTGGTGATTGAGGGTCCAACTTGAGAACTTGTCGGCGCGCGCGTATTGAAGAAAATTGACGTGGTGGGCGTGCGGGGGCGACAACTGCCGGTACTGCAGTGGCGTGACGCCTCACCCGCCCCGGATTTCGAGAATTCCCTTGCCCAGGCGGCGACGCAACAAGGTACGCAAGGTCACGCCGTCGGCATAGCCCACCGCTTCGGCCACGCGCTCGATGCTGGTATCCGTGGTCCTGATCATGTGGACCGCCGCTTCGATACGCACATCCTGCACATATGCGATCGGAGTCTTCGCCAGCACCGCTTGCAAGCGCCGCGCCAGGGTGCGCTTGCTGGTGGCCAGGTCGCTGGCCGCCTCGCCCAGGTCGAAGCCGCGGGCCAAATTGTCGCGCACCCAGCGGTCGAAGCGCGCGACCAGCGGGTCGGCCTTGGCCAGGTGGTCCGAAATGACGTACGACGATTGAGAGGCGCGCGTGTCGACCACCAGGTAGCTCGCCACCAGCGCGGCCAGGTCGGGGCTGGACTGGCGTATCAGCCACAGCGCCATGTCAAGATGGCTGAGCGCCGCGCCCGCCGTGAGGAACTGGTCAGAGCTGACGATCATGCGGCTGGTATCGAGCTTGATGTCGGGATAGCGCTGGTGGAACAGCGCCGTGAGCCACCACGTGGTCGTGGCGTCGCGCCCGGCCAGCAGGCCGCTCTCGGCCAGCACAAAGGTGCCGATGCAGGCCGCCGCGATGCGCGTGCCGCCCGCCGCCCAGGTGCGCAGCGCTGCGCAGGCTTCGAGCACGTCGTCGCGTCCGAGCGCGGCGACCAGTTGATCCGGCATCTTGTAGCCCATCGCCGGCACGATCACCAAATCCGGCGCCGGACAATCGCACAGCAGCGTGACCGGCACCTTGAACTTGTGCGAACTGCTGACCTCGGCGCGGACTCCCGCGATCCACACATTGAATGGCGGCACCGCCCCGGCTTGCATGGCCGCCAGCTCATTGGCCGTGGAGAAGGCATCGAGCACGGTGGCCAGGCCGGTGTCGAACACCCCTTCCAGGGTGAGCACAAGAATATTCATGGCGCGATCGATACCAAAGATGTCAATTGAGCCAGTATCGGAGGGAGGATCGCTTCTGTAAAGTTTGCGTCAGCCCGCCATCGGATCGGTCGAGGTCCTGGGCTTGAAGAACAACGCGGTATAAGATATCCATCAACTGACGGAGGCAACGATGTACCAAAAAACAATGGTAGCTGGCTGGGGCGACATGGACTACAACGCCCACATGGGCAACACGTCCTACCTCAACAAGTCGGGCGATGTGCGCATGATGTATTTCGCCGACTGCGGCTTCCCCATGGCTGAATTTGCGCGCCTCCAACTCGGTCCGGTGGTGATGAAGGATGTGGTCGAGTACTTCCGCGAATTCCACCTGCTCGACGAAGTGGTCGTCACGATGAGCATGGCAGGTCTGTCGGAAGACGCCAGCCGCATGATGCTGCGCAACGAGTTCTATCGCAAGGGCGTGCTCGCGGCGCGGGTAACCTCCACCGCCGGCTGGCTCGACCTGAAGAACCGCAAGCTGATTTGCCCCCCGGCGAACCTGGCGCAACCCCTGCACGACATGGCGCGCACCGACGACTTTGTGGTGCTACCTAACAGTCAAAGCAAAAGCGCGCCGCCACAGGACTAGACCAGGCCACGTTCGGTGAGGAAGCGCCGCAGTCCGATGGGCGACACTTCGATCACCTGCCATGCCGCAAACAGGCGCTCGTTCGACACCGGCCACCAGAGGGCCACGCCATGGCCGCCGTCGGTGAACATGTCGAGCAGCGCATGCGAGAGCGTGGAAAAACCAACGAACAGGAAGGCGGCAAGGCGCGTGGTGCGAAGGGGGCGTGCGAAACAGAGGGCGAGCACGCCCAGCAGCACCGCAAACGCAATCGAATGGCTGGCGCCCCGGTGGCCGAACGCGTTGCCATAAGCGATGCCGAGCTTGAAAGCGACCACGTCGAAGTCGGGCATGATCGAGCCCGCGATACCGGCCAACAGCAGGCGGCGCGAGACCACGCCAGCGCCCAGGCCAAGGCCAAGCGCGAGTGGTACGACGGCATGGGTCAGGATGGTTGGCATGGCGTTGTCATCTGAATATTCTAAAACTAATTTCGCCCATGATACGACAGGCGCCTTGCAGCATCCGAACAACACCGTTCATAAATTCACACCAGCAATATTTCCGTGAAGCGCCACTGGCAGGACGATTCAGTTAGACTCGGCAAGACAGCACCCTTATCGACAGGCGGACTATTGACAATCTTTGGGCCACGGCTTTGGAGCAGGATCGGCGGCATGGTGTGCCTGTGGCTGCTGGCCTGCGCCGCCGTCGCGCAATCGGCCGCGCACATGCGCTTTACGCGCTTGCCCAACCTGGTCACCGAAGACCCGTCGATTGTCGCCATGCTGCAGGACCGCCAGGGCTTCGTGTGGATGGGCGCGCTCAACGGCGGCCTGTACCGCTATGACGGCGGCGGCACGCTCAAGTTCCTCAACGACCCGCTGGACGAGACCACCCTTCCTGGCGAACGCGTCAACACCCTGTTCGAGGACAAGGCCGGCCGCATCTGGGTCGGCACCACCCACGGCCTGGCGCGCTTCAACCCCGAGAGCAACACCTTCACCCGCTTCACTTCGTCCAAGGCGCCCGGCCGCCATAACGTAATCCGAAAAATCATTGCCGACGGCGCGAACGGAATGTGGCTGGGTACCTGGGGCGGCTTGCAGCACTTCGACCCAGCGACCCGGCAATTCGTGGTCCACAAACCGAAAGAAGGCGACCCTGACAGCATTCGCACCGACAGCGTGGAAGCGCTCGCCCTCGACGCCAGGGGCGGTCTGTGGATCGCACTGTGGCCGCACGGCCTCGATTACCGCACGCCCGCCGGCAAATTCCAGCATTACCGGGTCGACGATGCGGCCCACCCCGATGCCTCGATCAACAAGGTCGACGCCCTACAAGTCGATAGCCAGAACCGGCTGTGGGTGGGCACGCGGCGCGGCGTCTACCGCTGGAACGACGGCAGCGCCTGGGAAACGCTGGCGCGCCTGGGCACGCACCAGGGGCGCATCAATAATTTTTTCCCCGCGCGCGACGGCGGCATGTGGGCCGTGACGATGAACGACGGCGTGCTGCGCTGGACTGGCGCGAACGACGAGCCGGTCAACTACATCTACCGCCCCAACGACCCCCATTCGCTGCCGACGCTCAGTTTCCAGTCGGTGATGCAGGACCATTCGGGCATGCTGTGGGTCGGCTCGTACAACGCGGGCGTCCTGGTCGCCAATCCCGGCAGCAAGGGCGTGTCGCGGATCATTCCGCCCGAGCTGCCGTTCGGAAACCGCCAACCGAATAATACGACCTCCACCATTGCCCCCGCGCCGGGCGGACGGATCTGGCTGGGCGGGCTGACGGGCGTGTCCCTGCTCGACCCGGCAAGCGGCGTCATGGAAAAATACTACCGCGCCGAGACGGGCCGGCCCGGCGCGCTCAGCTCCGACACGGTCAACACCTTGTACCAGCAGCTTGACGGCCCGCTGTGGGTCGGCACGCTCAACGGGCTGAACCGGCTGGATGCGGCGAGCGGCACATTCACGCAGATCGCTCTGCCCGGCGCGAACAACACCATCAATACCATCACCCCCGGCGCCGATGGCCAGCTGTGGCTCGGCACCAACGACAAGGTGATCAAGTACGACCCGAAGAGCGGCACGCACCGCGTATTCGCAGTGGAGAAAAACCAGCCGAACGGCCGCCGCATGCAGCGCGCCAACACCATTCTCGAAGACAAGCTCGGGCGTGTCTGGATGGGTTCGGAATATGCCGACGGACTCGACATGCTGGACCAGCGGAGCGGCCAGTTCCAGTACTTCGTGCACGACGACCGCAACCGTGCCAGCGTGCTGGCCAATTTCGTCACCACCTTGCACGAGGACGGCAACGGCCGCCTGTGGGCCGGCACCGCCAAGGGGCTCGACGAAATTCTCACCGGCGCGGACGGCAAAGTCAGTTTCCGTCACTACCCTGCCGTCGGCAGCGAAAAGGTGTTTGCGGTACGCAGCGACCGCCAGGGCAGGATCTGGCTCACCACGGCGGCGGCGCTGATCCGGCTCGACCTGGCCACCGGCACGGCAAGCCGGTACACGGCCGCCGATGGCCTGCTCGACGGCTACCGGGTCGGCGCAGCCTACGCCGGCGACGACGGCACGCTGCACTTTGCCGGGGCCATCGGGGTGGTCATGGTGCGCCCCGACGACATGGCGGTGGACTCGAGCCCGCCGAAAGTGGCCATTACCGATATCAGCGTGTTCACCCGCTCGCTGGCGCAGCTGCCAAGGCCCGAAGGCGTGCGCCTTACTGGCGCCGTGACGGCGCCGCAGTCGCTGGTGCTGCCGCCGGACCAATCCGTGTTTTCAATCGAGTTCGCGGCGCTTCATTTCGCTGACCCGGGCAAGAACCGCTATGTTTACCAGTTGGTCGGCTTCGACCGGCAATGGGTGGAGGCCGATGCCGCCCACCGCAGCGCAACCTATACCAACCTCGATCCGGGCGACTACGTTTTCCAGGTCAAGGCCGCCAACGACCGCGGCTTGTGGAACGACCAGGCGGTCAGCATGACCATCACCGTGTTGCCGCCGTACTGGAAGACCTGGTGGTTCCGCCTGCTGTCGGCGATGCTGGCCGTCGCCCTGCTGGCCTGCGCCTATACCATGCGCGTGGCGGCCCTGACCCGTGGCAAACGCAGGCTGGAAAAAGAAGTCTCCACGCGCACCGGCGAACTGGCCGAAAGCAATGCCAAGCTGGAGGCGCTGTCGCTCAGCGACGGCCTGACGGGCCTGACCAACCGGCGCGGCTTCGATGCCGGGCTGGCCGACGGCTGGGCGCGCGCGGCACGCAGCGGCGAGCAAGTAACGCTGGCCATGCTCGACGTCGATCACTTCAAGTTATACAACGACCAGTACGGCCACCAGGCTGGCGACCAATGCCTGCGCGCGGTCGCCGCAGCGATCGGCAACCATGCGCGCCGTCCGGGCGACATTGCGGCGCGCTATGGCGGTGAGGAATTCGCCTTGCTGACGCCATCAGCGGACGGACCTGCCGCGCTGGCCATCGCGCAGCAGATGTGCACGGAAGTGGCGGCGCTGGCGCTGCCGCATGCGGGGGCAGCGGGCGGCTTCGTCACCGTCAGCATCGGCGTCGCATCGCTGATTCCGAGCGCGGACAATTCACCGGCGATGCTGGTCAGGCTGGCCGACGACGCGCTGTACCGCGCCAAGCATCAGGGGCGCAACCGCGCATTGCTGGCCGATTGCGCCGACGCGGTCAGTCCTTTGATACCGCCATGTTGAGCACGCATCCGTGCAAGGGCGCACTGCCATGTAAAAGAATGGTATTTGGGAAAACATGCAATAGGGCCGCCCAACCTACAGGAATTTGGGTAATTGCAATGTTGGTCTCGTTGCCCAAACCAAAGCACTTCGCTTTATCGCCGGTCGCTCTGCTCTGTCTTGCCAAGCTGGTTCTTGAGCGGTAAGTTCGTCGATCTGCCCCTCGCGCGGGCTCTGCTGCTCGAACCGTCTGCCATGAGAGCCCGCTCCGGAGCCAATTCGTCCTGAGAGGCATCTTTTTCTGCAAAATTACTATGAGAAAATTTAAATTATAATAATTCCTATGATGTCGGAAAGTTACGTACAATGCGGTCTTTCACGTTTTGAGTTCGCTGTGGCGTACCTCGCTTTCGTCGAACTCCCGGCCGAATTGCTATCGACCGATTTTGGCGGGATGCGGGCCCGTTTTCCACATTGCCGTCATACGTTTTGGTGACCTGAACCACGCTGCTGTCGTAGCGCCTGCCGCATTCTCATCGTAGCGTCGCTGGTAAAAAAGGGGACACGAAGTCCCCTTGGTCTTGCGATGTTGGCGGCAAACCCCTAAAACGGCACGTCCACATCCGACGCCTGCGCGGCCCGCCGTTGCGCATCGACCTGCTGCATCATCGCCATGATGTCGGGGCCATACGACGTGGCCAGGACGTCGCGCAACTGATCGAGGAATTCAATGAGCGCGAGGGCGTCTTCGGCGCGCAGATGGGTAATGACGGTGTTGACGCGCATGCTCATTTTTGCACCCGATCCGGCTTGACCTGCTGCTTGAGCAAGGCTTCGTGCGAGCGCCAATGCGGCTGTTGCAGGGCGGCGTTCACGTGCGCCACGGTGCAAATGCGCTGATGGTCCAGGCAGGCTGCGATCAGCGTGGCGTAACACAGGTTGCGGCACAGGCGCAGATTGCCCTGCACGGCGCGCAGTACGACCTGGATGGCCGCCTCGTCGAAGGTGTTGGCGCCCAGTCCGACAGCGGCCAGTTCGGCGACGATGAAGTCAGCCAGGTCCGCGTCATGCAGCGGCAGTATCTGCTTCGAGTAGCTGATCCTGCTCTTGATGTCCTCGTTGCAGCTGAGCGACAGACGGAACATCAGTTCTGGCTGGCCCAGCAACACCAGGTTGTGCTTCTTGGGAAAGCGCTCGAACAGCAGGCGCAATTTTCGCAAGATGGCGACGTCGAGCAGGTGCGCTTCATCGATGACGATGTACAGCATTTTCTGCGATTGTACATGGCGGTAGGCTGCCTGGACCAGCTCCTTTTCGATCTCGCCAGGCGCCGCCGACAGTTGCAGCGATTGCGCCAGTTGCTTGAGGATGGGCTGGTAGGTGTGCATGGTCTGGGTGAACGAGACGACCACCGTGTCGCGCTCCTGGCCCAGCTTTTCGATGTGTTCGCGCAGCACCGATTTGCCCACGCCGGGGTTGCCGACGATGACGGAGAAGCCGCCGTGCTGGGCGTGGATGCGGATCATCTCCATCGCCTCGGCCTGCTGCGCCAGCAAGGCCACGTCGCTGCGGTAGAACGGTTCGCGGGTCACGCCGAAGGTGGACTTAATCATCGCGGTCCTCCGCGCTTGGCGCCATGCGCAAACGCGCATTGGCGACCAGGTCGAGCAGATTGGCTTGGCCCATTCGGTGGCCGTCGAAGTAGACGATGAAGCGGTCGCGCCGCATGCGGTCATAGCGCACCTGGATGGCCTTCTCGCGCAGGTCGACCGGGCATTCATAGCGCTGTGAATTGATCGAAAAGACATTGGTCTTGCTGACCTTGCGCTTGTCCTCGACGTAGAACACTTCGGCCGAATAGGCGTCGTCGGTGAGGAATTTGATCCGCTTGCGATCGAGGTTGAAGCGATCGATCGGCGCCATCCCGATGGCGCTGTGGGGTTTGCTGTTGTATTCACCTTCGATCCATTCGTGGGTCAGGCGATTGAGTTCATCGAGCGAGGCGAAGTTCGGATGCATGGTCAGGAAGCGGTCGCGGAAGCCCCTGAAGAAGCGCTCGATCTTCCCCTTGGCGGCGCCATCGCGGATGGGGGCGTGCGACAGGTGGATGTCGAGCCGCACGCACGCTTGCAGGATTTCCTTGGAAGTGTAGTTCGATCCATTGTCAAAATAGAGCCGCTCGCACTTGCCTCGCTTGTACAGCGCCGAACGAAACGCCATGACCATGTTCTCGGTGTTATCGCGGTAGAAAAATTCAGCGTGCGTGATCACGCGCGAAGCGTCGTCGATGAAGGCGATCAGGAACGTTTTGCGCCAAGCGCCGTCGGCCTGGCGGATG
>JAZKCA010000033.1:0-62130 GCA_040388275.1 Pseudomonadota bacterium
AGACCTCTATTCGTTGACGTTCCGTCAACGAATAGAGGTCTGACCCCGATGGTGCAACAAAAGCGGAAGTGCTTGACGCGGCGTTTGTAAACATCTACTGTATTAGTTAATTAATACAGTAGGATCAAATGACCACCCACTCCGCCACCCTGTTTTCCATCGCGACCGGATCGTCCGAGCCGATTTACCGGCAACTGGTCGAGCAGGCGCGGCGCCTGATCGCGGGCGGCCAGCTCGCGCCCGGCGACGCCATGCCCTCGGTGCGCGATATCGCCCAGACCCTCGCCCTGAATCCGATGACCGTCTCGAAAGCCTACGGCATCCTCGAAATGGAGGGCGTGCTGGCGCGCCGCCGCGGCCTCGGCATGACGGTCGCCGAGCGTTCCTCGGTCGCCCACAGCATGGCCAGCCGCAGCGACCTGCTGCGGCCCACGCTCGAACGGGCGGCGCATGAAGCGCGCCAGCTCGAACTCGACCCAGACACCGTACTCGCCCTATTCAAAAAAATTATGAAAGAACAGCCATGACCGCAGCCATCATCGAAGTCTCCTCCATCGCCAAACAGTTCAACGGCCGCAGCGTGCTCGATCAACTGGATTGGAGCATCGCGCCCGGCCAGGTGGTCGGCCTGCTGGGACGCAACGGCGCCGGCAAGTCGACGCTGCTCGAATGCCTGCTCGGCCTGCGCGAAACCGACGGCGGCAAGGTCACCATCTTCGGCGAAGACGTCGCCAATCTGTCCGAACAGACGCGCGCCCGCATCGGCTACGTGCCGCAGGCGTCCGACCTGTTCGAATGGCTCACGCCGCGCCAGATGCTCGATTACTTCAAGGCCCTGTACCCGCGCTGGAACGACGCCAAGGTCGAGACGCTGCTCACGCGCTGCGGCTTCGACCAGCTCAAATGCGCCGCGCCGATCAGTAAACTCTCGGGCGGCGAAAAGCAGCGCCTGTCGATCATCCGCGCCCTGGCGCACGACCCCGAGCTGCTGATCCTGGACGAGCCGGTCGCCGCGCTCGACCCGGTCGGCCGGCGCGATTTCCTGCACGAGCTGATCGACGGTGTCATCGAGCGCAATACCACGGTGGTGTTCTCGACCCACATCCTGTCGGACCTGGAGCGCGTGGCGCTCGACGTGGCTTTCCTCAAGGATGGCAAGATCGCGCTGCAGGGCCCCCTCGACGAGCTGCTTGAAAAATCGCGCCTGACCCTCGAAGACCTGTTCGTCGAGGTGACGCAATGAGCCATTCCTGGCCGGCTTACCGCAACATCTGGTGCCATGCCGTGTACGGCGACCGCAAGGACTGGGTCACGGGATGGACCTTCATTGCGCTGTTCGCCACCGGCATCAGCGTCGTGCTGTCGCTGTTCTCTGTCTTCGATTCGGGCCGCATGGTCAGCCCCATCCCGCTGGCGGCGCTGGCCATGTTCTTCTGGATGCGCTTCGTCTCCGGCGCGGTCAGGCAGAACACCCCGGCCAACGCGCAGCTGGTGCCGGGGCTGCACCGCAACGTACGGCGCGTTGCCGTGCTGGCCTGGTGCGTGACACTGGCGCCGGTAGCGCTGGTCGCGTCGGCATTCACCCACGCATCGCTCATGTTCCTCGCGTTGACCGCGATAGCGACCGCACAAGGGCTTGCCCGCGGCGGCCGTCCGGTGGGAACGCTTATCTTTTTTCTGGTCGTCATATCGGTCCTGCGGGTCGGAGACAAGCCCACCCTGCTGGCCTGGCTGTCCACACCGATGGTGTTCGCCGTCCGGTGCCTTGCCAACCTGGCGTTGGCCTGGGAAGCGCTGCGCACAGTGTTCCCTGCAGGCGGCGAGGCCCAAGTCTTCGTCCAGTCGGCGCTGATGGGGGCAGGCATCCTCGCGCTGTTCCTGGTGCGCGACAACCTGATGATGTGGATCACGCTGGCGCTACTAATGCTGGCCGGTGCGTTTGCCATCGTCTCCGGACGCTGGAAAAATATGGTGAACGCGCCGGTGCAGTTTCCCGCAGAGAGGTTCGCATGAGCGCCGCCATTGGAGTCGGAAGCGAACTGCGCGCGTGCCTGGCACTGGTACGGCATATGTTCCATGCGCGCCTGAACAAGGGCAGCAACTGGCTGAGCTGGCTTTTCCTCGGCAGCGCAGTGTTGGCGCCCATCGTCGCCGGCGCAATCACCGGCAAATGGGCCCGTTCGATCGCTATCGGCGCGGGCATTCCGCTGGCCGTCCTGGCCGCGCTGTGGTGGGTCTTGCTGGTGGCGTCGCTGGCGCACCAGAACGGGCCCAGCGCCCGCCTGGTGCCCGGGATAGGCCGGCGCAGCATAGCCGTTCTGGTATCCGGTGCTTGCACGATCACGCTCGGCCTGACGTCCTTGTTCGTGCTGGGCGGCGGCGCAGCGCTGCCTGGCGCCGTGCTGGTCATGCTGGCGCTGGTGATTGCGACCGCGTGGATGGCCGTGCCCGGACTGGGGTGGTGGCTTTACGCGCTGGTGTTCGGGCAGATTTTTTTCACCGAACGCCTCAAGGCGCTGCTGCCTTTCCCGCTCGAGGACGTCATCGCCACAGCCGGGCCGGTTCTGATTCTGCCACTGGGCATCGTGGCGCTGAGGGCGATCATCAGCGGGGTGGCGCAGGCCGAGGGAATGTTTACCAAGATCGCCCGTCTCAGCCGGGAAAACGGCGCCCAAGGTACCCTGCCTGCGTTCGGGCGCAGGCTGCGGCGCGACTGCGAACAGGGCCGGATCGGGGCATTGCTCATGCACGCGGCCGGTCCCCAGGTGCGTACGCCTTCGCCCCAATTTTTCCTCGTTGCCGGCGTGCTGGCGCTGGCCATCGTGCTCGCGTTCCCGGGCTGGGCCGCGCGCAACCACACGGTCTTGCGGGCACTCATTCCCGCCCTCATGGTGGCGCTGCAGGTAGCGCTCGTTCCATCCATGGTGCAGGCCATATACAGGACGCGGCGCGAACAGGCGCTGGTCCGGTTGGCCGCGCGCGTGCCCGATAGCCGCTCGATCAATGCGTCGCTGGCGCGTTCGCTGCTGTTCGGTTATGCGCGCTGCTGGCTCGGATCGACCATGCTGACGCTGGTGTTCTTGTATGCGCTGGGTGTGCCTGTTGGCGTGATGCTGCGTATCCTGGCGGTCTTCCTGGCGACACTGGCCTGGGGCGGCCTGCTCCTGCGCGGCTATGCCTCCGAAAGCGAGGGCAAGGGCTCGGCCGGGACAAGGATGCTGGTCTTGCTGGCGGCCTGCTGCCTGGTCCTGGCCGCGCCGGCGCCGTTCTTACGTCCGCAGCCGTGGCTGTTCGTGGGTGCCTGCACGCTGGCCGTGGGGCTTGTCATTGCGGTGCTGCGCTGGAAGCGGATGCTGCGCGCGCCGGCCGCGTATCCGGCCGGGCGCATGCGCTGACTTTAGTGCCCGCGCTTTTGCACCTGCGCGCTGCCGGTACCGTGACGCGCGCCTTCGCTGACCGCCGTCACGGTGCCGTCCTGGTTGAACACCAGCGCGTTGGCGGCGCCGATTTCTTCCGGCTTGTCCCATTTGTGGCCCAGCTTTTCCAGCGCCGTGGCCTGCGCGCTGCCGGGGGTGCCCGGTTCGACATCGGTGCCGGCCGCGTTGCGCTGGCTTAGGCGCGGCGCGTTGATGGCGCGGTCCATCGTCATGCCCAGGTCGACGTAATTGACGATCGTCTGCAGCACCGTGGTGATGATGGTCGAGCCGCCCGGGCTGCCGACCGTGAACGCAGGCTTGCCGTCCTTGAACACCATGGTCGGGCTCATGCTGCTGCGTGGACGCTTGCCCGCTTCGGGCACGTTCGGGTGCGGGCCGCTGAAATCGAAATCGGTCATCTCGTTATTGAGCACGAAGCCGTAGCCCGGCACCACGATGCCGCTGCCGCCCCACGCTTCGATGGTGAAGGTGTAGGCGACGATATTGCCTTCCTTGTCCGACACTGTCAGGTGGGTGGTGTGCGCGCTTTCGGCCATCACGCGCGCGCTTTGCGGGCGCAGCGGCACGCTGGCGTCGTTCTGGAACGGGTAAGGGTCGCCCGCTGCCACCACCTTGCCGGCGGCGCGGTCGGCGCTGATCTGGGCGCGCCGCTTGGTCGCGTACTCCTTGCTCAGCAAACCGGCCACGGGCGCCTCCACGAATTCGGGGTCGGCCAGGTAGGCGTTGCGGTCGGCGAAGGCGAGCCGGCTCGCTTCCAGGTACAGGTGCTCGACGTTGGTCCGGCTCATGGCCTTCAGGTCGTACGCTTCGAGGATGTTGAGCGCTTCGGCGATCGTCACGCCGCCGCTGCTTGGCAGCGGCATGCCCACCACTTCGTAGCCGCGATAGGTGCTGCGCACCGGCAGGCGCAGGCGCGACTCGTAATTGGCCAGGTCGGCCAACGTCATGCTGCCGCCGCGCAGTTTGATGCCGGGAGCGACCGGCGGCTGGTTCACGGCAGCCACGATTGCGCGCGCCATCGGTCCCGTGTAAAACGCTTTCTGGCCCTGCGCGGCGATCGCGCCATAGGCCTTGGCCATGCCGGGGTTTTTCAGCAAGGTGCCGACCGGGAGCGCCTTCCCGTTCTTCAGATAGAGGGCGCTGGTGCTGGAAAATAGCTGAAATTTCCTCTCATTTTCGGCCGTCAAATGATTGAATGTTTCACTGACCGGAAAGCCCTTGCTGGCCACCTCGATGGCCGGGGCCAGCACCTGCTTGAAGGACATGCTGCCGTAGCGGCTGAGTGCATCGTGCCAGCCGCGCACGGTGCCCGGCACGCCAACCGAGGCGCCGCTGGCTACCGCCGTGTCGAAGTCGAGCTCCTTGCCGTTTTCCTGGAACACCGTGGGCGTGAACGAGGCCGGCGCCGTTTCGCGGTGGTCGATCGTGATCACGCGCTTTTCCTTGGCCAGGTAGATCATCATGAAGCCGCCGCCGCCGATGCCGCAGCTGAACGGATCGGTCACGCCCAGCGTGGCGGCCGCCGCGACCGCGGCGTCGATGGCGTTGCCGCCCTTGCCGAGGATCGTCATGGCCGACTGCGTGGCCTGCTCGCTGATGGTGGCCGCCGCGCCGCCGGTGCCGGTGGCGACCGGGGTCTTGGCAAAGGCCGGTGCAAAGGCGAGCAGGAGGGCGAGGACGACGGACAGGTGGCGCGGCGCGTTGTTCGACATGGTAGTTTCGTATTATTTGTGGGTGATGTCGAGGGTAACCGGATGGGCCGGCACCGGTGCATTGGCCGGCTGCACCGGCGGCACCGGATTGCTGCCGAGGGCGATGTGCAGGCCCGCCACGCTGGCCGCGTCGAACGCCGGCTTGGCGGCGGTCAGGCCGAAGGACTCCTTGCCGCCCGCATTGGTGAGCGTGAACTTGTACGCCAGTTCGCCGGCCCACACGCATTGCACGCCGGGAGGGCAGCGGCTGTCGGCCACGCCGTCGTAGCGCAGCAGCGCATTCGGTCCGACGGCGACTGTGCGCTCCGGCACTAAGGTGACGCTGGTATCCATGGACGGGTCCTTGACGGGTGCGGCGGAAGGCGCGGCGGCGCAGCCGGCAAGCAGGCTGGCAGCGGCAATGGCGTGAATCAGGTAGGTCATGGGTGAGGCTCCCGAAGACAGTCAAGTGCCGATCATAGCAGGCTATCCGGGAATTAAAAAAGGCGCCCCGCAGGCGCCTTTCGTGGAACAAGCAACGTTTAGACGAACGCCGCGAGCGTACCCTTCATTTTCTTGAGCGCCGCCGATTCGATCTGGCGGATGCGCTCGGCCGAGACGCCGAATTCGTCAGCCAGCGCATGCAAGGTGGCGCCAGAACCGTCGTCGTTGGCCAGCCAGCGCGCTTCGACGATGCGGCGCGAACGGGCGTCGAGCTTGCCGAGCGCGGTTTCGAGGCCCTCGGACTGCAATCGCGTGACTTGCTCGGCCTCGAGCACCTTGGTCGGCTCCGACAGGTCGGACGACAGGTAGGCGATCGGCGAGAACTTGTCGTCTTCGTCGTCGGTCGGCGCTTCGAGCGCGATGTCGCGGCCCGACAAACGCGTTTCCATCTCGATCACTTCTTCGCGCTTGACGTCGAGCAGCTTGGCCAGCGCATCGATCTGGGTCGGGGTCATCGCGTCCAGCCCCTGCTTGTTGCTGCGCAGGTTGAAGAACAGCTTGCGTTGCGCCTTGGTCGTGGCGACCTTGACCAGGCGCCAGTTCTTGAGAATGTACTCGTGCATCTCGGCCTTGATCCAGTGCATCGCGTACGACACCAGGCGCACGCCCTGGTTCGGGTCGAAGCGCTTGACCGCCTTCATCAGGCCGATATTGCCTTCCTGGATCAGGTCGGCATGCGGCAGGCCGTAGCCCAGGTAGCCGCGCGCGATCGACACCACCAGGCGCAGATGCGACAGCACCAGCTCCTGCGCGGCGGCGAGGTCGTTGCTTTCCTGCAGGCGCGTGGCCAGCGAGATTTCTTCGGCGTGGGTCAGCATCGGCAGCCGGTTCACCGCCGAGATATAGGCATCAATATTGCCAAGGTTGCCAGTAAAGCCGAGTCCGATATTACGGTTGACCGTAGTCGGGACTAATGCGGATTGTGCGGACAACGTAGTCATGTGCTTCCTCTAAAGAATCGGTGCTCGTGGCGCCGGCGGTGGACTTTTTGATAACCCCGCCGTACAGATTCGTATATTAGCACTCTCTGACGAGGAGTGCCAATTGGCCGATTATATGACCCTGATAGTTGCTGAAATGAAATCATTGAGCGGCACCACCTTACTCTAGAGCACGAGCGCTGCCGCCGCTTGATCGAGATCAAGCCGAGCTCATGCTGCAAGGGAATAGTCAGATTACGCTTGGACTGAACTGGTGTCTGTTCGTTCGCGCACTTTTTTGAAAGTTTCTAAATTGCAATCAGAAGCCTGCCATAATGGCCCCCCGGTATGTACAGAATGAAAGAAGAATAATGCAAGCAATCAGGGAACTTGGCGTGGCACTGCGTGCCACCGGCCAGCTGCTCATGCAGGCGCGCTACTGGTCGGCGCTGCTCGGCGCCCTGGTCTCGCTCCCGATCCTGCTGACCTTCACGCTGCTGGGCGGCATCGTGATGGCCCAGCGCTACGGTCCCCTGGCGATGCCGGCCGGCGGGGCAGTCGGCTACGGTCCGCTGATCCTCAGTATTGCCGTGACGCTGTTGGTGGCGCCGTTGCTGTTGCGGGCCTGGTGCCCGGTGGCCGCGCGCGCGGCGGCAGCGGCCATGCGGCTGCCACTGCCCGAACTGGCCCTGGCGCCATTCTCCACTTTCCTCGCCCGCTGGCTGGGGCTGTGCGTGGTCGTTGGAGTGCTGACAGTAGCCAGCTGGTTCATGCCGGGCATGCTGGAATGGTTCTTGTTAGTGCCGGTGGCGGTGGCGCTGAGCGGCATGCACGTGCGCTGCGCGCTGTGCCTGCATGCAAGCCAGGCCGAAGCCGATGCCATCGCCGCGAGCACGCTGTGGCGCCGCACCTTGTTGTGGACCGCCGTGTGTGCCTTGCCCAGCCTGTTGCTCAATGCCGGTGCCGATAGGCTCATGTTGCAGGGCGGCCTGGCCGGGTTTGGTGCCAACGCGGACGGCGCCCTCGGCGTGCTCAAGGCGCTTGCCTTGATGTTGGGCATGGCGATTGTCTTGCCAGTCTGGGCGTCCTTATCGCTCCAGCCGCTGCAGGCCGTGGCAGCGCGGCGCCGCACCGGGCGAGCGGTGCCCGAAGGGGCGTCGGCGGCCGGCTGGCTCGTCGTCAGCGCTGCCTGTGCGCTGGCGCTAGGCGCGATCGTCGCATTCAAGCAACCGCCATCGCTCATCCACTACCACCTGACGACGACCGATTCGGACTATGCGGCCCGTTACGGCGAGGCTGGCCGCGATGCGCTGGTCACGGCCCTGATGGATTATGCATGCAAACGCGATGCGGCCCGCGTGGACTACCTGTTGCGTAAAAAGGTCAAGCCACCGAACGGGAAATTCGACAAAGCGCTGCTGTGCGCGGTCGAGAATGGGGACGTAGCAGCCGTAAAGTATGTGCTGCTCAAAGGGGCTGACATCAACGCCGCGCCTGCCGACCTGACCGCGCTGCAGCGCGCTACCGAACGCTCCGATGACCCCATGGTGGCCTTCCTCCTGGCGCACAACGCCCAGCCCTCGCAACGCGGGAAGGACGGCAGCGAGAAAGGGAGCATGACGCCGCTGCAGATAGCGGTGCAACATCGCGACTTCGCCATTGTGCGCATGCTGGTCGACGCCAACGCCACGGCCGACGAAGCCGGTCCCGAAACGCCGATCTATTACCTTGTGCAGGCGACCCTGAAGGCCAGCGCCGGACAGCCGATCGCGTGGGAGCCGCTCCTGGCCGAGGCGCTTGCGGCGGGTCTGCCGGTGAACGCGGTCGACGTGCACGGCAACAGCCTGCTGCATTGGGCCGCCAGCGAGGGCCGCCTCGACCTGATCGCGGTCTTGCGCAAACTGCAGCTCGATCCGCGCAAGGAGAACGGCAACGGCGTGCTGCCGATCATGCAGCTTGTGGCCTGGTACGACGTGGCCAGCGATACCGAGCCGGGACCCGAACTGGAAGTGGCGATGGCAGCGCTGATCCAGGGCTTCGTCGATGTCAACGGCACCCGCAATGTCGAGATCCGCAACCACGGCGTTCTCCAGACGCTGAACGCCTGGTCGATCGGCGGCGTGGCTGAGCGCCGGCCGCGGGTGGCCGCGATGTTCCGCGCCCCGCTGCGCCATTGACGCCAGCCGGCCAGTACCGCCTTAGCTCAGGCGCGTCAGATGGCGCTGTACCGACAGCATGGCCCCCAGCAGCCCCAAAGCGGCACTGGTGGCCAGCAGGGCGCCTATGGCTACCGGATGCAGCGGCACCAGCTGGAATTCGGACGCGTACAGCCGTGCGAATTCGGCGATGGCGGTATTTAATGGCCGCAGCGCCAGGACCACCGCGCCCAGCGCCACGCCGCCAGCGCACAGGCCAAGCAGGGCGCCGGTGTAATAAAAGGGCCGGTGGATGAAGTTGTCGGTCGCGCCTATCAGTTTGCTGACGGCGATTTCGTCGCGCTGGGTCAGCACCTGCAGGCGGATCGTGTTGAACACCACCGCAATGACCACCATGCCCAGCGTTGCGGCCAGCAGCAGCAGCACCAGGCGCAGCACGCCCATCAGCGCGGCCAGGCGCTTGACCCAGGCCGAGTCGACCTGCACCGTGTCCACGCCGGGGAGCGCGCGCAGCTGGGTGGCGATGGCGTCGATGCCGCCGGCGTCGGCCGCATTCTTGAAACTGTCGAGTTTCAGCACATAGCCGTCGGGCAGGGGATTCTCGCCGAAGGTGTCGAGCACGTCGGACAGGCCGCGCCGGTCCTTCAGGCTGGCCAGCGCCTCTTCGCGCGGCACGAACACGATCTTGGCCTTGTGCTCCTTGAGGATGGCCTGCATGGCCGGGGCCAGCGCCTGGGCCGCCTCGCGGCTGGTGGCCTGGGTCACGAACAGGCTGATTTCAGGATCGACCGACAGCGTCTGCGACATCGGCCGCACGTTTTCCAGCAGGGTCAGTCCGGCAAACGGCAAGGTCAGGGCAATTGCCACCACCAGCACGTTGAACAGGAAACTGCCCGGCGCCTTGAACATATGCCCGAGCGCGGCGCCGATGGCGTAGCGGTGCTGGCGCAGCCAGTTCTTCATGCGGCACCTCCCGTCACCATGCCGTGGTCGAGATGGATCACGCGCGCGGCGCGGTCGAGCACCTCTTCGTCGTGGGTTGAAATCATGCAGGTCACGCCGGCCGCGTGGAAGGCGCGCAGCGCGTCGAGCACCTTGTTGGCGCTGGCGCGGTCCAGGTTGGCGGTCGGTTCATCGGCCAGGATGATCTGCGGGCGGTTGACGATGGCGCGCGCGATCGACACGCGCTGCTGTTCGCCGCCGGACAGTTCGAGCGGGCGCGCCTGCGCGCGTTCTTCCAGGCCGACCCGGCCCAGCGCGGCGCGGGCGCGCGCTTCGGCGGCCCCGCGCGAGGCGCCGGTTACCATCAGCGGCAGCATCACGTTGGCCAGGATCGAGCGGTCGGTCAGCAGCTTTTGCTGCTGGAAGATCAGGCCCAGATTGCGCCGCAGGTAGGGCACGCTGGCTTTCTTGAGCTGGCCGATGTCCTGGCCGTTGACCAGCACATTGCCCGAGGTAGGGCGCTCGATCGCGGCGATCATCTTGAGCAGGGTCGACTTGCCCGCGCCGGACGGCCCGGCCAGGTACACCAGTTCGCCCTTGGCGATGGTGAGCGAGACTTCGCGCAGCGCGATGGCGTCCGGCGAATACTGTTTCGATACAAATTTGAATTCGATCATGGGGCCTTATCCGAGCAGAGCTTCGACGAATTCATCCGCGTTGAACGGCTGCAGGTCTTCGATTTTTTCGCCGACGCCAATGAAGTACACCGGAATCGGCCGGGCGCGCGCAATGGCGGCCAGCACGCCGCCCTTGGCGGTGCCATCGAGCTTGGTGATCACCAGGCCGGTCAGCCCGAGCGTATCGTCGAAGGCCTTGACCTGCGCCAGCGCGTTCTGGCCGGTATTGCCGTCGATGACCAGCAGGATCTCGTGCGGAGCGCCTTCCATGCCCTTGCCGACCACGCGCTTGATCTTGCGCAGTTCTTCCATCAGGTGCAGCTGGGTCGGCAGGCGCCCGGCCGTGTCGACCATCACCACGTCGACCTTGCGCGCCTTGCCCGACTGGACCGCGTCGAAGGCGACGGCGGCCGGGTCGCCCGACTCCTGGGCGATCACGGTCACGTTGTTGCGCTGGCCCCAGACCATGAGCTGCTCGCGCGCGGCGGCGCGGAAGGTGTCGCCGGCGGCCAGCAGCACCGACTGATGGTACTTTTGCATGTGCTTGGCCAGCTTGCCGATGGTGGTGGTCTTGCCGGCACCGTTGACGCCGGCAATCATCATCACCAGCGGCTCGTGGCGGCCCAGCTCCAGTGGTTTTTCCAGGGGACGCAGCATGTCGGTGAGCAGAACGCGCAGCGCGACCTTGACCGCCGCCGCGTCGACCAGCTGGTCTTCCTTGACCTTGCGGCGCAGGCCCTCGAGCAGGAACTGGGTGGCGTCCATGCCGGCGTCGGACATCAGCAGGGCCGCTTCGAGTTCCTCGTACAGGTCCTCGTCGATGCGCGCGCCCACGAACAGCAGCGACAGGTTGCTCGACGTTTTCGACAGGCCAACCTTCAGGCGCGCCATCCAGGACTTCTTGTTCTCGGCTTCGCTGCCGAGGCGTTCGGCCGTCTCCGGAATCAGGGGCGCGACCTCGATGACGGGCTGGGGCGGCTCCGGCAGCACGGGCGCGGCCGGGGTGATAACCGGGGCCACGAAGGTCGAGGTGGTGCCGTAGCGGCGCGAGGAAGAAGGCACGGAAGGCGCCGGCGCAATGACTTGCGCTGCTTCAGGCGCTGGCGCTGGCTCTACTGGTGCCATGGGCGCCACTGGTACGGCTGGTACGACAGCGTCGACCGGCGGTGGTGGCGGTGGGATCTCGGGGACTGGTGGTTTTTTCTTAAAAAAACTAAACATTGGCGTGTGTGGGAGGGCGCAGCATGCACATGCGCCGGCGGCGCCGGGCACGATCAATTCGATGGCGGGTATTTTACCAGAGGGGGCCGCGTTCCGGCCGCCTGCGCATACTAGGAGGCGAGCGGCACGTGGGCGGCGCGCCAGCGCGCCACCGCACCGCGGATATCATGCAGGTCAAGCACGCACTGGGGGCCCAGCTGGCGCCGCGCCAGCGCCGCGCAGCTGCCGCCGGCCCACACCTGGGTGGCCGGTCCGAGCCGCTCCTGCAGTTCGGTCACGTTCTCGACCGCCGCGCGCGGCGAGATCACGCTGGAAAACGACAGCGCCACGATGTCGGCCTTTTGCACCCGGGCCGCCTGGACGATATCGGCCAGCGGCGTTTGCACTCCCAGCGACAGGCAATGGGCCCCCTCCAGCGCAAACAGGGCTTCGGCCATCAACAGGCCAAGGGCGTGGCGTTCCTGGGGCACCGTGGTGAGCAGGATGCGCGGCGACGCGCCGGCGTGGCCGACCTGCAGGTTGGCCGAAAAAATCGCATTGCGCATCACCCCCTGCAGCACTTCGGCGAACAGGTGTTCCTCGAACACGGCCAGTTCCCCGGTCGACCAGGCGTCGCCCACCACGGTGGTCAGCGGCGCCACCAGCTCGGTGACGAAGCGCTGCAATCCAAGCTGGAGCTGGGCCTGCGCCAGGCGCTGACGCAGTTCGTGCATCTTGTGGTCCTTGATCAGGCCAATGCACAGGCGCAGTTCCGGGTCTTCGGCATTCGGGGCCGGCGCCTCGGAACCGGCCTTGACGGCCAGGTCGGCCAGTTCGTCCGAGGTCATGTGCATGATTTTGCCGGGCCGGTAGCCCAGGTCGAGCAGGCGCTTGACCAGGCGCAGGCGCTGCACCTGGACTGCCGGGTACAGGCGTTCGCCGTTGCGGTCGCGCTCGGGCTGGGGGAAATCATAGCGGCGCTCCCATACGCGCAGCGTTTCCTTGGGCACGCCGGTATCGCGTTCCACGTCGCTGATGCTGCTGAGGACGTGCGTGCTCTGGGCGTTTGTCATAGATCGGATCCAGGGTTTGTTCAGGACATCGCTGTCATTGTAAGCGCAACGCAGCATATTCCTACTACTTGATATACCAGTATCCAGGCGCCTCGCGGACCAGGCGCCGGACTCCCGTAGCTCAATGGTTCGTGTCCAATAGGAAACCTCCGTTGGGCTTGTTGAATCCATTTGTCACATTTCTTCGTATAAAGTGATGTCGATCCTGTTTGTCATGGACAAACTGTTGACACGCACAATTATTTCCCGGAATATGCTTCCTGTAAAGCATTTGTCCTGGACAAATTAAGAAATGTGGAGAAAAAGATGAAAGTAGCGGTGATTGGCGCCGGGATTGCCGGCCTGTCCTGTGCATACCGGCTGGCCCAGGACGGGGCGGACGTGACCCTGTACGAAGCGGGAGACTGGTTCGGCGGCCACAGCAACACGGTCGACGTCACCCTGGACGGCGTCACGCACGGCGTCGATACCGGGTTTTTGGTGTTCAACGAGCGGACCTACCCGAACCTGATCGCGCTGTACGCCGAACTGGGCGTCGAGACGGCGCCCAGCGACATGTCGTTCTCGGTCAAGCTGCCGCTGGGCGAGCATCCCGGCGCGCGCGTGCTCGAATGGGCCGGCACGAATATCGACAGCCTGTTCGCACAGCGCAGCAACGTGCTGCGTCCGCGTTTTTTGCGCATGCTGCGCGACATCCTGCGCTTTAACCGCCAGGCCACCGCGCTGGCGCAAGCGGGCGCCATACCGCGCCAGTCGCTAGGCGAATTCCTTGACCAGCATGGCTACAGCGCCCAGTTCCGCGCCTGGTACCTGCTGCCGATGGCGGCCTGCATCTGGTCATGCCCGTCGGACCAGATGCTCGACTTCCCGCTGGCGACCTTCATCCGCTTCTGCCACAACCACGGCCTGCTGCAAATCAGCGACCGCCCGCAATGGCGCACCGTGCGGGGCGGCTCGCGCAAGTACGTGGAAAAGCTCATCGCCGCCATTCCCGACAAGCGCCTGGCCACGCCGGTCACGGCGGTGACGCGCCAGAACGGCGCCGGCGCACGCTCGGTGCGGGTCGACACCGCGCACGGAGCCGAGTACTACGACCACGTGGTGCTGGCCTGCCACAGCGAACAGTCGCTGGCGCTGCTGGCCGACGCCCGCGCCGAAGAGCAATCCGTGCTCGCGGCGGTGCGCTACCAGCCCAACCGCGCGGTGCTGCACACGGACGCCAGCTGCCTGCCGCGCAGCCGCAAAGCCTGGTCGGCCTGGAATTACCAGAGCGACGCGCAGCCTTCCCCGCAGGTGTGCGTGCACTACCTGCTCAACCAGTTGCAGCCGCTGCCGTTCACGACGCCCGTCATCGTCTCCCTCAACCCGATTGACCAGCCCGATCCGGCATGCGTGCTCGCCAGTGTCGACTACGCGCACCCGGTATTTGACGAAGCGGCCGTGCTGGCCCAGGGCCGCCTGGCAGGATTCCAGGGCGTGCAGAACACCTGGTTCGCAGGCGCCTGGACTGGTTACGGCTTCCACGAGGATGGGCTCAAGTCGGGCATGGCGGTGGCGGCCTCGCTGACCGCGCTGATGGAGGCAAGCGCCCATGCGGCAGCCTGAGAAAGCCGTCCCGCAGCTGTGCTTCGGGCTGGTGCGCCATGCGCGCCTGCGTCCGGTGAGGAATAGCTTCGCCTACGGCACCTACTACCTGCGCCTGCCGCTGCGCAGCCTGGGCGGCGGCGGCTTTGACAGCCGACTGATCTCGCGCAACCGTTTCAACCTGTTGTCCTTTGTCGACGCCGACCACGGCGACGGCAAGCAGCCGCTGCTCGCGTGGATCGACCATCTGCTCAAGGAAGAGGGCGTGTTTGATGCCGACGGCGAAATCTGGCTGCAGGCCATGCCGCGCGTGGCCGGCTTCGTGTTCAACCCGGTCTCGTTCTGGTTCTGCCACCGCAAGGACGGCGCCCTTCGCGCGGTGCTGTGCGACGTGCGCAATACCTTCGGCGAGCGCCACTGCTACCTGCTCGACACGGGCGCCGTCATCGCCAACGGCCAGGAACTGGCGGCGCGCAAGGTGTTCCACGTGTCGCCATTTTGCGCGGTGGAGGGCGGCTACCGCTTCCGCTTCTCGCGCTTCGGGCGCAGCGCCGGGGAGCACACGCTGGCCTGCATCGACTATGACGACGCGGCCGGCACGCTGCTGCAAACGAGCGTTTCGGGCGCCGCCAGGGCGCTGTCGGACGCCAGCGTGGCGCGCGCCTTTTTCGGCTTTCCCCTGATGACGCTGGGCGTCGTCGTGCGGATTCACGTGCAGGCGTTGCGCCTGTGGCTGCGGCGCGTGCCGTTTTTTTCGAAACCAGTACCACCTCAACAAAAGGTAAGCCGATGAGCTCCGAATCCATGCACTCCCTGTCCCCGGTCGGCGCATCCGTACGCGCCGTACGCCAGGCGCCGCCGTCCGCGCAAATCATCCTCAAGCTGTTCTCGAAGCTGCGCCATGGTTCGCTCAAGCTGCGCACGCCCGACGGCGCCCAGCTGCTGTTCGGCGACGGCGGCGAGCTCGTTACGCTGGAACTGGCGAGCTGGGACGTGTTCGGCGCAGCCCTGCGCTCGGGCGACATCGGCTTTGCCGAAGCGTATATCGACGGCAGCTGGAGCACCGATAATCTGACCGGCCTGATCGCGCTGATGGCGCGCAACCGCGCCGCGATCGAAGGGCTGGTCTACGGCAGCTGGTGGGGCAGCCTGCTGTACCGCGTCAAGCACTTCATGAACCGAAATTCAAAAGCCGGCAGCCGCAAGAACATCAACGCCCACTACGACATCGGCAACGATTTCTATAAGCTGTGGCTCGATCCGTCGATGACCTATTCAAGCGCGCTTTTCACGGCGGCGACCGGCGGTGACCTGGCGCTGGGGCAGGCCGCCAAGTACCGCAGCATCTTGAACCAGCTGCAGGTGAAACCGGGCGACAAGGTGCTTGAAATTGGCTGCGGCTGGGGCGGGTTTGCCGAACTGGCCGCGCGCGAAGGGCAGGTGCACGTCACCGGCCTGACTTTGTCGCGCCAGCAGCTCGCCTACGCGCAGGCCAGGCTCGACAAAGCCGGTCTGGCCGGCATGACCGACCTGCGCCTGTGCGACTACCGCGACAGCACCGGCCAGTACGACGCGATCGCCTCGATCGAGATGTTCGAGGCGGTCGGCGAAAGCTACTGGTCCAGCTATTTCGAGTGCATCGCCCGCAGTCTGAAGCCGGGCGGGCGCGCCTGCGTGCAGACCATCGTCATCGCCGACGAACTGTTCGAACGCTATCGCGCCAGCACCGATTTCATCCAGCAGTACATCTTCCCGGGCGGGATGCTGCCGTCGCCGGCCGTCTTCGAGCGCATGGCCTTCGAGCACGGCCTGACGGTGACGAGCCAGTTCTGCTTCGGGATCGACTACGCCGACACCCTGGTCGCGTGGCGGCGCGCCTTCCACGCGCGCCTGGACGAAGTGCGGGCGCAGGGCTTCGACGAGCGTTTCATCCGCACCTGGGAGTTCTACCTGTGCTACTGCGAAGCGGCCTTCCGTGAAAAGAACACCGACGTCATGCACGTCACCCTGACCCGGACCTGACATGATCAAGCGCCTGTTTGTCCTGTTCCTGACGTTGTGTGCTTTCGATGCCGCCGTCGCGGCGCCAGCGCACATCGAAGAGCACCTGAGCCAGGCGCGCATGGCCGGCAAGGGCGCTTTCACCTGGTTCGGCCTGCGCATCTATGACGCCGAACTGTGGGTGGGCGAGAAAGGCTACCAGGACAACGCCCCCTTCGTGCTGGAACTGCGCTACGCGCGCAAGCTTGACGGCGCAAAGATCGCCCAGGCCAGCTTTGACGAAATGGAAAAGCTGGGCGCGGGCAGCGCCGCCCAGCGCGCCGCGTGGCTGGCGCGCATGAAGGAGATCTTCCCCGACGTGCAGGAAGGCACGCGCATCAGCGGCGTGAACCTGGGCGCGGGCGGGGCGCGTTTCTACCTGGACGGCAAGGCGCTGGCCAGCGTGCCCGATCCCGCCTTCGCGCGCGCCTTTTTCGGCATCTGGCTTGACCCGCGCACATCCGCCCGCGGCCTGAGGAGCGCGCTGCTCAAGGATGCCGCCGCGCGATGAAGCCGATGACCTTGCCGATGCTGCTAGCCTACGGCGCTTTCGGGCTGCCACTGGCGATGGTCGCCTTGCCGATCCACGTCTACCTGCCCCAGTTCTACGCCGAACGGGCCGGCCTGCCGCTGGCCGCCATCGGCGCGGTGCTGCTGGCCGCGCGCGTGGCGGCGGCCTTCATCGACCCGCTGCTGGGCTGGTGGATCGCGCGCGGGCAGGGCGCCTACGCGCGCTATGTGGCGCTCGCCCTGGCGCCGCTGCTGCTCGGTTTCATGGCGCTGTTCCATCCACCGGCCATGGCGCGCGGCGCCTCGCTGGCGTGGTTCCTGGCCACCCTGATGCTGGTCTACGCGGGCTTCGGCATCGCCTCGATTGCGCACCAGAGCTGGGGCGCGGCCCTGTCCCAGGCGCCGCGCGAGCGCACCCGCGTGACGGGCGTGCGCGAAGCCTGCGCCCTGGCCGGGGTGGTGCTCGCCGCCGGCGTAACGGGCGCCTTCGGCTACCGGGGCTTGTCGATCGCCTTTGCCGTGGCGCTGGCGGCGGGCGGCGCGCTGCTGCTGGCGCGCGCGGCCCGTCCCGCCGCAAGGAGCGCGGCGCAGGCGGCCGGGTGGCGCGACATGGCGTCGCCATTTGGCCAGGCACGCTTTCGCGCGCTGTTCGCGGTCCTGATCGTCAACGGCGTCGCTTCAGCGATTCCGGCCACGCTGTTCCTGTTCTTCGCAGCCGACCACCTGCGCCTGGCGTCGCTGTCGGGCCTGTTCCTGATCCTGTACTTCAGCGCGGCCGCGCTGTCGATCCCGGCCTGGGTGGCGCTGGCGCTGCGCTTTGGCGAAGCACGCGCCTGGGCCGCCGGCATGCTGCTGGCCGCGGCGGTGTTCGTATGGGCGTTTGGCCTGGCGCCCGGCGCGGCGCTCGGATTTGGCGCCATCTGCGTGCTGTCCGGGCTGGCGCTGGGCGCCGACCTGGCCTTGCCCCCGGCGCTGCTGGCCGGCGTTATCGGCGCCGCCGGGCACGCCGGTTCGCGCGAGGCGGCCTACTTCGGCGTGTGGAACTGGGGCGTGCAAATGGCGCTGGCGCTGGCGGCGGGGATCGCCCTGCCGCTGCTTGAATGGCGCGGCTATGTGCCTGGCACTGCCGCCGGAGCCGGCGCACTGGTGGCCGCCTATGCGCTGCTGCCATGCGCCCTGAAACTGATCGCGGCCGCCATGCTGTGGCGCGCCCCGCTGCGCAATCTATAAATGAAAAGGAAGCACATGAACATCATCAAACTGGCGGCAGTGAGCGCGCTGATGGCATTAGTCGCAGGCTGCAGCGGCCCGCAACCGGAACAGTACGCGAACCAGCTGCCCAAGCTCGACGTAACCCAGTACTTCAACGGTACGCTGGACGCGCACGGCATGTTCCAGGACCGCTCGGGCGCGGTGATCAAGCGCTTCGTGGTGGTCATGCGCTGCAGGTGGCAGGGCGACACCGGCACGCTGGACGAAGACTTCGTCTACGCCGACGGCACCCGCCAGAAGCGCGTGTGGACCTTGAAGAAGACGGGGGCAGGACGCTTCAGCGCCACCGCCGCCGACGTCATCGGCAGCGCCGAAGGCATCGTATCGGGCAATGCCCTGCGCTGGAAGTACGTGCTGGCCTTGCCGGTGGACGGCAAGGTGATCAACGTGGACATGGAAGACTGGATGTTCCTGGTTGACGAACACGTCATGCTCAACCGCACCGCGATGAGAAAATACGGCGTCAGCCTCGGCAACGTCACGCTCTCGTTTACCAGGCGGCGGCCGTGAACCCGAGGATCAGCGACTGGAACGGCGAGCGCGTGTGGGTGATTGGCGCCTCGACCGGCATCGGCCAGTCCTGCGCGCAGCTGCTGGCCGATCTCGGCGCGCGGGTGGCGTTTTCGGCGCGCAGCACCGACAAGCTGCTGGCTGGCAGCGCCGGCTATCCAAGCGCACTGGCCGTGCCGCTGGACGTGACCGACAACGCCAGCGTCGCCGCCGCCTGCGCGCGCATCGTGGCCCAGTGGGGCGGGATCGACCTGGTGCTGGTGGTGGCGGGCGGCTACAACGAAATGCGGGCCGACAGTTTCGACCTGGCGGCCGCCAACCGCATGATCGACCTGAATCTGCGCGGCGTCTTCAACTGCCTCGACGCGGTGCTGCCGCTGCTGCTGCGCCAGGGCTGCGGCGGGATCGGGATCGTCGCCTCGGTGGCGGGCTACGGCGGGCTGCCCAAGGCGCTGGTGTACGGACCGACCAAGGCGGCGCTGATCAACCTGAGCGAATCGCTGTACCTCGATCTGCATCCGCGCGGGATTGCCGTGTACCAGATCAATCCCGGCTTCGTCGACACCCCGCTGACGGCGCACAACGACTTCGAGATGCCCGCCTTGATGACGGCGCAGGACGCCGCGGGCGAAATGATCGCCGGGATCGAGCGCGGCCAGTTCCACATTCACTTCCCGAAGCGCTTCACCAACAGCATGCGCCTGGCGCGGTTGCTGCCATACCGCCTGTACTTCTGGCTGATCCACAAGGTAACCAAACTATGAGTGACGCGATTGCGCTGGAGCGCCTGGTGCGCTTCTTCGAGACCATCAGCCCGCAGACGGTGCGGGAGCAACTGGAGAGCGTGTACGCGCCCGATGCGAAGTTCAAGGACCCGTTCAACGAGGTGGAAGGACTGGAAGCGATCGGCGCGATTTTCGGGCATATGTTCGAGCAGGTCGACGGCCCCGTGTTCATCGTCACCGCCAGCGTGATGCAGGACGGCCAGGCCTTCCTGACCTGGGACTTCCTGTTCAAGATGAAACGCTTCTCGCGTGAACAGCAATGCATCCGTGGCGCCACGCACATCCGCTTCAACGCCGAAGGCAAGGTAAACGAGCACCGTGACTACTGGGACGCGGCCGAAGAACTCTACGAAAAGCTGCCGCTGCTGGGCGCCCTGATGCGCTGGCTAAAACGCGCCGCCCGCCGCTAAACCGGGGTCAGACCACTTTTGCTTCAAAACAGGGGTCAGACCACTTTTGCGCAAATTCAAGTCGCGCCCCATGGGCCGGATGAAGTTCCTTGTGCCAATCGAGGGGCGGCAAATGAACTTTCCTATGGGTCAGAAAATCCGCGTTTTGCGTCAAGATCCATTTCTTCCAAGCTGCGCTTCCAGCTATTCCAAAGTGCTCCTTAGCAAAAGTGGTCTGACCCCTGTTCGAAAGCAAAAGTGGTCTGACCCCGGTTGTTTTACTTTTTGGCTTGGGCCGCTTCGGCGGTCTTGCGGATCGTTTCCAGCGTGGCGTTGGGCGTGATCAGGTTGCCGTCGTAGCGCAGTTCGATGACCGCAGGCAGCGACTTGTCGCGCGTGTGCGCCAGCGCGCGCGCCAGCGCCGGGGCGAATTCGGCCGTCGTGTTGACCACTTCGCCGCTGGCGCCGTACGCTACCGCCAGAGCCGCGAAATCGGGATTGTGCAAGGTCGTGCCCGACACGCGCCCCGGATAATCGCGCTCCTGGTGCATGCGGATCGTGCCGAACATATTGTTGTTGAAGACGATGATGATCACGCCGGCCTTGTATTGCACCGCCGTGGCCAGTTCCTGCCCGTTCATCATGTACTCGCCGTCGCCGGCGAAGGTCACCACCGTGCGCGCGGGATCGACGATCTTGGCAGCCACGCCAGCCGGCACGCCGTAACCCATTGCACCGTTGGTCGGCGCGAGCTGGGTGCGCATGCCGCCGTAGCGGTAGAAGCGATGCGCCCACGACGCGTAGTTGCCGGCGCCGTTGGTGATGATGGTGTCCTTCGGGACCGCCGCCATCATGTCCTGAACCACTTGCCACAGGTCGAGCGGCGCCTTGCCGTCCTTGAAAATCGGCGGCTGCTCCTGGTAAGCGGCCAGTTCGGCGCGCGCTTCGGCGACGCTGCTTTTCCACGCGCTTGAATCGACCGGCGCCATCGCCGCCAGCATGGCGCAGGCCTGGGCCGCGCCGCTGTTGATCATCAATTCGGCCTGGTAGACGCTGCCCAATTCCTCGGCGTCCGCATGGATGTGCACCAGGCGCTGCTTGGGCACCGGGGAGGCCAGCAGCGAGTAGCCGCTGGTGGTCATTTCACCGAGCCGCGGTCCGATTGCGATCAAGAGGTCGGCCTCGCGCACGCGCGCGGCCAGCTTCGGGTTGATGCCGATGCCGACGTCGCCGACGTAGTTCGGATGCGCGTTGTCGAGCAGGTCCTGGAAGCGGAAGGTGCAGCCCACCGGCAGCGCGTTCGCTTCGGCAAAGCGCTGCAGGTCGGCGCAGGCCTGCGCGTTCCAGCTGGCGCCGCCCAGCAGCACCATCGGCCGCTTCGCTTCAAGCAGCATGGCGCGCAGCGTGTCGACCTGGGCCGCCGACGGCGACGCCTGGACTGCCGTGTAGCGGCCGGTGTCGGCCACGCTGGCCATCTGGATCAGCATGTCTTCGGGCAGGGCCAGCACCACCGGGCCCGGACGGCCGCTGGTGGCCACCTGGAAGGCGCGCGCCATGTATTCGGGGATGCGGTCGGCGCGGTCGATCTGGGCCACCCACTTGGCCATCTGGCCGTACATGCGGCGATAGTCGATCTCCTGGAACGCTTCGCGGTCCATGAAGTCGGTGCCGACCTGGCCGATGAACAGGATCATCGGGGTCGAGTCCTGGTAGGCGGTATGCACGCCGATCGAGGCGTTGGTCGCGCCCGGACCGCGCGTGACGAAGCAGATGCCCGGCTTGCCGGTCAGCTTGCCGTAGGCCTCGGCCATGAAGGCGGCGCCGCCTTCCTGGCGGTTGATGATGAAGCGGATGCTCGAATCGTGCAGGGCGTCGAGCACGTCGAGGTAGCTCTCGCCGGGCACGCCAAAGGCGGTGTCGACGCCGTGGATCTTGAGCGCATCGACCAGGATCTGGCCGCCACTGCGGGAAGGGTGCGTCATATGTCTCTGCCTCGTTCGTTGAGTATGCCCCATTCTATGCGAGCTGTTTCTTGGAAGCTTTTGAAAAAACGACAGCAAATTTCAGAATTGCTGTTAGTTGCTTTCTATGAAACTATCGCCCGATTGGCCCGCATCAAGCGCCGATCCAGGGCAAGGGCTACCGTGAACGCCCGCCCACTGCGTCCGCGCCGCCCCGTGACCGATATCCTGATCATCTTTGCGCTGGTCCTGCTCAACGGCCTGTTCGCCATGGCCGAGCTGGCAATCGCCTCGGCCAAGCGCCTGCGGCTCGAGGACATGGCCGTCAAGGGCAGGGCGGGGGCGCGGGTGGCGCTCGCGCTGGCCGACAATCCCGGCGGCTTCTTGTCCACCATCCAGATCGGCATCACCCTGATCAGTATTTTCAACGGCGCCTTTGGCGAGGCCTCGCTGGTGGCGCGCCTCACGCCCCAGCTAGCCGGCGTGCCGGTGCTGGCGCCCTATGCCGGCCAGGTCGCGCTGGCCATCGTGATTGGCGGCATTACCCTGGTCTCGATCATCTTCGGCGAGCTGTTGCCCAAGCGTATAGCCATGCAGTTCCCCGAGACCGTGGCCGCGCTGGCGGCGCCACCCTTGCAACGCCTGTCAAAGCTCATGAGTCCGGTCATCGCCCTGCTGTCCCTGGTCACCGATTTCCTGCTGCGCGTGCTCGGCTTGCATCAGCCCAGGGACGAGGCGCCTACCCAGCAGGAAATCACGGGCATGCTCAGGGAGGGCAGCGACGCCGGCGTGCTCGAGCAGGCCGAATACGATATCGCACGCCGGGCGCTGCGGCTGGACGCCCAGCGCCTGGGCGCACTGATGACCCCGCGCATCGACCTCGAGTGCATCGACCTGCGCGACGATCCCGGCCACAACCTGGACAAGATCGCCGCCAGCCCCCATTACAGCTTTCCCGTGGTCGGGCAGGAACCGGGCCAGGTGCTGGGCATCGTGCATGCGGGGGACTTGTTCGGCCAGGCGGTGCGCAACAAGGCGCTAGTCGAGGTCGATATCGCCGCCGCCGCGGCGCCGCCCCTGTACATGCCGGCGTCGGCCACCGTGACCGACCTGCTGGAACAATTGCGCCTGCAGGGCCAGGAGCAGGCGCTGGTGCTGGACGAACATGGCCAGCTGCAGGGCATGGTCACCCTGGCCGATCTGATGGGGGCGCTAGTCGGCGGCCTGCCCGGGGTCGAGGCGCACGAGGGCGACGCCGTCCAGCGCGAGGACGGCAGCTGGCTGATGGATGGCGCCATGCCGCTCGAACGCCTGCGCGAGCTGCTCGGCACGGCCGCCGCCTTTCCCGACGAGGAGGGCGGCGCCTACCAGACCCTGGCCGGCTTCGTGCTGCACCAGCTGGACCGGATCCCCGCCCCGGCCGAGCACGTCGAGTGGAATGGCTACCGCTTCGAAGTGGTCGACCTGGACCGCAACCACATCGACCGCGTACTGGTTTCGACCATTTAGCCCCCCGGCGCGGTACAATGCGTCCGTGAAGCAGGCCAGACAGTCGCTGGCTGGCGCGTAATGCGTCGGCGGGAGGAAGGTCCGGACTCCATAGAGCAGGATGACGGTTAATGGCCGTCCGCTGAAAGCCGACCGGTCGTACTTGTATGGCCGGGGAGTATAAGGCGAGGAATAGGGCCACAGAGACGAGCGTATTAAGTTACGGTGAAACGCGGTAACCTCCATCTGGAGCAATCCCAAATAGGCACGCGTTGAGGCGGCTCGCGGAGCGTGCGGGTAGGGAGCTTGAGCGCCGGAGTAATTCGGCGCCTAGAGGAATGGCTGTCATAGCGAATGCCTGCAAGGGTGTTCGCCGTAACAAAATCCGGCCTATCGGCCTGCTTCACTTTACCATTTCGGCCCCGGCACCTCTGTGCCCGGGCTATCCTGGGAGACGCCGATGAAACAATACATCCTCGCCCTCGACCAGGGCACCACCAGCTCGCGCGCGATCCTGTTCAATCGTGCCGGCCAGCCCTGCGGCAGCGCCCAGCAGGAATTTCCCCAGCATTTCCCCCAGCCCGGCTGGGTCGAGCACGATCCGTCCGACATCTGGGAAAGCCAGCTGGCCGTGGCGCGCCAGGTGCTGCGCGAAAACAATGTCAGCGCGGCCGAGGTGGCCGGCATCGGCATCGCCAACCAGCGCGAAACCACCGTGCTGTGGGACCGCAAGAGCGGCCAGGCGGTCGCTCCGGCCATTGTCTGGCAGGATAGGCGCACCGCCCAGGCCTGCGACCGCCTGCGCGCGGCCGGCAAGGAAAAGCTCATCCGCGGCAATACCGGACTGGAACTGGACGCTTATTTTTCGGCAAGCAAGCTGGCCTGGCTGCTCGACAATGTGCCCGGTGCGCGCGAACGGGCCGAACGCGGCGAACTGGCCTTCGGCACGGTCGACAGCTGGCTGGTGTTCAAATTGTGCGGCAAGCACGTGACCGACATGAGCAATGCCTCGCGCACCATGCTGTTCAACCTGCGCCTGATGCGCTGGGATCAGGAACTGCTGGACCTGTTCAACATTCCCGACGCGATCTTGCCGCAGGTGGTGGGCAGCGCGGAAGAGGTGGGCAATACCGACCCGGCCTGGTTCGGCCAGCCGATCCCGATCGCCGGCATCGCCGGCGACCAGCAGGCCGCCACCTTCGGCCAGGCTTGCCACCAGCGCGGCATGGTCAAGAATACCTACGGCACAGGCTGCTTCATGCTCATGAATTCGGGCAAGCATGCGCCGGCGTCGAAACACCGGCTGCTGTCCACGGTCGGCTGGCGCATCGACGGGCGCACCGAGTACCTGCTCGAAGGCAGCGTGTTCATGGGCGGGGCCACCATCCAGTGGCTGCGCGACGGCCTGGGCATTATCGAAAAATCGTCGGATGTGGAGGCGCTCGCCGCCAGCGTGTCCGACAACGGGGGCGTGTTCCTGGTGCCTGCCTTTGCCGGCCTGGGCGCGCCGCACTGGGATCCGTACGCCCGTGGCACCCTGGTTGGCATGACGCGCGGCACCAACCGCGCCCACATCGCCCGCGCGGCCCTCGAGGCGATCGCCTACCAGAGCGCCGAGCTGCTGCTGGCCATGCAGAAAGACGCCGCGTTTCCCGTGCTGGAGGTGCGCGCCGACGGCGGGGCCGCCAGCAACAACCTGTTGATGCAGTTTCAGGCCGACCTGCTGGGCGTGCCGGTTGTGCGCCCCAAGGTCACCGAGACCACGGCGCTGGGGGCGGCCTACCTGGCTGGCCTGGCGCTGGGCTTCTGGGAATCGCGCGAGGAAATCGCCGCCCAGTGGCAGATGGAGCGGCGCTTCGAGCCGGCCATTGGCGAGCCCGAACGGCTGGCCAGAATGGCGCGCTGGGAGCAGGCGGTCGACCGTTCACGATTCTGGGTCGACCCGCAGGAATAGGGCAGTCCGCGGCGAACATAAATCACAACGTAGGGCGGAAAAGCGATAGCGCATTCCTCCATGCACGCGTCCACGGAACGCAGGCATGGAGGAATGCGCTTCGCTTTTCCGCCCTACGTTTTTCTGGCTGCCCGCGACATTAACTTCCTGATAATGTTCCAGTTGTGTTGCATAGCATCAACTGCGTGCAATTAATTTAATTATTGTTTAACCAGCAAAACACATGTGTACAGATGAGGTAGCACATTCAATGTCTTTTATAAGTATCTGATTATCGGCCCTTTTTCTCTTGAGAGTGCTTCAACGATGTTCGCTAAGTCCTTGACTTCATTGGCAAAATTCACATTTCGCACGTTTGAATTCGCTTGACCACAAGAATTGCTTCATCTAAAGTGGGCGACAGTGTGAAAAAGTGTCGTTTTGTGGGAGAGTTTTCAGCTCCATGCGCCAAAACCGCGAATTCATCAAAACTCTCCAGGTCAGGTACAACGTGTTTCAAGGCGCTTCGGCAATCAATCTCGATGCAAAAGGCAGGATGTCCATCCCTGCCAAGCATCGTGACGCGCTCGCAGTTCAGTGCGAAGGCCGCCTCACGCTCACCAAACACCCGGAAGGCTGCCTGCTGTTCTTCCCCCGCCCGGTGTGGGAAGCGCACCGCGAGCAGATCGCCGCCTGGCCGATGTCGGCCCGTGCCTGGCAACGCATTTTCCTCGGCAACGCTTGCGATGTCGAGCTCGATTCTGCCGGCCGTATCCTGATTTCCCCCGAGCTGCGCGCTGCCGTCGGCCTCTCCCGCGACGTGATGCTGCTCGGCATGGGCACCCATTTCGAGATCTGGGACGCCGCCAAGCTGAACGACAACGAGCAACAGGCTGTCGAAGCCGGCATGCCCGATGTCCTCTCCAATTTCTCTTTCTAGGGCGCGCCGATGACCACCCAGGCGATGCCGGACTTTCAGCATCGGACCGTGCTGCTTGATGAAGCTGTTGATGCCCTCAAACTGGAAGGCGAGCGCGCCGACGGCGTGTACGTCGACGGCACCTTCGGGCGCGGCGGCCACAGCCGCCTGATCCTGTCCAAGCTCGGCCCCAAAGGGCGCCTGATCGCCTTCGACAAGGACTTGCAAGCCATCGCCACAGCCGAACAGATCGCCGACGCGCGCTTTACCATCGTGCACGACAGCTTTGCCACCATGCGCACGGCGCTGCAAGAGCGCGGCGTGCAGCAGGTGGACGGCATTCTGCTCGACCTGGGCATCTCTTCGCCACAGGTGGACGATGCCGCGCGGGGCTTCAGCTTCCGTAACGATGGCCCGCTCGACATGCGCATGGATACCACGCGCGGCGTCTCGGCGGCCGAGTGGCTGGCACTGGTACCTGAACAACAACTAGAAAAGGTAATACGCGATTATGGGGAAGAACGGTTTGCTTTTCAGATTGCAAAGGCGATTGTTGCTGGCCGGGCAGTCGAACCAATTTCAGGCACACGACAGCTTGCCGGTATCGTGGCACACGCGGTCAAAACCCGCGAGAAGGGCAAGGACCCGGCCACCCGTACCTTTCAGGCTATCCGGATTTTCATCAATAAAGAGCTTGAAGACCTGGAAGCCGGCCTGAGCGAAGCCTACGCCGTGCTTGCGCCCGGCGCGCGCATGGCCGTGATCAGCTTCCACTCGCTGGAAGACCGCATGGTCAAGCAGTTTTTGGCCAGCAAGGTCAAGCTCGAGCAGCCGGACCGCCGCCTGCCGATCCGCGCGGTCGACCTGCCGCAGCCTTTGATGAAGCTGATCGCCAAGCGCAAGCCGTCCGACGCTGAAATCGAAGCTAATCCGCGCGCCCGCTCGGCCGTGATGCGGGTGGCTGAGCGCCTGCCAGGGAGCACCGTATGAACGGCAAGCTGAACCTGCTGCTGACGGCCCTGCTGCTCGGCTGCGCGCTGTCGATGGTGAACGCGCAGTACCAGGCGCGCAAGCTGTTCACCGCGCTCGGCAAGCTCGAAGGCCAGTCCTACCAGCTCGACATCGATTACGCCCAGTTGCGCATCGACCAGTCGACCCTGGGCAAGAACGCGCGCATCGAACAGATCGCGCGCACCGATTTGAACATGGGCCCGCTGACCCCGGCCCGTACGCAGTACCTGACGGAAGGTCAAGAATGAAGCGCGGCAACGTCAACGGATCCCGTGTGGCTGCCTCGAAAGGCGTGTCCTTCTCGAAGAACCCGATGCTGGCGGTCAGCTTGCCGACCTGGCGTTCGCGCGTGGTGCTGTTCGTGCTGTTCGCCGCTTTCCTGGCGCTGGCCGGGCGCGCCGTGTTCCTGCAAACCATGAGCAACGAATTCCTGGTCGAGCAGGGCAAGGACCGCTACCAGCGCACCATCGAGCTGCCTGCCACGCGCGGCAAGATCATGGACCGCAATGGCCAGGTGCTCGCTTCCTCGCTGCCGGTCAAGGCGGTGTGGGCGATCCCCGACGAAGTGCTCAAGTCGCCGCCGGCGGCCCTGCGCAAGCTGGCCGGCCTGCTGGGCATGACCGAAGCCGAACTGCGCAAGAAGCTCGATTCGGAGCGCACCTTCGTCTACCTCAAGCGCCAGGTCGAGATGGACGTCATCGAGCAGATCGCCACGCTCAAGATCGCCGGCATCGACACCCGTCCCGAATACAAGCGCTTCTACCCGCAGGGCGAAGTCATGACCCACCTGGTGGGCTTTACCAATGTCGAGGACAAGGGCCAGGAAAGCATGGAACTGGCCCAGCAAAAGACCCTGGTGGGCACCACCGGCAGCCGCCGCGTGATCAAGGACGGGCGCGGACGCATCGTCGAAGACGTGGGCCTGTCGCAGGATCCGCACGACGGCAAGGACCTGACCCTCTCGGTCGACAGCAAGCTGCAGTACATCGCGTTCGAAAGCGTCAAGGACGCCGTGCAGAAGTACAAGGCCAAGGCGGGCGCCGCCGTGGTGCTTGACGTGCGCACAGGTGAAGTGCTGGCGCTGGCCAACTGGCCGACCTACAATCCGAACGACCGCCGCGTGCTTACCGGCGACCAGCTGCGCAACCGCGTGATGACCGATACCTTCGAGCCGGGTTCGACGCTCAAGCCGTTTACCGTGGCGCTGGCGCTCGATACCAAGCGCGTGCGCCCTGGCACCGTCTACCAGACCGCGCCCGGCCACATGGTCATTGGCGACCGCACCATCCATGACTCGCATCCGAAGGATGTGCTGACGGTCGCCCAGATCATCCAGAAGTCGTCCAACGTCGGCATGGCCAAGATCGCGCTGCCGATGCCGCCACAGGAAATGTGGGAAATGTTCACCAAGTCCGGTTTCGGCCAGCAGCCTAAATTCGGTTTCCCCGGCGCCGTGGCCGGGCGCGTGCGTCCTTACAAGGCATGGCGCCCGATCGAGCAGGCCAATATGGCCTTCGGCCAGGGCATTTCGGTATCCCTGCTGCAACTGGCGCGCTCGTACATGATCTTCGCGCGCGATGGCGACGTGATCCCGCTGTCGTTCCAGAAGGTGACGGAAGAGCCGGCCGGGCAGCGCGTCATCTCCCCGCAGACGGCGCGCGAAATGCGCGTCATGCTTGAAAGCGTGGTCAGCCCCGAAGGCACCGCGTCGAGGGCCCAGGTGGCCGGCTACCGCGTGGGCGGCAAGACCGGCACCGCGCAAAAGGTGGTTAACGGCCGTTACTCGCACACCAAATACGTTGCCAATTTCGTCGGCATCGCGCCCATGTCCAATCCGCGTTTCGTGATCGCCGTGATGATCGACGAGCCGGGCACTGTCGCCCACACCGGCGGCGCCGTGGCGGCGCCCACGTTCGCGGCGCTGGCTACCAGCGCGCTGCGCGCGGCCAATGTGCAGCCGGACTCGGCCATCCTGAACATCATCGTCCCCGAGCATCCTGTCGAGGAGGAGATGTGATGGCCCTGAGCCACAATGACATCCGCGCATGGATCGACAAGGCCGCACCGGGCGGCAAGCTCGCGTCCGACTCGCGCCGCATCACGCCGGGTGACGTCTTTTTCGCCTACCCGGGCGAAGCGGGCGATGGCCGCAGTTTCATCGCCAAAGCCGTCGCGCAGGGCGCCGCCGCGGTGGTCTATGACGAACGCGATTTCGCCTGGGACGCGGCCCTGACGGTGCCGCACCTGGCCGTGTCCGACCTGAAAAAGCAGGCCGGCCCGATTGCGCACGCCTGCAACGGCATGCCCGACCAGGCCATGTTCACGGTGGGCGTGACTGGCACGAATGGCAAGACCTCGTGCGCGGTCTGGCTCGGCCAGGCCCTGGCGCGCCTGGGCCAGACCACGGCCGTCATCGGCACCCTCGGCGTGGGCCTGTTCAGCGGTCGCGGCGAAGTCGAATACGACGTCACCGGCTACACCACGCCGGACGCGGTGCTGCTGGCGCAAAAGCTGGCCGAAGTGCGCGAAGCGGGCGCCACCGCGCTGGCCATTGAGGTAAGCTCCATCGGGCTCGAACAGGGACGCACCTCGGGCATGCATTTCGATGTCGCGCTGTTTACCAACCTGACGCGCGACCATCTCGATTATCACGGTGACATGGAAAGCTACGAGGCAGCCAAGACCAGGCTGTTCGAATGGCCAGGATTGAAAACAGCAGTGCTTAACCTCGACGACCCGGCAGGAATGCGCCTGGTCAACCACCTCAAGACCCGCTTCGGCAGCGCGCTGCCCCTGATCGGCTACACCCTGCACGACGTCGCGGCGCAGCCCGACATCGACGGCGTGGCCATCCTGCGCGCCTCGCAGTTCAAGAGCCGCCACGCGGGCACCGATTTCCACCTCGATTCGCCCTACGGCGGCGCCACCGTCAAGACCCAGCTGGTCGGTCATTTCAATATCAGCAACGCGCTGGCGGTGCTCGGCGCCCTGATGGCCAAAGGCGTCGTGCTGCGCGCCGCGCTCGACGCGATCGAAGCGCTGACCCCGGCCCCGGGCCGCATGCAGCAGGTCGGCGGGCAGGATGCGCCGATGGTCGTGATCGACTACGCGCATACGCCGGACGCGCTGGAAAAAACGCTGGCGACCTTGCTCCAGGTAGCCCAGGAACGCGGCGGCGAACTGTGGTGCGTGTTCGGCTGCGGCGGCGACCGCGATCCGGGCAAGCGCCCGCAGATGGGCGCGATCAGCCAGATCGCCCGCCACGTGCTGGTCACCAGTGACAATCCGCGCAGCGAAGATCCGGCCGCCATCATTGCGCAGATCGTCGCCGGCATGGATGCCGCCCACCCCGATTCGACCTTCCAGGCCATCGAAGACCGCGCCGCCGCGATCCTGTCGGCCGTGCGCCACGCCGCCCGCCCGGACGTGATCCTGCTGGCCGGGAAGGGCCACGAACCCTACCAGGAAATCAAGGGCCGCAAGATGGCGTTTTCCGACGCCGACCACGCCGCGCTGGCACTGGCCGCGCGCGCCACCATGATGAGGACCAACTGATGCGCGGCTCCCTGGCAGACCTGGCAAACGTCGTGGCCGGTGCGCGCATGACGGCCGACGCCGCATTCGACGCCGTCTCGACCGACAGCCGCAGCGCCGGCGCCGGTTCGCTGTTCGTCGCCTTGCGCGGCGAGCATTTCGATGCGCATGATTTCCTGGCCCAGGTCGCCGCCGGCGGCGCGACCGCGGTGGTGGCCGAACAGCTGCCCGAAGGCTGGACCCTGCCGGCGCTGGTGGTGCCCGACACCCTGGTGGCGCTGGGCCGGATCGCCAATGGCTGGCGCGCCCGCTTCGCCATTCCCGTCATCGGTGTCACCGGCAGCAACGGCAAGACCACGGTCAAGGAAATGATCGCCGCCATCCTGGGCGCCGCCTTCGGCGACGAAGCACGCCTGGCGACCCGCGGCAACCTGAATAATGAAATCGGCGTGCCGCTGACGTTGATGCGCCTGGAAGCGTCGCACAAGGCGGCCGTCATCGAACTGGGCATGAACCATCCCGGCGAAATCGCGCGCCTGGCGGCCATCGCCGCGCCCGGCATCGCCATGGTCAACAACGCCCAGCGCGAACACCAGGAATTCATGCACACCGTGGAAGCGGTGGCGCAGGAGAACGGCGCCGTACTGGCCGCGCTGCCGGCCGGCGGTGTGGCCGTGTTCCCTGGCGACGATACCTACACCGCGCTGTGGCACGGCCTGGCCGCTGGCCGGCGCACGATCACCTTCGGGCTCGATGCGGCGTCGAACGTGCGCTGCAGCCACCACGCGACCGATTTCGGCAGCGAACTGCTGGTCGTGGTCAGCATCGACGGCCAGGACGCGCGCCAGTTCCCGGTGCGCCTGGCGGCGGCCGGCCTGCACAATGTACGCAACGCCCTGGCGGCGATTGCCTGCTGCGTCGCGGCCGGCGTGCCCGACGAAGCGATCGAACGCGGCCTGGAAGCGTTCGCGCCCGTCAGCGGCCGTCTGCAGCGCAAGAGCGCGCAGTGCGGCGCGGTCGTGATCGACGACAGCTACAACGCCAATCCGGATTCGGTGCGCGCCGCCATCGACGTGCTGGCACAGGCCAGGGCCCCGCGCATCCTGGTGCTGGGCGACATGGGCGAAGTCGGCACCCAGGGACAGCAGTTCCACGAAGAGATCGCCGCCTACGCGGCCGCCTGCGGCATCGACGAGGTCCTGGCGACCGGCGAACTGGCGCGCCACATGCGCGGCCATGGCGCACAACATTTTGAACAGCTCGACGAATTATTGGCAGCACTGGACGCAAGGCTGGGCAGCAAATCTGACGCGACTGTATTGGTGAAGGGCTCGCGTTTCATGAAGATGGAACGCGTGGTCGCCCACCTGCTCGGCTCACAAAACACTGGCAAGGAAGTCCACTGACATGCTGCTCTGGCTCGCACAACATTTTCAACAGGACTTCGGTTTCCTGCGCGTTTTCACCTTCATCACCTTCCGTGCGGTGTTCGCCACCATCACGGCGGTGCTGATCGGCCTGTTCGCGGGCCCGGCGGTGATCCGCAAGCTGGTCTCGCTCAAGGTCGGCCAGGCGGTGCGCCAGGACGGTCCGCAGACCCACCTGAAAAAACACGGCACGCCGACCATGGGCGGGGTGCTGATCCTGATCGCGATCGCCATCTCGACCCTGCTGTGGTGCGACCTGTCGAACCGCCTGATCTGGCCGGTGCTGGTGGTCACGCTCGGTTTCGGCGCCATCGGCTGGGCCGACGACTACCGCAAGGTGGTGTACCAGGATCCCGAAGGCATGCGCTCGCGCGAAAAGTACTTCTGGATGTCGCTGATCGGCCTGGTGGCCGCGCTGTACCTGGCGTTCTCTGTGTCCGCGCCAACCCCTGCCAAGGTGTGGGACCTGTTCTTCGCCTGGGTGCAGTCCGGCTTTGCGATGAACTTGCCGCCCAAGGCCGACTTGATCGTCCCGTTCGTCAAGACCATCAGCTATCCGCTCGGCGTGTGGGGCTTCATTGCGCTTACCTACTGCGTGATCGTCGGCACCAGCAACGCCGTCAACTTCACCGACGGCCTGGACGGCCTGGCGATCATGCCGACCGTGATGGTCGGTTCGGCGCTGGGACTGTTCGCCTACCTGACCGGTAGCGCCAAGTTCTCCGAATACCTGTTCATCCCGCATATTCCGGGCGCTGGCGAACTGCTGATCTTCTGCGGCGCGATGGCCGGCGCGGGCCTGGCCTTCCTTTGGTATAACGCCCATCCGGCGCAAATGTTCATGGGCGACGTCGGCGCGCTGGCGCTGGGCGGCGCGCTCGGCACCATCGCCGTCATCGTGCGCCAGGAGATCGTCCTGTTCATCATGGGCGGCGTGTTCGTGGCCGAAACGCTGTCGGTGATCATCCAGGTCACCGTATTCAAGATCACCAAGAAGCGCACCGGTGTAGGCCGGCGCGTGTTCCTGATGGCGCCTTTGCACCACCATTTTGAACAAAAGGGCTGGAAGGAGACGCAGGTTGTCGTGCGTTTCTGGATCATTACCATGATGCTGGTCCTGGTCGGACTGTCCACACTGAAGCTGCGCTAATCGATGAACTACGACGGCAAACACGCACTGGTACTGGGGCTCGGGGAATCCGGGCTCGCGATGGCGCAATGGCTCGTCCGTTGCGGCGCGCGCGTGCGCGTTGCCGATACGCGTGAAGCGCCGCAGCGCCTGGCTGCCTTGCGCGAAGCCGTGCCGCAGGCCGAATTCGTCGGCGGCCCTTTGACCGAGGCGCTGCTCGAATCGATCGACTTCGTGACCGTCAGCCCGGGCCTGATGCCTGAGCGCGAGCTGGCCGAGATCGGCCCGGCGGCGGGCGTGGCCGGGATCCCGGTGTGGGGCGAGATCGAACTGTTCGCGCAAGCGATGGCCGCACTGAAGGAAGAACGCGGCTATGCGCCGAAAGTGGTGGCCATCACCGGCACCAACGGCAAGACCACCGTCACCAGCATGACCGGCCTGCTGTGCCAGCGCGCCGGCCTGACGACCCGCGTGGCCGGCAACATCAGCCCGGCTGCGCTCGACGTGCTGCGCGAAGTGATCGACGCCGATGCGCTGCCGCAAGCCTGGATCCTTGAATTGTCGAGCTTCCAGCTGCACGCCACGTTCAGCCTGCAGGCCGACGCGGCCACGGTGCTGAACCTGTCGCAGGACCACCTGGACTGGCACGGCGACATGGCCGCCTACGCGTTTGATAAGGCGCGCATTTTCGGCGCCGGCACCGTGCGCGTGCTCAATCGCGACGACGCCGCCGTCATGCAGATGGCGTCCTCGATGGCCGAGGTGGTCACCTTCGGCACCGGCGAACCAGCGCAGGCCGACGACTTCGGCCTGGTCAACGAGCGCGGCGTGCTGTGGCTGACCGTTGCCGTGGCCGGCGAAGGCAGCGACAAGAAGCGCAAGAAAAATGAAGCGGCGGAAGTGGTGCCGTGCACCGTCAACCGCCTGATGCCGGCCGATGCGCTGCGCATTCGCGGCCTGCACAATGCCGCCAACGCGCTGGCCGCGCTGGCCCTGTGCCGCGCCATCGGCCTGCCGTTCGCGCCGCTGCTGCACGGCCTGCGCGACTACCAGGGCGAGCCGCACCGGGTCGAACTGGTGGCCGCCATCGAAGGCATCGATTACTACGACGACAGCAAGGGCACCAACGTGGGCGCCACCGTGGCGGCGCTGAACGGCCTGGGCAAGGCCTTCGGCGGCGCCGATCAACGCATCGTGCTGATCGCCGGCGGCGACGGCAAGGGCCAGGATTTTGCGCCGCTGGCCGAACCAGTTTCACGCTACGTGCGCTCCGTCGTCCTGATCGGCCGCGACGCGCCTTTGCTGCGCGCCGCCATCGAAGACGCGGGCGTCGACATGGTCGACTGCGCCAACCTGCCCGACGCGGTTGCACGGGCCTCCAGCCTGGCCCGCAACGGCGACGCGGTGCTGCTCTCGCCCGCATGCGCCAGCATGGACATGTTCACCAACTACGCCCACCGCGCCCAGGTTTTCTGCGACGCCGTGCGTGAGCTGGCCTTGGAAAAGGGGCAGGATCTCTGATGGCCATCCAGCTTCCATTCAAGTTTGCAGGTTCGTCCAAGGATGCCTTGACCAGCAGCCGTGCGCGCGCTTCCAAGATGATGGAATACGACCAGCCGCTGGTGTGGATCACCCTGCTGCTGATGTTGTTCGGGATGGTGATGGTGTACTCGGCTTCGATCGCGCTGCCCGATTCGCCTAAATATGCGAATTACGCCAATGGCTACTTCCTCAAGCGTCAGGCGATTTTCATTGGCGCTGCGCTGATGGCCGGCCTGTTCGTGTTCCGCGTCAAGATCGAAGTGTGGCAACGCCACGCCTCGCTGTTTTTTGTCGCCACCCTGATCTTGCTCGCCTTCGTGATGGTGCCGGGCGTCGGCTTTTCGGTCAACGGCGCGCAACGCTGGCTGAACTTGAAATTTTTTAACCTGCAGCCGTCCGAAGTGATGAAGATCGCCATCGTGCTGTATGCGGCGGACTACACGGTTCGCAAGCAGGAATTCATGCACAAGCTGACCAAGGGCTTCCTGCCGATGGCCGGCGCGGTCGGCCTGGTCGGCCTGCTGCTGCTGCTCGAGCCGGACCTGGGCGCCTTCGGCGTGATCGTCTGCATCGCCATGGGCATCCTGTTCCTGGGCGGGATCAATATCGTGTGGTTCGGCGGCATCGGCGTGCTGCTGACACTCATCTTCGGCGCCATTATCTGGCTTTCGCCGTTCCGGCGCGCGCGCATGTTCGCCTATCTCGACCCATGGGAGAGCGGAAATTCACTGGACAAGGCCTACCAACTGACCCACTCCCTGATCGCCTTTGGGCGCGGCGAATGGTTCGGCGTCGGCCTTGGCGCCAGCGTCGAAAAGCTGCACTACCTGCCGGAAGCGCACACCGACTTCCTGATGGCCGTGATCGGCGAGGAGCTCGGCCTGGCCGGCGTGCTCGTGGTGCTGGCCATGTTCTACTGGCTGGTCAAGCGCGCCTTCGACATCGGCCGCCAGGCGATCGCCATCGACCAGACCTTCGCCGGCCTGGTCGCCAAGGGCATCGGCATCTGGATCGGCGTGCAGTGTTTCATCAACATGGGCGTGAACCTGGGCCTGCTGCCGACCAAGGGCCTGACCCTGCCGCTGATGAGCTACGGCGGCTCGGGCGTCATGATCAACTGCGTCGGCCTGGCGATCCTGCTGCGCATCGATTATGAAAACCGCGTGCTGATGCGTGGAGGCCGCGCATGAAGCGACTGATGATCATGGCGGCCGGCACCGGCGGGCATATCTTCCCCGGCATCGCGATTGCGCACACCATGCGCGAACGCGGCTGGGAAGTGAGCTGGCTGGGCACCGCCAACGGCATGGAGCAGGACCTGGTGCCGAAGCAGGGCATCGCGATCGACACCATCGATTTCCACGGCCTGCGCGGCAAGGGCTTGCAGCACACCTTGCAGGGCGCTTTCAAGCTGACCGCCAGCTTCGTGACCTGCCTGCGCTATATCGGCAAGCGCCGCCCCGACGTCGTGCTGGGCATGGGTGGCTACGTGTGCGTGCCGGGCGGGATGATGGCGCGCCTGCGCGGCGTTCCGCTGGTGCTGGTCAATGCCGACGCGGCGCTGCTGTTGTCGAACAAGACCCTGACCCCGCTGGCCCAGCGCGTGCTGTTCGGCTTCCCGGCCGACTTCGGCCGCGCCGCCGGCAAGGCCATGGTGACCGGCAATCCGGTGCGCAAGGAAATCCTCGACATGGCGCCGCCGAAGCCGCGCTTTGAAGGACGCGACGGCCCACTGCGCATCCTGGTGGTCGGCGGCAGCCTGGGCGCCAAGGTCCTCAACGATACGATCCCGCAGGCGCTGGCGATGCTGCCGCATGCGAGCCGCCCGCAGGTGACGCACCAGTCGGGAAAAAAGAATATCGACGCGCTGCGCGCCGCCTACGCTCACGCCGGCGTCGAAGCGAAGGTGGTCGACTTCATCGACGACATGGCAGTCGCCTACGCCGCTGCGGACATCGTCATTTGCCGCGCGGGCGCGATCACCGTGTCGGAACTGACGGCGGCCGGCGTGGCGAGCGTGCTCGTGCCTTTTGTGGCGACCACCACCAGCCACCAGCGCGACAACGCAAAATGGATGTCGTCCCAGAACGCGGCGCTCCACATGCCGCAGGGCGACATGACGGTGGCGGGCATGGCCCGCCTGCTGGAGGGCCTGACGCGCGCGAAGTGCCAGGAGATGGCCGAAGCGGCCCTGGCGGTCGGCAAACGCAACGCGAACGAAGCAATCGCAGACGTACTCGAAAAATTGGCAAACAAAACATGAAACATAAAATCAAGAACATCCATTTCGTCGGCATTGGCGGCAGCGGCATGAGCGGCATCGCCGAAGTGCTGCTCAATCTCGAGTACGACGTATCGGGCTCCGACCTGGGCAGCAATGCGGCCAGTCAGCGCCTGGCAAGCCTGGGCGCGCGCGTCATGCTCGGCCATGATGCGGCCAATATCGCCGGCGCCGACGTCATCGTGACCTCCACCGCCGTCAAGGAAGACAATCCGGAAGTGGTCGCTGCGCGCGCTGCGCGCATCCCTATCGTGCCGCGCGCGATCATGCTCGGCGAACTGATGCGCCTCAAGCGCGGCATCGCCATCGCCGGCACCCACGGCAAGACCACCACCACCAGCCTGGTGGCGGCGGTGCTGGCGCAAGGCGGGCTCGATCCTACCTTCGTCATCGGCGGTCGCCTGACCAGCGCCGGCGCCAACGCCAAGCTCGGTACCGGCGAATACCTGGTGGCCGAAGCCGATGAATCGGACGCCTCGTTCCTGAACCTGACGCCCATGATCGAAGTCATCACCAACATCGATGCCGACCATATGGAGACCTACGGGCACGACTTCGAAAAGCTCAAGCAGGCCTTCGTGCACTTCACCCACCGCCTGCCGTTCTACGGCCGCGTGATGCTGTGCATCGACGATCCGCACGTGCGCGCCATCATCCCGATGGTCACCAAGCCGATCACCACCTACGGCTTTTCGCCCGAGGCCGAAGTGCGCGCCACGAACGCGCGCGCCATCGGTCTGCAGATGCATTTCACCGTCATCCAGGCCGGCTACCCGGACACCGATTTCGTTCTCAACCAGCCCGGCCTGCACAATGTGCAGAACGCCTGTTCGGCGATCGCCATTGCGCGCGAGATCGGCATTGAGGATAGCGACACGCAGCAGGGCCTGGCCGAATTTTCCGGCGTGGGCCGCCGCTTCACGCGCTATGGCGACATTGCCATTCCCGCCGGCGGCACGTTCACCCTGGTCGACGATTTCGGACACCACCCGCTGGAGACCGAAGTGACGCTGGCGGCGGCGCGCGGCGCCTATCCCGGGCGGCGCCTGGTGCTGGCATTCCAGCCACACCGCTTCAGCCGCACGCGCGACCTGTTCGAAGACTTCGTCAAGGTGCTCGGCACGCCGGACGTGCTGGTGCTGAGCGAGGTGTACGCCGCCGGCGAAGCGCCCATCCGCGCCGCCGACGGCCGCGCGCTGGCCCATGCGCTGCGCGTGAACGGCAAGGTTGAACCGATTTTTGTGGAAGCGATGGCTGACATGCCGGCCACCATCATGGGACTGGTGCGCGACGGCGACGTCGTCATCACCATGGGCGCCGGCTCGATCAGCGGCGTTCCCGCCAAACTGACTACTTACACGGGGGCTTGAAGTGAGCACGACTTTACTCCAACTGACGCCAGCTGACGCGGCCGCACTCGGCAAGGTCGGCGTGCTGTTCGGCGGCCGTTCGGCCGAGCGCGATGTGTCGATCATGTCGGGCACCGGCGTGCTGGCGGCTTTGCAAAGCAAGGGCATCGACGCCCACGCTTTCGATCCGGGCCAGCGCAGCATCGCCGAACTGGCTGCTGAAAAATTCGACCGCGTGTTCATTGCGCTGCACGGCCGCTTCGGCGAAGACGGCAGCCTGCAAGGCGCCCTCGAGCAGCTCGGCATTGCCTACACCGGCAGCGGCGTGATGGCCTGCGCGATCGGCATGGACAAGATCTACACCAAGATGATCTGGCTGATGAAGGGCTTGCCGACGCCGCGCTACGCCACCATGGTCGCCACCACCGACCTGGGCGCCGTGGTGGCCGATCTTGGCCTGCCACTGATTGTCAAGCCGCCGCATGAAGGCTCGACCATCGGCATCACCAAGGTGCGCGCGGCCGACGAACTGAAGGCCGCATACGACGTGGCCGCCGGTTTCGACGAGGTGGTGCTGGCCGAGGAATTTGTCACCGGCCGCGAATTTACCGTGGCCGTACTGGGCAAGGGTACGGGAGCGCGCGCGCTGCCGGCGGTCGAAATCGTCGCCCCCGACGGCAACTACGATTACCAGAACAAGTACTTCACCGACGACACCAAGTACTTCTGCCCGGTCGTGCTCGACGCCGCCACCAGCGCCGAGATGGAACGCCTGGCAGTGCAAGCCTACTGCGCGCTCGATTGCGAAGGCTGGGGCCGGGTCGACTTTCTGCTGCGCGCGAGCGACAACAAGCTGTTCCTGATCGAAGTTAACACTTCGCCGGGCATGACGGGCCACTCGCTGGTGCCGATGGCGGCACGCGCGGTGGGCATCAGCTATGAAGACCTGTGCGTCGAGATCCTGCGTTCGGCGCGGCTCAAGATGGCTGCCGGGAAGGACTGATAGCGCATGTGGCAAGACGTCAGGGCATTGAATGCCGTCGCCAGCGGTCTGGTGGCAGTGGTGGTGGTGGTCCTGATTGCGGCGGGTGTATGGACAGTGTCGCAGCGGCCGATGTTCACGCTGCGCACGGTGACGGTGCAAAGCATGTATGGCATGGAGCTGGAGCATGTGAACAAGCTGACCCTGCGCGCAGGGGTGCTTGGACGCATCAAGGGTAATTTTTTCACGACCAACCTGGAGCAGGTGCGCACGGCTTTCGAATCGGTGCCCTGGGTCAGGCGGGCCACGGTGCGGCGCGAATGGCCCGACCAGTTGATCGTGGAAGTCGAAGAGCACGAGCCGCTGGGAACCTGGGGCGAAGATGGGCGGCTGCTGTCGGTCAAAGGTGATGTGTTCACCGCCAACCTGGCCGAGGCAGACGAGGAGCATGACCTGCCGGCGCTGGAAGGACCGGAAGGAAGCGAGAAGGAAGTGCTGGCGCGGTTTGCCGAATTGCGGGCGTGGTTTGCGCCGCTGCGGCTCACGCCGGAGAAGCTGAGTTTGTCGAGCCGCTATGCGTGGACCGTCAAGCTCGATAACGGAACGAAGGTGGCGCTGGGACGCGAGCCGGACAGATTCACTTTGAAGGCGCGCGTCGAGCGCCTCGTGAAAATCTATCCGCAACTGGCCAAGCTGCTGCCTGAGGGGATCGATACGATAGACATGCGGTATCAGAATGGCCTGGCGCTCTCCGCCGCCAGCCTGAAGGTGCCAAGCGATGCAAGCAAGCCTGTCAAGGCGTCAGTAAAAAAGTAGTCCAACCAGCGGCAAAACGAGAAACAGTAGGCGACAGCACATGACAAAAGACGCGAAAAACCTGATCGTCGGACTCGACATCGGCACCTCGAAAGTGGTGGCGGTCGTAGCCGAGGTGATGCCCGACGGCCGGCACGAAGTCATTGGACTTGGCCAGCACGAGTCGAGGGGCCTGAAAAAAGGCGTTGTCGTCAACATCGAGGCCACTGTGGAGTCGATCCAGCGCGCCCTCGAAGAAGCCGAGCTGATGGCCGACTGCAAGATCCGCAATGTGTACGCGGGCATCGCCGGCAGCCATATCCGCTCCTTCAATTCGAGCGGCATGGTCGCCATCAAGGACAAGGAAGTCACCAGCACCGACGTGGCGCGTGTGATCGAAACGGCGAAGGCCGTGAACATTCCGACCGACCAGCAGCTGCTGCACACGGTGCCGCAGGAATTCATCGTCGACAGCCAGGAAGACGTGCGCGAACCGATCGGCATGAGCGGTATCCGGCTCGAGGTGCGGGTGCACATCGTCACCGGCGCGGTCTCGGCGGTGCAGAACATCGTCAAGTGCGTGCGCCGCTGCGGCCTGGAAGTGTCGGACCTGATTTTGCAGCCGATGGCTTCGGCCGACGCCGTGCTCACGCCCGACGAAAAGGAACTGGGCGTGGTGCTGATCGACATAGGCGGCGGCACCACCGACATCGCCGTGTTCTCGGACGGCGCGATCCGCCACACCGCGGTCATTCCGATCGCCGGCGACCAGATCACCAACGACATCGCGATGGCGCTGCGTACCCCGACCTCGGAAGCGGAAGAAATCAAGATCCGCTACGGCGTGGCCAAGCAGGTGCTGGCCGATCCGCACGAGTCGCTTGAAGTACCGGGCCTGGGCGACCGCGGTCCGCGCAACCTGTCGCGCCAGGCGCTGGCGGCGGTGATCGAGCCGCGCGTCGAAGAGCTGTTTGCGATGGTGCACCAGGTGGTGCGCGAGTCCGGCTACGAGGGCGTGCTCTCGTCGGGCATCGTGCTCACCGGCGGCACCGCGATCATGCCCGGCATGGTCGAGATGGCGGAAGACATATTTTTGAAGCCGGCGCGCCTTGGCACGCCGGATTATCGCGGCCAGCTGGCCGACGTGGTGCGCAGTCCGCGCTACGCGACCGTGCTTGGGTTGCTGCTGGAAGCGAAAAAACAGTATTTGCGGGGCCACATTGTGACTAGGCAGGACGGCTCGGTAAAGGCGGTGTGGCAGCGCATGAAGGAATGGTTCTTGGGGAATTTTTAAAGCATTGTCCCCGCGAAGGCGGGGATCCATTTTATTTTTATAGTTAACCGCAGTTTTCAATCTCCAGGTTTCATACAGCTATGAGTCCTGGCGCTTGGAAACCGCACTTTGATTAGGAGTACATCATGGAGTTTGATATGGTCGATAACGCAGCACTCGGAACCGTCATCAAAGTCGTCGGCGTCGGCGGAGCAGGTGGCAACGCGGTCCAGCACATGATCAACAAGGGCGTGTCCGGCGTTGAATTCATTGCAGCAAACACGGACGCGCAGGCCCTGGCCGCCTCGTCCGCGCACAACATCATCCAGATCGGCGAGTCGGGCCTGGGCGCCGGCATGAAGCCGACCGTCGGGCGCGCACTGGCCGAGGAATCGCGCCAGCGCATCGAAGACTCGCTGCGCGGCGCGCACATGGTCTTCATCGCTGCCGGCATGGGCGGCGGCACCGGTACCGGCGCCGCACCGATCGTCGCTGAAATCGCCAAGTCGCTCGGCGCACTGACCGTGGCCGTGGTCTCCAAGCCATTTTCGTACGAAGGCCAGAAGTGCATGGACATCGCCGAGAGCGGGCTCGAGGAACTGTCGCAGCACGTCGATTCGCTGATCATCATCCTCAACGAAAAGCTCGAAGAGATCTATGAAGATGAAAGCATGATCGAGTGGATGCGCCACGCCGACGATGTGCTCAACAATGCGGTCGCCGGTATCGCCGAGATCATCAACGTGCCGGGTCATATCAACGTCGACTTCAACGACGTCAAGACCATCATGGGCGAGCAGGGCAAGGCCATGATGGGCACCGCGACCGCGTCCGGCGTGGACCGCGCGCGCATCGCCGCCGAGCAGGCAGTGGCATCGCCGCTGCTCGACGGGATCGACCTGTCGGGCGCGCGCGGCGTGCTGGTCAACGTGACCGCAAGCCGTGGCCTGAAGGGTAAGGAAATCAAGGAAGTCATGGCGGCAGTGCGCGCCTTTGCCGCTCCCGATGCGTCGATCGCGCAAGGTATCGCGTACGACGACAACATGGGCGACGACATCCGCGTGACCGTGGTCGCGACCGGCCTGGGCAAAGCGAAAAAGGCGATGCAGCTGGTGCAGACCCCGATGCTGCGTACCGGCACCCACAGCGGCCCGATGATGGCCTCGGGTTCGACCATGGCTGCGTCCTCGGGCGTGACCATGGGCAGCGCGGCAGGCCTGGGCCAGTCGCTCGACGGCATGAAGCAGCCAGCCGTATGGCGCCGCGAGCAAGCTTCGGAGCAGGTGCAGGCGATGCAGCGCAATGGCGTTGAAACCTACGACATTCCTGCCTTCCTGCGCAAGCAAGCCGACTAATAATCGCTTGTAAGCCCCGGGTCTGGTCGTCATGGGGGACCTGACCCCGGGTGGGCAGCTGCCTGCAAAAACAGGCAGGATCAGGCATACTGGTCGGATATGCCGAACGTGCCCATGTGCCGCCCGGCATTTTTCCATTCCCATTACTAATAAGGAGTCATCAATGACCATCAACATCGGCGACCGCCTGCCTGAAGGCAGCCTCTCTGAATTCGTCGAGACCGAAAGCGCCGGCTGCTCGCTCGGCCCGAACACCTTCCAGGTAGCCGACCTCGTCAAAGGCAAGAAGATCGCGATCTTCGGCCTGCCGGGCGCCTACACCCCGACCTGCTCCGCACAACACGTGCCAGGCTACGTCAAGCATGCGGAAGAATTGAAGGCCAAGGGCGTCGATGAAATCTGGTGCATCTCGGTCAATGACGCATTCGTCATGGGCGCCTGGGGCCGTGACCAGAAGTCGACCGGCATCGTGCGCATGATGGCCGACGGTAACGCCGCCTACAGCAAGGCCCTGGGCCTGGACTCCGACTTCTCCAAGTACGGCATGGGCACACGCTCGCAGCGCTACTCGATGCTGGTTGAAGACGGCGTCGTCAAGCAGCTCAACGTCGAGCAGGGCGGCGCGTTCGACGTATCGAACGCCGAGACCATGCTCAAGCAACTGGCTTAAGCGCTTCGCACCTTGCGCAATGAACGGCGCCGCGGGCGCCGTTTTTATTACGATCACTATGAACATCATACAAGAATCCCCGAAGCAGGCCGACATCATCGCCCTGCTCGAAGAACTCGATGCCTACTTCGGCGCGCTGTACCCGGCCGAGAGCAACCACCTGATGGACGTCGATTCGCTGACCGGTCCCGAGGTCGTGTTCCTCACCGCGCGCGACGCGCACGGGCAATTGCTCGGCTGCGGCGCCTTCGTCGATCGCGGCAGCTACGCGGAAGTCAAGCGCATGGTGGTGGCCCCGGCCAGCCGCGGGCAGGGCGCAGGCGGCAAGTTGCTGGCCGAGATCGTGCAGCGCGCCAGGCAGGCGGGCTTTGGCAGCCTGATGCTTGAAACCGGCATCAGCCAGCCCGAAGCCATCGGCCTGTACGAGCGTGACGGTTTTGTCTATCGCGCGCCGTTCGGCGACTACCAGCCCGACCCGCTGTCGCACTTCATGGAAAAAACCTTGTGACGCACGCCAGGGCTAAGCTGCGCAGCATCTACGCGATGCTGCTGGCGGTGGCCATGTTTTCGCTGATGGACACGGTCATGAAGCTGCTGGCCGAGCATTATCCGGCGATGCAGGTGGCCGCGCTGCGCGGCCTGGCGTCGCTGCCGCTGGTGCTGGTCTACATTGGCTGGCGTGGCGCGTTCGGCTCCATGTTCAAGGTGCGCTGGTCGATGCATGTGCTGCGCGGGGTGCTGGGCGTGGCCATGCTGTCGCTGTTCGCCTTCGGCCTGAAGAAGCTGTCGCTGGCCGAGGCATATTCGATTTTTTTCATCGCGCCGGCCCTGATCACCGCCTTGTCGGTGGTGTTCCTGAAGGAGTCGGTGGACGCCGCGCGCTGGAGCGCCATCGGGGTCGGGCTGATCGGCGTGATCGTGGTGCTGCGCCCGACCGGCGCCGGCATGCTGACCCTGGGCGGCCTGGCAATCCTGGGCGCAGCCCTGTGCTACGCGGTGTCCGCGATCGCCGGGCGCATCCTGGGGCGCACCGACAGCAGCGAACACATGGTGCTGTGGCTGATGCTGATGGTGTCGATCGGCGCGTCGGCCCTGGCCGCGCCCGGCTGGGTGGCGCTGCGCTCGTCCGACTGGCTGCTGCTGTCGGCGCTGGCGGTCACCGGCTTCATCGGCCAGCTGGCCATCACCGAGGCCTTCAGCAAGGGCGAAGCGTCGAGCATCGCCCCGCTCGAATACACGGCGCTGGCCTGGGGCGTGGGCCTGGACTGGCTGCTGTGGGCGGCGCTGCCGGACCGCTACACCATGCTCGGTGCGGCCATCATCATCGCCAGCGGCGTGTACCTGGTGCGGCATGAACATGCCCATGCGAAAGCCGAGCATCCTTAGACCTGGCCCCGGCAGCGCTGTTTCAAGTCCGATATAATCGGCTCATGCTTAAACAACGAACCCTCAAACAGCAGGTGCGTACCACGGGCGTGGGCCTGCACTCGGGCACCAAGGTCGAACTGACCCTGCGCCCGGCTGCGGTCGACACCGGCATCGTGTTTCGCCGCGTCGACCTCGACCCCGTGGTCGAATTCCCGGCCAGCGCCGGGGTGGTGGGCGACACCCGCATGGCCTCGGTGCTGATTGCCGACGGCGCTCGCGTGTCCACCGTCGAACACCTGATGTCGGCCTGCGCCGGCCTGGGCATCGACAACCTGTATGTCGACGTCTCGGCCGAGGAAATTCCCATCATGGACGGGTCGGCCTCGTCGTTCGTGTTTTTATTGCAACAGGCCGGCGTGCAAGAGCAGGAAGCTGCCAAAAAGTTCATCCGCGTGCTGAAAGACGTGGAAGTGCGCCAGGGCACAGGCGCCAACGAAAAGTGGGCGCGCCTGTCGCCGCACGACGGCTTCAAGCTTGACTTCTTTATCGAATTTAACCATCCGGCGGTCGACGGCACCACACAGCGCGCGACCGTCGACTTCGGCGACGTCTCTTACGTGCACGACGTGGCGCGCGCGCGCACCTTCGGCTTCATGCAGGATGTGGAAAGCCTGCGCGGCATGGGCCTGGCGCGCGGCGGTTCGCTCGAAAACGCGATCGTGATGGACGAGTACCGCATCCTCAATTCGGACGGCCTGCGCTACGAAGACGAATTCGTGCGCCACAAGATCCTCGATGCGATTGGCGACCTGTACCTGGTTGGGCACCCGCTGCTGGCCAGCTACCACGCGCACAAGTCGGGCCACGGCCTGAACAACCTGCTGCTGCTGGAGTTGCTCAAGCACCCGGACGCCTACGAAATCGTGTCCTTCGCCACCCCCGGCAGCGCGCCAGCCTCGTACGTGCGCCAGATGGCGCGTGAGTGGGCGCTTACATAGCTTAGCGGCGCCGGGCCGCCATCGCCTTGATGGCGGCAATCAGGGTCGCATTCTGCTCGGTCTGGGGCAGGGCGCTGCCCAGCTCCTCGAAGGCCGACACGGCCGTCGTTGGCATCACCAGCTGGCGCGTGTGCAGCACCGGCGCGATGCTGCGTGTCACCTGCACCTTGAGCTTGATGTCGACCACGTGCCAGCCCTTCTTTTGCAGCGCCGCTTGCAGCTTTGGCAACTGCTGCTTCAGCTTGGCCGCGACCGCCGAGCTAGGCGTGGCCAGCACCAGCTGCGCATCCTGGAACGAGAGCACATCGCAATGCGAAAACATCGGTGGCAGCGCGCGCGCGCAATCGGTTTGCAAGCTGGCCATGCGCATGGCGGCGGGCAACAGGCCCGCCATCTTGTCGTTTCGGCGCAGAAAGTCCGTGACCTCGATCGCGGTCTTGCGGGTCTTGGTGCCGTAAATGTGCGTGGACATCGGTTGAATCTTTTGTTGCCGGAGGGCGTCAGGGTATCACAGCGGGCCCTACCAGCAGGCGGATGCGCGCGAATTTGACACCCAGTTTGCGCGCATCGAGGCTGGCGCCCAGTTCGCGCGGCGACACCGGCTGCGGCAGGATCAGCTCGACCTGATCGAACGGCGCGTCAAGCCGCACCGGCTGGCGCACGGTGAAATAGCCGGCGTCCATGCGCTGCCGGTAGCTGCGCCCGCCAACCCGGATCGTCAGTTCGCGCCCCAGGTTCGGTCCGAACGGGCGCCCCGACACTTCGAGCGTGAAGCGGCGCGGCAGCGGCGCGCGGAAATGCAGCCTGACCGACGAGGCTAGGTTCGCGTCCGACCAGCGCCCGTCCGCCTCGGCGTTCGACAGCCCCGTCACGCGCTTGAGGAACAGCGGCACCTGTTCGCGCGTGAAGTCGACGCCTTCGGCCAGCGGCGTGTCGACGATTCTTCCCATGGGGCCGGCAAAAAAGGCGGCGCGCCGCATCAGCGCAAGCGGATCCTGACCCGGCGCCAGCGCGTGCGCCTGTCCCGGCAGCCGATAGAACACTTTTTCGCCATGGGCATGGACCAGGGCCGGCCCGGCGCCAAGCAGCGCCTGCAGGCCGGCCATGACGGCCTGACCCTGGTCTGCGTAGCCGCGTCGGTCGACATAAATGCCGGCGAAGCCGAGCCGCCGCAGCACGTCCAGCTGGGTAGCCAGGGCTTCCTTGTCGAGCGCCCGATAAAACAGGTCGCCTTCACGCCCCTTCATGCCCGCATAGTTCCAGCGCAGCGCGCGCGAGTGCAGCACGCCGGCCATGTGATCGTAGGCTTGCAGGCGTTCGCGCGCGCCGACTTCGGGAAAGGCCATGTAGGGCAGCTGGTAGACCGCGCTGGCCGGCGGCAGCGATGCTTCAATGGCGGCGACGAAGGCGCGGTCGTCGGCGAAAGCGCGGTTGACAGCGATAACCCGGTCCCTCGGCGGCCTGCTGGTCTGGTCGAACATGCCGGCCACGACCAGCAGCGCCGCCAGCGCCGCCGTGAGCCGGCGCCGGCCGTGCAGTAAAGGCTGCAGCAACAGCGCGCCGCCCAGCAGCGCGCCGTAGGCGATGAAGATGCTGATCCGGTTCCAGCCGCGCAGCGACGGCGACACCGTGTGCGCGAACAGCGAACCGAAGGCGCCGATCCAGCCGAACATGAGCAGCACCGCGACCACCAGTGCCAGCAGGCGCACGTCGGGCGCGACGCTGCGTCCGGCCAGGGCAGCGGCTGCCGCGCACAGCAGGGCCAGCAAGCCGGCCGCCCCGGCCGCGCCCAGGTTCGCGGTCGCGTTCTCGTTGGTCAGCGGCGTGGTGTTGAAATAATTGTAGGCGTAGTCGGCCACCGCGCCGATGCGATGGTCGGTGCGCGGCATCAGCAGCTGCACGAACTTGAAACCATAGACTTCCGATTCGGACGGCAGGCGCTGCGCCACTTCGGGATTGGGGCCGTCGGGGTGGGCGGCCAGACGGTTGGGCAGCATGTTGAGCGCGACGCCCGCGCCGACCAGCAGGACGATGGCGAGCGCGCTGCGCACGGTGGCGCCGCGCGGTTCGCGCAGCAGCGACGCCGCTGCCGCCGTGGCCACTACCAGCAGGCCGAAGAAGGCGTAATACACGCCGAAGGAGCCGAGCGCCAGCAGGCCGGCCGCGTACCACAGGCGGGCACGCCGGGAGGTCGGCGCGGCCCCCGGTTGCCACAAGCGCCACGCCAGGTAGTAGAACACCGGCACCACCACATACATGGTGTAGAACAGGTGCTGCATGCGCTGGAAATGGAAGGGCGCGAAGTCGAACAGCAGCGCGGCGGCAAACGCGAGCGGGCGCGCCAGACCGTGTGCGCGCATCGCCGCGTAGGCCGCGATGAAGATGGCGCCGAAACCGGGCAGGAAAAACAGGCTGGTAGCCACCTGGAAGTCGGCGCCCGCCGCGCCGAACGCCTTGAGCAGCAACAGGCTGGCGCCGTCGGCATTCGGATAGTCGGCAAAGCTGGAACCGAAAGGGTAGCCGCTGCGCGGATTGTCGAGCAACCAGCCTTCGCCCAGGCGCTGGACCATCCAGTAGTGGCTCAGGCTGTCGCCATGGTAGGCGCTGACCTGGCCCAGGCGCGGCAGTAATCCCTGCGGCCAGCCGCTCAGCTGTATGCTGGCCAGCAGGATCGCGGCCAGCGCGCCGGGCAGCGTCCAGCGCGCCGGGCAGCGTCCAGCGCCATTCGCGCCGCAGCACGGTCAGCGGCGCGCTGTCAGCGTCCATCGCGCACCAGCAGCAGGCGGCTCATGGCGAAGGTCAGCGGCAGCATCAGCACGGCCACGGGAAGCGGAGCCCAGGCGCTCGCTGCGCCCCAGCGCTCGACCAGAAGGTGCAGCAGCAGGGCTGAAGCGGCGTACTGCACCAGGTACACCAGCGGATACTGCAGCAGGGCGCGCCACGACAGCGCCACCCGGAAAACGCGCGAGGCATTGAACCAGTAGGCGAACACGATGCCGGCGGCGTAGGCGACCAGCCAGGCGCGCTGGTAGCCGAGCGCGGGGCGCAGCGCCAGGTAGAGCGCGTAGCTCCAGCCGGTATTGAGCACGCCGCCCAGCACGAAGCGCAGCCAGCGCGCCCTCATGAGAGGCGGCGCCGGTTTGCTTCGGCCAGGAAATCGGGGTAGTGGCGAATGTAATCGGCGTCGTCGTAGTACTCGGAGGTAAACACCAGCAGCAGGGCGTCGGCCGTATACTTGTACTGCACGCCCCAGGTCATGGGCGGCAAATAGATGCCCAGGTCGGGCGAATCGAGCGCCACTTCGCAGCGCGCGCGGCCATCGTCGACCAGCACCGCGCAGCTGCCCCTGACACAGATCAGGTACTGCTTGCAGGCGCGGTGCGCGTGTTCGCCGCGGGTTTTTTCGCTGGGCACGCCGAACACCAGGAAGTAGCGCCTGACCTGGAACGGAATGTCGCGCGGGCACTCGCCGAACACCAGGTCGCCGCGCGGATCGCGCACCAGCTTGTGGCGATGCAGCGTGACGTCGCCGACGCCCAGGCGCGAGACCGACGGCTGGGGCGGGAATTCGGCCCGGTGGCGCCATGCCGGCATGTCGGCGGCGCCGGGCTGTTCGACATAGCCGACCACGCGCGCAGGCGCGCCGCGCACAATTGCATGCGCCGGCACCGACTGCGCCACCACCGAGCCCGGCTCGACGACCGCGCCGGCGCCGATGCGCACGCCGCGCCCGATGGTCGCGTTGGCGCCCACCTGGCAGGCCGCGCCCAGGTGGATGGCGGCATCGGCATCGTCGCCGGGCGGCTCGAGCACCACCCCCGGGCCGATGCGCACGCCGCGCCAGACCTGGGTAAAGCCGAGCACTTCGCAATCGTCGTCGATGCGCGCGCCGGCATACACGGCGACGTAGTCGCCCAGGCGGCAGGAAGCGGCAACGTCGGCGCCGGCGTGCACAAACGCTGAAGTCGGTGGATTCATGATGGAACCGTTGCGCTGTCGCTTGGAAGGAGGGTCAGGGCGGCCGGCCGCGGATGGGCCTTGTTGGTGCTGCGCCGCGCCACCACGGCCATCCCCAGCAGCAGCGACAACAGCGAGCCGGCCAGGGCGGTGCGGATCAGCAGGCGGATCGGCAGGTCGGTGAAGGAAAACTGCAGGTCGGCCGCCATGACCCCGAACAGGTCGCCGCGGGCCGCCGCCAAGCCGCTGCGCACGGCCGCGAAGGAGCCGAAATTGCGCGAATGGGCCAGCAGCTGGGCCGGATAAGGGAGCGTCACCAGCGCCGCCTGCAGCAGCGCGTACGACTGGTCGGGACTGCCGTCGACGACGAATACGACCTCCAGCTGGCCGCACAGGCTGGCGTTAATGCCGCCCAGCGCCTCGAGCAGGTGCGCGACCGAGCCGGCGTTCTTGTATACGGGAATAATCAGGGAATAATCAGGGAATAATCAGGGAATACAGCATGATGGTGCCATCCGACGGTATGTGACAACCTTGGCAAAATAGCACTGCAAATCACCAGCAAACCCCGACTCGCGCAATCGTGCGGGCCTTAGTATTGCCGCGCACAGATGGATGCCGGGACGACGTTTGGGGCCGCTTGCCCTTGCAATCGGACGCGATATCCCCATTTGCGCACGGATCGCATGATAAAATCACAGTCTTTTTGCCATAGTCGGTCGCAGGCAGGTATCTTTTTGATATCATCTCGGCTTCTTTTTGCGGCGTTTTTTTCAAGAATTCAAGCATGTCATTACTGACCCAGATTTTCGGTAGCCGCAACCAGCGGCTGCTTAAGCAATACCAAAAAACGGTTCGCGAGATCAATGCGCTCGAGCCGCAGATCGAAAAGCTGAGCGATGCTGAACTCCAGGCCAAGACGCCGGAATTCAAAGCGCGCGTTGCCAAGGGAGAAACCCTGGACGAGCTGCTGCCGGAAGCGTTTGCGGTGTGCCGCGAAGCCGCCCGCCGCGTGCTCAAGATGCGCCACTTCGACGTCCAGATGATCGGCGGCATGGTGCTGCATTACGGCAAGATCGCGGAAATGGGAACGGGCGAGGGCAAGACCCTGATGGCGACCCTGCCGACCTATTTGAACGCGCTGTCCGGCAAGGGCGTGCACGTCATTACCGTCAACGATTACCTGGCGTCGCGCGACGCCGAATGGATGGGTCGCCTGTACAGCTGGCTGGGCCTGACCACCGGCGTGAACCTGTCGCAGATGGACCACGACGTCAAGCAGCAGGCGTACGCGTCCGACATCACCTACGGCACCAACAATGAATTCGGTTTCGACTACCTGCGCGACAATATGGTCTACGAGGCCAGCGAGCGGGTTCAGCGCAGCCTCAATTTCGCGGTCGTCGATGAAGTCGACTCGATCCTGATCGATGAAGCGCGTACCCCCTTGATCATCTCGGGCCAGGCCGAAGGCCATACCGACCTTTACCAGAAAATCAATACCCTGCCAGGCAAACTGACCCTGCAGATCGGCGAAGAAACGCCGGACGGCAAGGGCGTCGTGTCGGTGCCGGGCGACTACACCAAGGATGAAAAAGCGCACACCGTGCTGCTGACCGAAGCGGGTCACGAGAACGCCGAGGCGGAACTGACCCGGATGGGCCTGCTGCCGGAAGGCGCGTCCCTGTACGACGCCGCCAACATCACCCTGATCCACCACCTGTACGCGGCGCTGCGCGCGCATGTCCTGTACTCGAAGGACACGCATTACGTGGTGCAGGACAATGAAGTGATCATCGTCGACGAATTCACCGGCCGCCTGATGACGGGCCGGCGCTGGTCCGACGGCCTGCACCAGGCTGTCGAAGCCAAGGAAGGCGTGCGCATCCAGAACGAGAACCAGACCCTGGCCTCGATCACCTTCCAGAACTATTTCCGCATGTATGCCAAGCTGTCCGGCATGACCGGTACGGCCGACACCGAAGCGTACGAGTTCCAGGAAATCTACGGCCTCGAGACCGTCGTCATTCCGCCGAACCGTCCTTCGCAGCGCAAGGACCGCCAGGACCAAGTGTACAAGTCGTCGGAAGAGAAGTACAACGCCATGCTGCTCGACATCCGCGACTGCTACGAACGCGGCCAGCCGGTGCTGGTGGGTACCACCTCGATCGAAAACTCGGAAATGCTGTCGGCCATCCTGACCAAGGCCAAGCTCGAGCACAACGTGCTCAACGCCAAGCAGCACGCGCGTGAAGCGGAAATCATCGCGCAGGCGGGCCGTCCTAAAATGATCACGATCGCCACCAATATGGCCGGTCGCGGTACCGACATCGTCCTGGGCGGCAATGTCGAGAAACAGATCCAGCTGCTCGAAGCGAACCCGGCCCTGTCGGACGCCGACAAGGCAGCGCAGGCAGCCAAGCTGTCGGGCGAATGGCAGTCGCTGCATAACCACGTGGTCGAAGCAGGCGGCCTGCACATCGTCGGCACCGAGCGCCACGAATCGCGGCGCGTCGACAACCAGCTGCGCGGCCGTTCCGGACGCCAGGGCGACCCGGGTTCGTCGCGCTTCTACCTCTCGCTCGACGACGCGCTGCTGCGCATCTTCGCGGGCGACCGTGTGCGCGCCATCATGGACCGCCTGAAAATGCCGGAAGGCGAACCGATCGAAGCGGGCATCGTTTCGCGTTCGATCGAATCAGCGCAGCGCAAGGTCGAAGCGCGCAACTTCGACATCCGCAAACAGCTGCTCGAGTACGATGACGTCGCCAACGACCAGCGCAAGGTGATCTACACCCAACGTAACGAACTGCTGGAAACGACCGATATTTCCGAGCTGATCGCATCGCTGCGCGGCGGCGTGTTCCACGACGTGGTGCGCGGCTTCGTGCCGGCCGAGTCGGTCGAAGAGCAATGGAATATCGCCGGCCTGCAAGCCGTGCTGGCCAGCGAGTGGAAGCTCGACGTGCCGCTCGAGATCATGCTCAAGGCCGACAGCAACCTGACCGACGAGGACATCCTCGACCGGGTTCTGGCCGCGGCCGATGCCTCGTACAACACCAAGATCGAGATCGTCGGCAAGGAGTCGTTCGGTGGTTTCGAGCGCAACGTCATGCTGCAAAGCGTGGACACGCACTGGCGCGAACACCTGGCCGCGCTCGACCACCTGCGCCAGGGTATCCACCTGCGCGGCTACGCGCAAAAGAACCCGAAGCAGGAATACAAGCGCGAAGCCTTCGAGCTGTTCGGCTCCATGCTGGACCAGATCAAGAATGAAGTGATCCGCATGGTCATGACGGTGCGCATCCAGACGCGCGAAGAAATCGACGCCGCCGAAATCGCATTGCAGCAGTCGCACGTTGCCAACGTCAGCTACCAGCACGCCGACTTCGACCCGAATGCCGCGCCTGAAGATTTGCTGGCGCCGCGCGACGGCGCGCGCCAGTCGGCCGACGAGGATTTCGCTCCGAAGGTTGGCCGCAACGACCCATGCCCTTGCGGCAGCGGCAAGAAGTTCAAGGCCTGCCACGGCCGGCTGGCGTAACAGCTTCCAGCATAAAAAAACCCACCTGCCTGAACGCGATCTCGAGCGCGTTCAGGCAGGTGGGTTTCTTTTTCGCCAGTTCTCCGCCTGCGCGAGGACGACGGTGATAGCCATTGATCCCGCGCAAGCCCAACGCCTGCGCTTGCTGCAATGGTTAACCCTGGTCAACTAAACGGGGAGCCCGGCATGAAATCCATGCGCATTGCCATCGTTGCTTTTGTGGGGATCGTGATTGCCCTGTGGTGGGCGGTGATGCCGCCGCGCTTTGCCCCGCAGGAAGGGGGCAGGCTGGCAGACCAGAAACGCATGCAATGCCCGGCCAACAGCCACCTGGACGGCAAGCTGTGCGTATGCGCAGCCGGCAGCAGCTGGACCGGTGCCGCCTGCGAGCAGCAGGCGGCGCTTCCCTGAACGCTTAGTCGTCGCTGGCTTCGTCCTTGGCGTCCTCGGCCGGCTTGGCCGGCTTCGGCGGCGTCTTCGGCAACGCGACTTCCTTGCCGTTGAAGGTCAGCTTGCTGTTCTTGAACTCGATCAGCGCGATCAGCACGCCGTCTTCCAGCTTGGCATAGCCGCCATTGAGCATTTTCCCGACCACCACGTCGGTGACGCTTTGCGCCATCTGCGCGGTCGCCTCCGGGGTCGGCTTCTCGCCTTTGGCTGCGGCCTGCTTGGCCATCACGATCTTGGCCACTTCATTGACCAGCGCCACCGGCACCCGCACGTTGACGCGCGCATTGATCTTGCCGACCAACTTGGTCATATTGGCCATCTCGGCGTCGGTGCTCGGGGTGAGCCAGACCTTCCCTTTGATGACCGCGCGGTGGCCGTGGAAAGCTGCGCTGAACTCGTCGATTTCCAGCGCGGAGCCGCGCTTGGCGACGCTCTTGCCCAGCAGCTTGAACTGTTCCATGGTCAGGGCCAGCTTTTGCTCAGGCGTCTTGCCTGCTTTTTCTGCATTGGCGAGGCCGTCGGTCATTTTTTCCAGCGCGCGCATGTCGATGTTGAGCATCCGCATGGCGAAGCGGATATCCTCGACCTGCTCGTCGGCAAACTTGATCGCCTTGATGTTGCTTTCGTAGCCGATGTCGACCGCAGTGCCGCGCTCGACCGCGCTGCTGGCGAAGGTGATGCCTTCGATCGCGCCGCCGGCTGTTCCGGCTGGGGTAATCGCAATCTTGCCGATGCCGCCGTTGATCTTGCCGATCCACAGGTTCTGGGCGTTGCGGCGCTGCTTGCCTTCGAGCGTGATGTCGGTGATCGCCATGCCAAAGGTCTTGTCGGCAATGCTGAACGAGCCCCAGTTGCCTTTTGTGCTCATGTTGCGGCCGGCCTTGTCGAGCAGGACGCTCAGGTCCAGCTCCGACCACGCGATCGTGGTCGCATTCGAATCGAGGTAGTTATGGGCCGGCGCGTTCAGCACGTACGACAGCATGCCGCCTTCGGCCGCGCTGCGCTTGATCGTGAAGGGCTCGGTGTTGCCGAATACCTTGGTCACTTTTTGCTTCGTCGCATCCGAATACTGGTGCGCTGCCAATTTGTCGAAGTAGGGAATCGGATTGCCCTTGCCGCTGCCGATGGCGGCCTTCAGTTCGGTGCCCAGGGCTGCCAGCGCTTCGAACATGTCGGATGGCGGTTTGACGGGCTTGGCAGGCTTGACGTTGGCGACGGCGATGACCGGCTTGTCGGCTTCGACAGCGAAGGACGGGAAGGACACCAGCAGGGAGGCGGACAGGGCGCTAAGGACGAGGACTTTTTTCACGATTTTGAAGTGTAAATTGATTAATGGATAATATTTCTCATTATCAATGTTATTGGGTGAATTGTCACTGCTTTTTTACGTCGCATGGAGGTCGGCCAACCGCAAATCGTGCCTTTTAATAAAAATGAACTAAAATGCCATTTTCCCTCCATCATTAAATCGGACTCCTGGCATGATCCAGTTACCGCAATTGTCGCGCTCGTCAAAAAACGTAGGCTCATCGACAAGAAAAGCCGCAAGCATGGCGATTTTCGCTACCTGTTTGCTCGCCAGCGTTACAAGCCATGCAGCCAATCCCTGGGACGGGAAATTTCGCGCCGTCGCGGAAAAAAACGAGCAGCAGACGCTCTATTGGAATGTCGAGGTGCAATGTGATCGTCACGATGAATGTCAAGCTACGTCCGTGCTCGACACCGTCTACGTGCCTGCGATTCACAAGGCAAACGAGCGCAGTACGCCTTATAGCGGCGCGCTGCCCTTCAATGAGTCGATCACCAGCGGCATCAGGGAGTCCATTGTTCGGGGTCACGAAAAAGATGACGGCAAAGACAGTCGAATGCACTATGACCGAAGAATCTACCGCCAAATTGCGCTTCCAGAACACGTGCTGGAGTGTCGCGGCGGATTCGCCGAGAACCCTGCCACCATATGCCGCCTCAGCGGAAAGCTGATCGGCGGCGTGGGCCGGAAGAGCGCCTTGATACTGCTGGTGCCCGACATGGACCCCAACGGTGTATGTCCGAATTCATTTTGTCCGGTTGCGCTGTACAAGCAGGGTTCGCCTTGAGCTGCGCCCCGCAAGCGCTGTTAAATCTCATCGCCGCCGCTATCGAGCACATCGCAGCATCCCTGTTTTAGTTTCCAGCGCATGCCGATTCGTGGACAGCGAGCTGTTGTAGTGGCGCACGATCTCCAGGCCCAGTACGCCCGGCAGGGCAGGCAGGTCCACTTCGCGCTGGTACTTGTTGCCGGTGATGACGTGGATCGGATTGCCCACGCCCAGGTCGACCGGGCCGCTGGCGGGCTGGCTGGCCGGCGCCTACGGAGAGGGCCAGCAGGACAGCGGCGCGCAAGGCGTTGCGGTATAACGATGTGACGGTAGACTTCATGCTCGATTGGCCTCGTGAATAATTGGAGGGATCGACCTTCTGGTCGAGCGTGGCATTGACGTAAGTGGTGAAACAGCTGCCTGGTCTCGGCCGCGCGCTACATGTGCCGGACCATCAAGACGACTTTGGTGACCAGCTTTGCTCCGTCACCACGCGCCCGATCAGCGTCGCGTCCTTGGTGCGGTGCCGCCCAGCTTTTTCCATCGTTGCTTGAGATGGACTGCTTGGCATCACCGCTTCCGCTGATTTTTCCCGGCTGTCCCGCCAGGCACCAGCCTGGCCGCGTAACGCTGCGCCGTCAGGAGCTTGCCGATCTCGAAGTTCTCGGCGTTGCTTGTGATCACGGGCTCCGACCAGGTCTTTCCATCGTCGCGCGAGACGCTCTGGTACACCGCCTTGACCCGGCCCGACGGCTTTTCCACGTAGGTCAGCAAGGGCTGTTCATACACCAGGCGCCCATTGCGCGGAACGACCAGGCCGAACAGGAATGCAGGGCGCACCCCCATCGCCTCGACTTCCTGGCGCTGCGCTGCGGGCAACTCTGAGGGCGTTGCGGACAAGGTCGATTTGGCTGGAATATGTTCGCGGGGGAACCAGCTGCCGTCGGCACGCAAATAGCTCATGCGCACGACCGCTACGCCGTCGAGCACGCCAAGCTCTTCGCAAGGCATGGTGTCCGGGCCAGAAAATTGGATGGCGCCCGGCGCCTCGCTCCGTCTGCTTCCCCGCTTGAGCGGCTGATAGAAAATTTTCCAGTCGCTCTTCATCGAGACTGCCGAGTTGTGGCCGCTCGGAAGGGGCAAGGGCATATAGTCATACGCCGCGCGCAGGATAAATTTGCTGCCGTCGGGCGCCAGGCAATGCGCCTCATAGTGGCGCGTGATTGCCATGGCATCGAGGTGAGTAAGTACTATGCACGCGGCCAGCGCCTTGCCGATCGTGCCAAAGGAGGTTTTGTTCATCGTTTCGAATGCTTTCCGCCGTAAAGAATACCATTTGTTTCTTTAGCGCCCCGGTCCATATTGAAGACCTTGTCGAGCGTCGTACTGCCTATTTGTGCTTGACGATCGTGACGACCTTGGCGGACCAGCTTTGCGCCGTCATCAGGCGCCCGATTTCATAGAGCTTTGCGTCCTTGGTCAGTACCGGTGTCGACCAGGTTTTTCCATAGTCGTTGGAGATGGCCTGGTAGACGTACAGGACCGTGCCGAGGGGGGCTGTCGGATGGTTCAGCGCCGTCATCGCTTGCTCGAACAGCAAAGTTTGCGGGCCCAGTGCGATCACCGGCCTCGGGCCTTCGGCGTACAGCGATTCCTTTTCCTTGATCGCACGCAGATCCGCGCGCAGCTCTGCCGCGTGCCGAAATTCTTTCGGTAACAAGGCGAGGGAGGGCGCGTTATCGCCCGGCTTATTGGCTTCGAGACTCCAATGAATGAAACGATGCTGGAAATCCTCGAAGCCATTGTCCCAAAAAATGCGCCCGCCCGGCTTGCCCACGCCGGCACATTCCGGGTCGGACGTTCCGACCTCTTCATGCCGCTTGCCACGAGGGTCGACATAGAATTCTTTCGAGTCCAGTTGGCCAGTGGTCTGTCCGTGCCGTGTCAATTCAGCTTGCGGGTACCACTTTTCACGCTGCTTGAATTCTGAATAACTTCCATCCGAAAACACACACTTGAAATGGACGGAGGCGCGCGGAACGTAGGCCCCGCTTGCCGCCATACCTGCTGTGCTGGCCAGAACCAGGCCGGTCAGTGAGAAGCCGGCAAGGACCTTGAGCGCGCGACGGTTCTTCATGGGCGTACATCCTTCGGGAATAGGAGTTGATAGCCGATATGGCGGGTGTTGCTTAGCTCATCTTTGCTCATCGCAAACGCCTGATCCATTGTCAATCCGGTGCCCGGCAAAGGTTTGCCCGCGATGGCGTTCCACAGCCTGTCGATTTCCAGGATTGTATCCTGCATAGCCAGGTTAGTTGCCATGCGGTGTCGATTGGTGATCAAGTTCTTGACGATGCCCATGTCACCCTTCTGGGGCGCGCCGGGGACCCCGCCGATCTGCTCCCAGCCCTTGTCGCCGAATCCGAGATGGTTTCTCGACGTGTGGGTTCCCTTGTTGAACGGTTCTACGCGCGCAGCACCCCGGCCAGCGCCTCGCTGATGCGGCTGTCCACCCATGCGAGCCATCCCTTGACGCGCGTGACCGAACTGAGTTTGCCGTCGACGCTGTCATCGGCATGGCGCAATAGCTGCCCATCGGGCAAGCGTCGTTCGACCAGCTTGCCGCTGGCGGCATCGTAGGCGAAGTGGCTCCTGAAGAGCAGAAGCGCGCCGGGCTGGCCGGCTTTGCCGTCGGCCACCGGGGGCAGGACGGTGGTTTTCGCGTTGCCGTCGAGGCTGATCGATTCCCCGCCCCGGGGTTCGGCGCCACGCGCGCTCATGAACGTTTGCGGTGTCAGCGCGGCCTGCAGCGCGCTGTTGTCGTCCCATAATTTGATGCCGACGATGTAGTTCGCCGATGACGTGACCAGTGGCAATGTCGAGAGCAGCAAACAGCGTCGTTGTACTGTGGCGCTGATAGTCGTGCGTACGTCGCGATGCGAGGTTTTCTGCTAATTGCCGTCTGCGATAGCTTTGCCTCCTTCGCCATTGCCCTGGTACGCCAATGAGTTGCGTTCTTGGGCTGCATTTCGAGCGTCTTGGCCATCACGGCATCAACTCGCCGATCGTCCATGATGAATCGGCGGCAGCAGCAAGAAACCAAGCCCTGCCGCACGCGGCCATTTAGCCTGCGCTCTTGAGCGCGCAGCCGACGCCCCAGAAGCCGTACTTGATCGGTTTCGGAACCAGGGCGCCGGTGCCGATGTGGATCTGCTTGCAATGGATGGTGCCGCTCAGGCGGCCTTGCTTGTTGAGCAGTTCGAACATGCGCGCTTCGGGCACCGAACCGCCGAAGGTCACCCAGAACATGGTCTTTTGTCCCTTCACATCCAGCGTCGTTCCCAGCATGCCGTCAAACGAATCCTCAGCCTCTCCCGCGCCGACGGCGCCCTCCGTAAAGTTGAAGCTGACGTTGCTTTTTTGTTCGTCGGCCTTGAAGGCGGCGGCGTCAAAACGTGGCATCGCATGCGCGCTGGAGGCGCACACGGGTAGGATGGCGGCGAGAAAAAAAGTGCGAAATAGCGTCATGGCGGGTTTCCGTTAGTTCAAAAAAGCGCGGCCCGTCGCTGCGACCGGGCTTGCGTGAGAATGGTCAGCCTTTGCTCACTTTAACCAGTTCGACGCGGCGGTTTTTCGCGCGACCGGCTTCGTCGGCATTATTGGCGATCGGCTTGTCTGCGCCGTGCCCGGTCGCGCTCAGGCGCGATTGCTCGATGCCCTGGTCGGCGAGCGCCTGCAGCACGGCCTGCGCGCGTTCGGCCGACAGCGCCTGGTTGCGTGCGCCGACGCCCTGGTTGTCGGTATGTCCTTCAATGGATAGACGCAGACCCGTATCCTGTTTCAGCAACTTGGCGATTTCATCGACGCCAGGCCGACCGTCCGGGCGCAGGATCGCCTTGTCGGTGTCGAAATTAATGTACAGCGCGATGCGGCCCTTGGTGTCGAGTGCGGACTTGATGGCGTCCGCGTTGACCAATTGCACCGACGAGGCCGTTTGCTTCTCCTGGATCGCCAGGATGCGCGTGCTGTCGTCGGCCACCATGACTACCAGCCAGACGCGGCCGGTTGGTGTCGGGATCAGGTAGCTGTCGTAGGAGTGCTTGGCCTCGAAGCGCAACTTGGTGCGCAGTGCCGACATGGCATCGTCGTTCGGCTGGGCCAGCGCAGCGTCGTCGGGAACGACCCGGTTGACTTTGACGCCGCCCAGTGCAATGGCCGCGTCGTTGTAGTCGCGCAGCGCCTGGAAGCGTGAAATTTTTGCGTCCTTGTTGGGAAACTCGGTCAATTTGTAGCGTCCCTCAACGGTATGGAGTTTGTCGCCGACGATGACGGAGAGCTGGTCGAACGCAGATTCGTTGCCAAATTGAAGGCCTGGGGGCACGCCTGCCGGGTAGTCAATGTACGGAAACGGGGGCAATGCCACGGTCGATACAGCGATCTTGTCAAGGTCGACCGCGCCGGCGGCGGCTGCGACGGGCGTTGGCGCCGCCGCGGCGGACGCCTGGGCAGGCGCCGGTGCGGGCGGCGCCGGTGGTGTCTTGGGTTTGCACGCCGTCGCGCCTAGCGTGATGGCGAACAACAGGGCAAAAATGAGCGAATGGGAGCGGGTCATGGTGAAGTCGGCGTGAGAAGGTAAGGGAAAAGCGGCGCCATCAGGGCGCCGTGGCCTGGATAAAGCGCACGGACGAGGGCGCCGCGACCTGTTCGATAGCAACGATCCGTGTCCTTTCGTCGCTGATCATCAGGATGATCCAGGCGGTCGTGTTGGCGTTGCGTACCAAATAGGCATCGTAGGTGCTGCGACCTTGCGTGCGCAGTTGTTTGTCGAGCTGGGCACTGGTGTCAGCATGGGCGGCCTGGAAAGCGGGGTCGTCGGGCGTGATGTCGTTAACCTTTACTGCCCCCATTGCCTTGATGGCCTGGCTGTAGTGCGCCAGTGCACTGTCGCGGGTCAGGCCGGCGTCCTTGGTCGGAAATGCCAGGATCTGGTAACGGCCCTCGATCAGGTAAAGCTGTTTGCCGACGATGACAGCGGTCTGGTCGAACAGCGCGTGATCGCTGCCAAAGCGGAAGCCGGGTGAAATCGATGCCGGGTATTGAAAATAGGGAAACGGCGGAAGGAGGGCGCTCGACTGAGCGAACTTGCTCAGGTCGGGCGCCTGTCCGTTGGAAGGCGCCGCCGTGACCGGCGGCGCCGGCGCAGAGGCCGCAGCGACGCTGGCCTGGGGCGAGTCTTGTACGGGAGCGGCAGCCTCCGTTGATGGCTTGCATGCCGCCAGGACGAGCAAGGCGGCGACGCCGCAGAGGCGGCAGGTTTCTGGTATAGGCATGGAGAAAGGAGGAGACAGTTTGCTCAACCTGCAACGTTAGCATTAAAATAGCAGTTGCGCACGAATACATCTCCACGGCGCGCCTCGCTCGTCACCGAAGATGGAAGTCGCGAGCAACTGGTTCCAATTTCAGCAATTAAAGCAGGGATCATGTCGAGCATAACCGTTTCACTTTCGCGGGCCAGAGCCCTGTCGGTCGGCGTCGCCGTCGTTTGCCTACTGGGCGCTTGCGGCAAGGAAGCCAGCTCGGCGCCGCGCAGCGCCGCGGCCAAGGCCGGCAGCGCGCCGCGCGACACCTACGAGATGGTCAGTGTCGTGCGACCAGAATCGCTGCAGCAATATATGAAACGACTGCGTTTTCCTTATGACCTCTGTGCCGGCCAGGCCAAGTTGCAAGGCCAGCCCATCAAGCCGTTTCCTGCCATCCCGGACGACTTTGTCGTCAGCCGCATCACCCTCGTCAGCGACGGCAAGTCATTTTCGCGCTCCGAAGTGGTCTATTCCGTCACGATCGAGGGCTTGACGCCGGAAACCGGGTGCGCAGCCAAGCTGGAAAGCGATGTCCACACCAGCGTGGTGCGCGACGGCGTCCAATTGCGCGCCGCCGAAGCGGGCCAGCCGACGGAGGAGCCGTTGCTGGTGCCGACCCAGGCCTTCAAGGACGAGCAAACCGCCGGCTATACGGTCGCCAGGACGGTCCACGGTGTCGCGCTCAAATGCCTCGACAGCAAGAGCGTGGCAATCGCGGCCGGATTCGCCAGCGATTCGTGCATCGTCGACCCGGCGGTGGCCAGGATAGCCGGACCGGACGGCGATCCGACGTTGGCGCACCAGCGCGACATCGCCGCCGCTGCCGCCACGGGCGCCATCATGGTGCTGGAGCCCGTGTCACTGAAAGTCGGCCACAAGGTCGACCCGGCGCGGTTTTCCATCGTCGGTTTCAAGTGAGTTCCGGGCGCCGCCTTGGCGCGCGCCGGCTTCACCCGGTCCAATCTGACACGAACACCACGCCGTTACTGTGAAAGGTAAGTACTCCGGACGCGCACGTTCCCATCTCGCATGAAGC
>JAZKCA010000034.1:0-1125 GCA_040388275.1 Pseudomonadota bacterium
GACCTCACCCCAGAGGGCGACGGCACCAAGGTCACCTGGAAAATGACGGGACCGCTGCCCTTCATCAGCAAAGTCATGACCGTCTTCATGCCCATGGAAAAAATGGTTGGCCCCTCGTTTGAACAGGGCCTGACGCAAATGAAGGCGACCGCCGAAAAGTAAGGCTCAGGTATGAATGAGACGTCCGCCGGCGAACGACCAGTTCTCCCAGGACGTCTCCTTAAACGCCACCATCACGTTTTCCGTATTGAACCCGGCCTGCGTCAGGCGCCCCATCAAGTCCACAAGCAGCGCCTTCTTGACCTTCACGCTGCGCCCCGCCGACCACACGATCTCGATTAACACGAAGTCGTCGTTGCGCGCCCCCACCACATCCGGGTACCCGGGATCGAAACGAAAGTCGTCGGCGTCAAGTTCGAGCACACGCTGAAATTTATCCGTCTGCGGCACGCCCGACGTCACCAGCGCCGCGTGCACGGCGTCGAGGACGGCAGATTTAAAGTCGGACGTCTTGGGTTTGCGAACGGTGATCGTCACGAAAGGCATGGCAGCTCCTAGGGGTTGAAAGTCGTCCGAGAATAGCAGAATGCGTGGCCGGCAGAAAAAGCCGCATTGAGCGATAATCATTGATTGTCTTGCGCCATCCAGAGGATCTATCGTGTTCAACTTCGACTTCTACAATCCCACCCAACTCCTGTTCGGCAAGGGCCAGATCGCCACACTGGCCCAGCATGTTCCCGCCAATGCGCGCGTGCTGGTGGTCTATGGTGGCGGCAGCATCAAGCAAAACGGCGTATTTGACGAAGTGATGGCCGCACTGGCCGGCCACACAGTCAGTGAGTTTTCCGGCGTCGAACCCAATCCCAGCTACGAGACGCTGATGCGCGCGATCGCCCAGGTGAAGGCCGAGAAAATCGACTTCCTACTCGCCGTTGGCGGCGGCTCCGTCATCGACGGCACCAAGTTCATCGCCGCCGGTGCGCTGCTGGACGACGACCCGTGGACCATCCTCGAAAAGCACGGTGCCAACGTTACCAAGGCCATGCCATTTGGCGCGATTCTGACCCTGCCGGCCACCGGCTCGGAAATGAATGCCGCGAGCGTCGTGACGCGCAAGGCGACCCA
>JAZKCA010000034.1:1135-31691 GCA_040388275.1 Pseudomonadota bacterium
TTGCCCACGTGATGGAGCAGTACATGACCTACCCGGTCAATGCCAAGGTCCAGGACCGTTTCGCCGAAGGCATCCTGCTAACGCTGATCGAGGAAGGCCCGCAGGCGCTGGCCAATCCGGAGGATTATGACGTGCGGTCCAACGTGATGTGGTGCGCGACGCTGGCCTTGAATGGCTTGATCGGCGCCGGTGTGCCGCAGGATTGGGCGACGCATATGGTGGGCCACGAGCTGACCGCGCTGTACAACCTCGATCACGCGCAGACGCTGGCCATTGTCATGCCAAGCATGCTGCGGGTACGCAAGGAGGGCAAGCGCGCCAAGCTGCTGCAGTTTGCCGAACGCGTGTGGGGCCTGACCGGAGGCGATGAAGATACGCGCATCGAAGCGGCCATCACGCGCATGGAAGAATTTTTCGAGAAGATGGGTGTGAAAACCCGTCTGGGTGACTATGGCCTGGGCGCGAAGGATGTTGATGCCGTGCTGGCCGTGCTGGAGAAACACCGCATGGTGAAACTCGGTGAAGGACGTGATGTGACGCTTGCAGTCACCCGCAAGGTGCTGGAACTGAGCTTGTAGGCACTCACTGCGGGGAGGGTGAAACGGAGCTTTAGCCAAACCCTCCCCCCAACACACTGTCCTTGCGAAAGCGAGGACCCATACTACTGCCCCGCAGAGAAATCGCCATTCACTGAGTGTCCGCCCTATGGGTCCTCGCGTTCGCAAGGACAGTGAGGTGGTTGCACATCAATGAGGTGGTTGCACCTTAGTGCTGCCGCTCGTGGGGAGCACACCGGCCGCGCCAGTCGTTTTACCCGCTTGTGCTAAAATCGCGCTTCGCTAGGGGTCCTGGAATGTAATTCCGGGTGAGAGATACCCTCCGTACCTGATCTGGATAATGCCAGCGAAGGAAAGCGCAAAGTAGTACTTCCTTTGTCTGCTCCCCCACGTTGGCTCCGGCTTTTTTTATAAGCAACGCATCGGCTCGACCGCTGCGTAACACGAGCACACCTATGTCATCGCCAAACCTGAAACAAACCGTCGTCGCCCTGGCCCTCATCCAGGCCTTCTCCGCGCATGCGCAATCGAGCGACCAGTCCTTGCCGGAAGTGGTCGTCAGCGGCAGCAAGTTCGTCGCCGCCGACCGCGCCACCGTGGCCGGCTTTTCCGACACACCGCTGATGCAGACCCCGGCCTCGGTGGTGGCCATCGGCCGCACGCAGCTGCAGGACCTGAGCATCCGCAACACCACCGAAGCGATGCGCTTCGACGCCAGCGTCAGCGATTCCTATAACGCGGTCGGCTACGCCGAGATGTTCTCGATCCGCGGCTTCAAGCTCGAAAACGAATCGAGCTATCGCAAGGACGGCATCGCCATTTCCGGCGACACCCAGATCCCGCTCGAAAACAAGGAACGCATCGAAATCCTCAAGGGCCTGGCCGGTCTGACCGCCGGCGTCGCCTCGCCAGGCGGCATCGTCAACTACGCCATCAAGCGCCCGACCAGCACAGCGCTGCGTTCGGCCACCGTGGAAGTGCGCGAGCGCGGCACCGTCTACAGCAGCATTGACCTGGGCGGCAGGACCGCCGACAAGCGCTTCGGCTACCGCGTCAACGCCGCCGCCGAAAAGCTGCGCTCCTACGTCAAAGGCGCCGACGGCGAGCGCGAATTCGTCTCGGCCGCCTTCGACTGGCGCATCACGTCGAAAGCGCTGCTGCAGCTCGACCTGGATCACCAGTACAAGTCGCAAATTACCGCGCCCGGCTACCAGCTCATTCGCGGCACCGACCTGCCAACCAACATCGCGGCCAAAACGCTGCTCAACGATCAGCCGTGGTCCAAGCCGGTCGTCACCAAGTCCAGCAACATCGGGATTCGCTTTGAATACGCAATCAACGATGACTGGCGCGCCAGCGTGAACACCAACAAGCACAACTTCCGGCGCGACGACTTTGCCGCTTTCCCTTACGGCTGCAGCAATGAGGGCGCCGGTTTTTACCCTGGCTATTGCAGCAATGGCGACTACGACGTGTACGACTACCGTAGTGTCGACGAGCGCAAGAACCCGTTCGGCGCCCAGGCCCTGTTGCAAGGCAAATTTGCGACCGGCGCCGTCAAGCATGAGCTGACCATTGGTGCATCCAGCCTCGAGCGCAGCGACTACTTCGGCGACTATATCTACGCATATGCCGGTTCCAGCAATATCTATAACAACGTGTATGTGCCGCCGGCAGTCGGTGTCCTTGGCGACGTTTCCGAGCGCCGCGAAGACCAGGAACGCGCGCTCTTCGCGCAGGATATCCTGACGCTGTCGACGCAATTGAAGGTCCACGCGGGCCTGCGCCAGGTGCGGGTCAAGCGGGTTGCCGAAGGCGTGCCGCAAGGGCCGTGGAACTTCACCTTGCCTAGCGTGGCGCTGGTCTACAACCCTAGCCAGGACTGGATGACTTACGGGTCCTATTCGCACGGCCTGCAGCACGGCGGAACCCCTGGCCAGGGCACGACCAACGAATTTCGCGTACTCGCTCCGGGTCGCTCGAAGCAGATCGAATTTGGCGCGAAAGGCATCGTCGGCAACAGCATGTCGGTATCGGCTGCGCTATTCCAGGTCAAGCAGGGCCTCGAATACGAAAACGCCGACACGATTCCTACCTTCGTGCGCAATGGCGAGGAAGTCCATCGCGGCCTGGAACTGGGCGCGCAGGGCAATGCCGGCAAGTCGCTCAGCTACAGCGTATCGCTGATGGCGATCAAGATGCTCCAGGAAGGCACGGGCGACGCTACCCTCGATGGCAAGCGGCCGCCGAACATCCCCGCGTTCAAGTCGACCAGCGTATTCGAATATGCCGTTCCGGCTGTCGCCGGCCTGAAAATGACCGGCGTGTGGCAATACTCGGGCAAGAAAGCGTTCGACAATGAGAACACGGTCTTCGTGCCTGGCTATCATCTGTTCGGACTGGGCGCCGCGTATGCGATCAAGGTCGGCGGCCTGAACACGACCATCCGCGCCAATATCGACAACCTGACCAACAAGTTCTACTGGCGCGACGTGTCGCCGCTGCTGGGCGGCTATCTGCTTCCTGGTGCGCCGCGCACCGCGCGCCTGTCGGCGCAGTTCGACTTTTAAGTCGGGTTCAGTAGCCGCGCAGCCTGCAGCATGCGCTGCGGCAGGCTGCCGGTGACCAGTTGGTACGGTATGTCGCGTTCGGCCAGCATCTGCAGCAGCTGCTCGTGCACGCTCTGGCGCACGGCTTCCGAATCGCGCTGCAGCCCGTCGGCTTCCCACGGGCTGTCGGGCGCGGTAACAATCGTGAAGGCATAGTCGTGCTGGCGCGTCAGCAGCGTGAGCTGCGCGTCGACCCGCCCCCAATACCAGCGGCTGTACAGCGCCGTCATCAAGGGCGTGGTGTCGCAAAACAGGAAGCGCGTCGCGCTCACGGCGGCCGCGTTCTCTCGTTCGAGCTGGATGCGGGCAATCCCGTACTGGTCGCCTTCTTCGGGCACGCGCCCTTTGGTCTCTACAAATTCACGCAGGTACTCGGGAACCCATACGGTGTCGTAGTGGCTGGCAAGGGCCGCCGCCAGCGTCGACTTCCCTGACGATTCGGCCCCCAGGATCGCTACCCGCAGCACATCGCTCATGCAGGCTTTCGTTCCGCGTCGCGGTACCAGGTGGCCAGTCCGATACCCGCCAGGCCGACGAACAGCGCGTACAGGATGGCCGTCAGCATCAGATCCTTGTAGATGTACAGGCCGACATACAGGATGTCGACGACGATCCAGACGATCCAGTTTTCCACTTTTTTGCGCGACAGGAGGACCGTGCCAAGCAGGCTGCCGGCAGTGAGGAAGCCGTCATAGACGGCGACGTCGGATTTGGTATAGCGGCCCAGCAAATAGGCCAGGACCACGAAGCCCGCCAGCCAGGCCGCGATTCCCCAGGCCCAGCCAGTTTGGCTGGAGGTGGAGACACTGAGCGTGTCGTGCTGCGCGCCGCCATACAGCCACTGGTACCAGCCCCAGCACGCGAGAACGATGAAGACGACTTGCAAGCCCATGTCGCCGTACAGGAGCGAGTTGTAGAAAACGATGCCGTACATGGCGGACGACACGATCGCGAAAAACCAGGCCCAGGGATTTTGGCGAATGTTCAGCACCACGGTGATGACCGCCAGGACGAAAGACAGGATTTCGAACGCGTTGGTGGTGAGGCCAAGCAGGGTAATTGGATCGTTCATGGGGTGGCAATAGCGGGAGGAGCCGCTATTGTACCCAAATCCCGGGTCGTCCTTGCGCAGGCAAGGACGACCTTGGTGGCTTATTTCTTGCGCGGGTACTTGACCGTCATTTCCTTGAGCACGTTGTCGGCGTGGTCAATCTCCGTCATCACCCACAGCATGTAGCGGATGTCGACGTGGATCGCACGCGTGATGGCGCTGTCGAAGTACCAGTCCTTGGTGACCGACTCGTAGGTCGAATCGAAATTCAGGCCAACCAGCTCGCCGCGTTTGTTCATCACGGCCGAACCCGAATTGCCGCCCGTGGTATCGGCACTCGACAGGAAGTTGACCGGCACCGTTCCCAGCACAGGATCCTTGAACACGCCATAGCGCTTTGCGGCGACCGCGTCGAGCAGTGCCTTCGGCGCGATGAACGGACCGACCCCGGTGTGCTTTTCGACGATGCCCTCCACGGTCGAGAACGGCCCCTTGACCAGGCCGTCGCGCGGCGAGTATGGCGCCACGGTGCCGAAGGTCACGCGCAGGGTCGAATTCGCATCCGGATAAACCGGCTTGCCCAACGACTTCTTCCACGCGATCACAGCCGACATGTATTGCGGGATCACGCGCTCGAGGTTGCCGTCGATTTCCTTGCGGCGGTTTTCCAGCGCCATCGTGGCGTCGTGTAACTTGACGGCCAGCTTGATGAACGCATCGTCCGAGCCGGCAAAGGCAGCGACATCCTTGCCGATCCAGGCCAGGCGCTTGGGCGTGTCGCCCAGATCCGACTGGCGGTACAGGGTGCTGACCGCAGCAGGCGCCGGCAGCGCGGCGTCAACGTCCTTGGGATGCATGCTGGCGGCCAGCTTGGCGTAGCGCTGCAGCGCCGCGCCAAAGCGGGCTTCGTCCACGCTGCCAAGGTAGGACTGCTCCAGGCGCGCCAGGCGCGCCTTGATGAAGCTCAGGTCGCGTTCCTGGTAGCCGGCATCACGCTTGGCGTCCGGCTTGCGGTTTTCCTGCGCCAGGCGGTACAGGGTGCGCGCGCTTTTCAACAGGTCGCTGTTGGTTGCCACCGTCAAGCCGAATTCCTCGTCCTGCAAGGCCATGTCGGCGGCGATCAGCGCGTCGAGGTCGGCCAGCAGGGTCGGGGCCACACCGGTCTTGCTGCCCTGCTTCTTGAACCACGCGCGGAACTCGGCATCCTGCACGTCCTTGATGGCGGCGATGTCCCTGCGCGCAAAGCCGTCCAGCAGGCCCTGGGTTTTCTTGAGCACGTTGTTGGTGGACTTGACCACGTTCGCGTAGCGCACCTCGTTCGCATTGCTGCCCTTGGTGGTGGCGGCAATGACGGCCAGGTCGGCCTTCATCTCGGCCACCCGCACCGGGAAGTTGGCGTCGCGTGCGAAGCGGATTTCGGCGGGAAGCTTGTAGCGGTTGGTGCGGCCGGGGTAGCCGGCCAGCAGGATCGGATCGCCCGTCTTCAGGCCTTCGGCCGAGACGACCAGGAAGTCCTTCGATTTGTACGGCACGTTGTCGGGCGACGGGTCGGCCGGACGGCCATCCTTGCCGACGTAGGCGCGCAGGAACGAGAAATCGCCGGTCTGGCGCGGCCATTCGAAGTTGTCGACCTCGCCGCCGAATTCGCCGATCTTGTCGGACGGCGCGTACACCAGGCGCACGTCGCGGATCATCAGCTGGCGGACGCGGTAGTACTCGAGGCCCCTGTGAAAACTCGGCACCGAGCAGCGGTAGCCCTTGTCGGTCTCGCATTCGGCGATCAGGCCCTTGATGCGCGCCTGGACTTCCTCGTAGCGCTCGCGGCCCGGCATGGTGTCGGACAGGCCCTTGAGCACGCGGTCGGTGACGTTTTCAACTTTTTCGGTGACGTAGATCAGGGTATTCGGACCGCCCGGCAGTTCGGCCGCGCGCGTCTTGGCCAGGAAGCCGTTGGCGATGTAATTGTTGTCGGCGGTCGAGTTGCGCTGGATGGCGCTGTAGCCGCAATGGTGGTTGGTCACGATCAGACCGTCGGTCGAGACGAAGGCCGCCGAGCAGCCGGTCACGGCAACGATCGCGCTCATCGGGTGCCTGGACAGGTCGGACAGCTTTTCAGCGGGGATGGTGATCCCGATGCGCTTGAGTTCGGACTTCAGTTGCGGCAGCTGGTGCGGCTGCCACTGGCCTTCGTCAGCGTTCGCGGTGGCGAAAACGCCCAGCAAGGCGATGGGCAATGCGATGGATTTCAACAAGATATACCCCGAAAAATAGATGCAAGCGGGCAGTATATCGTTGTTGATGGGGGTGACAAAACAATTTCATGTGTGAAGTATTTACCAACCCCGGGTTGCTGCAAGTGTCCGGATCCGGACACTCATGCGCGAACACGGGCATTTTCATAGGAGAAAACGCCTGTTTCACGCGAAAAGCCGCCTGGCACGCCATTTGCTGTATCGCCAGCATGGATATGCCAATCGCCCCCCTCACCCTCCAGCGCCGCCGGCGCCGCCAGATCTATGCCGGCGCCGCCATTCTGGCCGCCTTGCTTGCCACCGCTTGGGGCATCAACCGCATGCTGCGCCCAGGCGTCGACGCGGCCGACATCCGCGTGGCCGAAGTGCGGCGCGGCGATATCGCCAACGCGATCAACGCCTCGGGCGTCGTCGTCCCCATGCACGAGGAACTGGTGACCAGCCCGATCCAGAGCCGCGTGGCCAAGGTCGTCGCCAAACTCGGCCAGAGCGTGGCCAAGGGCGACCTGCTGCTGGAACTGGACGACCACACCATCACGCTCGCCCTCGACAGCCTGAAGGAACAGCTGGCGCAGCAGGAAAACCGCATCGAGGGCCTGGCGCTCGAACTGGAACAGAAGCGCAAACAGTTGGTCAGCTCGATCGAACTGCTGGAGCTGGACCTGAAAAGCGCCCGCGTCAAACGGGAACGCTACACGACCCTGCGCAAGGCCGGCGGCGTCTCCGGCGAAGACATGCTGGCCGCCGAACTGCAAGTGACGCGCGTCGAGATCCAGCTGCGCCAGCAAAAGGAACTGATCGGCGACAGCCGCCGCGCCACCAACAGCAGCATCGAAGGGGCGCGCCTGCAAAAGAACATCCTGCAAAAACAGGTCGCCCAGCAGCAGGATCTGCTTGAGCGCACCCGCGTGCGCGCCCCCTTCGCCGGCACCCTGACCATGCTGGCCCAGGAAGAAGGCGCCAGCATCACGATGGGGCAGCAAGTTGCGCGCGTCTCCGAACCGGATAACTACCGGGTCGAAGCCTCGCTCTCGGACTTCCATGCGCGCATCCTGAACCCGGGCCAGGCGGTGCGCATCGAACAGGGCAAGGAAACCTTGAATGGCCACGTCCAGACCGTGCTCCCTGAAATCCAGAACGGCAGCATCAAGCTGATGGTCGCGCTCGACCAGCCCAATCACCCGCTGCTGCGCAACAAGATGCGGGTGGACGTGAACATCATCACCGACCAGAAACAGGGCGCGCTGGTGGCCGACACCGGCCCGGCCTTCAATGGCAAGGGGCGCCAGCAGGTCTACCTGCTCCGCGACGGCGTGGCCCGCAAGACGGAACTGGAAATCGGCAACGGCGACGGCAAGGCCGTGGAAATCATCAAGGGCGCCCAATCGGGCGACCGCCTGATCGTGTCCGACACGAGCAGCTTCAAACAACATGACAGCATTCGCATCAAATAACCAGGAGACCTCCGTGATCAAATTAGACAAAGTGAGCAAGACCTACCAGACCGACAAGGTCGAGACCCTGGCCCTGAAGGATATCGACCTGCACGTGCGCAAGGGCGAATTCGTTTGCATGATGGGGCCCAGCGGCTGCGGCAAGAGCACCCTGCTCAACTTGATCGGCCTGCTCGACCGGCCCGGCGCCGGCATGATCCACGTGGACGGCATCCCGGTGAAAACCTACCGCGACAAGCACGTCGCCGAAATGCGCAATTCGACCTTCGGCTTCATCTTCCAGAGCTTCCACCTGATTAACGACTTGCGGGTGATCGACAATGTAGAGCTGCCCCTGCTGTACCGCAGCATGCCGGGCAGCGAGCGCCGCAAGCTGGCGCGCGAGGCGCTCGAACGCGTGGGCCTGGGCGCCCGCATGGACCACTACCCGAACCAGCTGTCGGGCGGCCAGCAGCAGCGCGTGGCGATTGCCCGCGCCATCGTTGGCCGGCCGCAAGTCTTGCTGGCCGATGAGCCGACCGGCAACCTCGACAGCAAGATGGGCGCCGAGATCATGGACATCCTGCTCAAGCTCAACAGCGAAGGCACGACCATCGTCATGGTCAGCCACAGCGAGCACGATGCCAAGCTGGCCAGCCGCGTGGTGCGCGTGTTCGACGGCCAGCTGGTCGCCTAGGAGAAACCCATGTTCAAAAATTACCTGCTGACCGCCTACAAGGTGTTCATGCGGCGCAAGCTGTTCACGGCCATCAATCTGCTGTGCATCGTGCTGACGCTGGTGGTGCTGATGGTGGTCACCGCCATGCTCGAAAACGCCTTCTTTCCTTCCGGCGTGGAAGGCAAGAGCAATCGCTTCCTGCAAGTGATGGTGCTGCGCATGGAATCGGCCGACAAGAACAGCAGCTCGACCAGCCCGCTCGGCTACAAGATCATCGACAAATACCTGAAACCCATGCGCTCGGTCGAACGGGTGGCCGCTGTCACCGGTACCACGCCGGTGTCGGTCTACCAGGACGGCCGGGTTACCGAACTCAATCTGCGGCGCGCCGATGCCGACTACTGGAAGATCCTCGACTTCACCCTGATTTCCGGACGCTTCCCGACCGAGGAGGATGACGAAAAAGGCCGCTTCGTGGCCGTCATCAACCAGTCCTCGGCCACCAAGCTGTTCGGCAAGGCCGACGCGGTGGGCCAGACCATCGGCGTGAGCGGGCAAGCGTTCAAAGTCATCGGGGTGGTGCGGGATGAATTGCATATCAATGCCTACGCCGACCTGTGGGCGCCGATCACGACCTTCCCGTCCACAGCTTACCGCAACGAGATGTCGGGCGAGTTCACCGCCCTGCTGCTGGCCAAAAGTCCGGGCGACCTGGCACAGATCCGGCAAGATGTGAAAATGATCGCCCAAAACGTCCAGTCGGACGATCCGAAACAATGGGCGAAGGTCATGTTCTGGGCCGACACCAAGCTCGAACTGTTTTCCCGTCTCAGCATCGGCGATGCGGACCAGGAAGATTCCGGCGCCGGCATCTTGCTGGCCCTGCTGGGCGGCATGATGCTGCTGTTCATGCTGCTGCCCGCGCTGAACCTGGTCAACCTGAACACCGGCCGCATTCTCGAACGCAGCTCCGAAATCGGCGTGCGCAAGGCCTTCGGGGCCACCAGCGCCCAGCTGGTGCGCCAGCTGATCGTCGAGAATGTGTTGCTGTGCCTGGTGGGCGGCGTGATCGGCATGCTGTGCGCCAAGGGCGTGCTGGTCTGGCTGGAAGGCTCCGGTCTGATCCCCTACATGAAAGTGAACATGAATTTCGCCGTCCTGGGCTACGGCCTGTTGATCACCCTCGTCTTCGGCGTGCTGTCCGGCGTTTTGCCCGCCTGGAAAATGTCGCGCCTCGATCCTGTCCATGCGCTGAAGGGAGCCATCTGATGTTTCGCCACTTACTCAAACTGATCTGGAAGCGCAAAGGCCGCAACATGATGCTGAGTCTGGAAATCCTGCTCGCCTTCGTGATCGTCTTCGGCATCGCCGCCTTCGGTTTGCGCAACTACCAGCTGTACCAGTTGCCGACCGGGTTTAACAGCGACGATGTGTGGTCGGTCGTGATCCGCGGTTCGGGCGATGCCCGCTTGCCGCAGGATACCTACGACAAATTTAAGAATGGACTGCTGGCATTGCCCGGCGCAAAACAGGTCGCGTTCGCCAGCTCTCCGCCCTACTCCAACAGCAATTACCGCACTGGTTTCAAGACGGCTGACGGGCGCAAGATACGCACCGAAATCGTCTTGATCACGGACGATTTCATGTCGATGATGGGCATCGACGTGACGCACGGACGGGCCTTCGACAGGACCGACGACGGCGCGGGAGTGGCGCCGGTCATCATCAACCGGCGCCTGGCGCTGGAACTGTTCGGCACCACCGATGTCCTCGGAAAGCAGTTCGATTCTTCCGAGAAAGGTTCTGACGGCACTTCCATGAAGCGCGTGATCGGCCTGATTGACGACTTTCGCAAGAAGGGCGAACTGGACTCGCCCGGCAACGTGACCATTGCACGGCACTTCGATAAATCCGAATTCAGCGTGCGCACCATCCTCATCAAGATGGCGCCCGGCACCCCGCGCGCCTTCGAGGAAACGCTGAACCGGCAGCTAAAAATGATCAACAATGAATGGAGCTATCAGATCGCCCCGCTGTCGGCGCTGCGCAAGGAAGCGATCAACGAGAAGCTGACCCCGATCCTGGTGCTGTCGGTGATCGCCTTTTTCCTGCTGCTGATGGTCGCCTTCGGCCTGTTCGGCGTGCTGTGGCAAAACACCACGCGCCGGATTCCTGAAATCGGGCTGCGGCGCGCCATCGGGGCCAACGCGGGCAACATCTACCGCCAGATCATCGGCGAACAATTCCTGCTCAGCTCGGGCGCGATGCTGGTGGCCCTGCTGCTGCTGGTGCAGCTGCCGATCACCGACGCCATGGGCGACAGCCTGAACTGGACGGTCTTTTTGTCGGCCACGGCAGTGTCAATGACGGTGATCTATCTGCTATCCTTGCTGTGCTCGGTGTATCCGGGATGGCGCGCCAGCCGCCTCAGCCCGACCGAAGCTTTGCATTACGAATAAAGAGACCATGGATTCAAGCACGCAACGTATTTTGATTGTCGACGACGACAGCGCCGTCCAGGTGTCGCTCGCCTTGCTGCTCAAGCAGTCCGGCTTCGACCCGGTCTGCTGCGATGACGCCGGCGCCGCGCTGGCCCTGCTGAAACAGGCGCCGGTCGACCTGGTCCTGCAGGACATGAATTTTTCGTTGCAAACGAGCGGCGAAGAAGGCCTGGAACTGCTGGCCCGGATCAAGGAAATCCATCCGGACACGCCGGTCCTGCTGATGACCGCCTGGGGTTCGATCGCGCTGGCGGTCAGGGGCGTCAAGAGCGGCGCGGCCAACTTCTTCACCAAGCCGTGGAACAACGCGCAGCTGGTCGAGCTGATCACCAGCACGTTGGAGCTGTCAGGCGCGGCCTCGCCGCAACGCCTGAACCGCCAGGCGCTCGACAAGCAGTTCGACTTCGGCGCCATCGTTGGCGAGCATCCCAAACTGCTGCGCGTGCTGGCCACGCTGGGCCAGGTGGCGCGCACCAAGGCGCCGGTGCTGATCCTGGGCGAAAGCGGCACCGGCAAGGAATTGATTGCCGACGCCATCCACCGCAACAGCCCGCGCGCCGACCGCATGCCGGTCAAGATCAACATGGGCGCGATCACGCCTTCGCTGTTCGAGAGCGAAATGTTCGGCCATGTGCGCGGCGCCTTTACCGACGCCAAGGCCGACCGCAAGGGCCATGTGGCCTGCGCCCATGAAAGCACCCTGTTCATGGACGAGATCGGCGAACTGAACCGAGCCGACCAGGTCAAGCTGCTGCGCGTGCTGCAAGACCAGAGCTACCAGCCAGTGGGCGCCAGCCGCCCCGAACAGGCCGACATCCGCGTGATCTCTGCCACCAACCAGGAACTGGCCGAACTGGTAGGCGCGGGCGAGTTCCGCGAAGATCTGTTCTACCGCCTGAACCTGATCACCATCCGCCTGCCGCCGCTGCGCGAACGGCGCACCGACATTCCCCTGCTGGCGGCCCACATCCTGGCCGACATCGCCGGCAGGTACGGGCTGGCGCCGCTCACACTGACAGCGCAGGCGCTCGACTGGCTGAGCGCCCAGCCATGGCCCGGCAATATCCGCCAGCTCAAGCAGACCCTGGAACGCACGGTCCTGCTGGTCGGCAAGACCCAGCTGGCCCAGGCCGACTTCATCGATGCCGAACAGCACGACGACGGCGCCGGCCAGCGCGCCCTGGGCGTGGACGGCATGACGCTGGAGCAGGTCGAGCGGCGCATGATCGAGCAAGCCATGGAACAGCACGGCGGCAATATCGCCCGGGCCGCACAGGCGCTGGGCGTGTCGCGCACCGCCATGTACCGGCGCCTGGAACGCCACGGCTTGCGCGGCGGGGACGATCAGTGAGCTTGCGCTGGCGCTTGGGCGCCTACCTGGTCGGCTTGCATCTGCTGCTGTTTGCCTTCACGGTGGTGTTCCTGCGCGAGCAGTTGCCGCTGTTCCTCGGCGTCGAGATTCTGCTGCTGGCCAGCCTGGCCGGCGGTTTCACGCTGATCGGGCGCGCCCTGCGTCCGCTTGAATACACCGAACGCTTCCGCGACCTGCTGCAGGACCAGGATTATGCCGCGCGCATGACCGACAGCAAGCTGCCCGAGCTCGATGAACTGATCGGCCTGTTCAACACCATGCTCGGCACCCTATACCGGGAACGACTGGAACTGGGCGAGCAGCGCGGCTTTCTCGACAGCCTGCTCGAGGCGACGCCGAGCGCGGTCATCGTGTTCGACTTTGAAGGCAAGGTCAGCCTGATGAACGCCAGCGCCCACGCGCTGCTGAAACTGGAGGCGCCCAAAGGCAAGCCACTCAGCCATTGGGGTGAGGGCCTGCCCGCCCAGCTCGACGCGCTGCCGCTGGGCGAAAGTCGTTTGCTGACCGATCCCGAAGGCCGCCGCTACCGGGCCCAGCGCGGCCAATTCTTCGACCGCGGCTTTGCGCGCCATTTCCTGCTGGTCGAGGAGCTGACTGCCGAGCTGGAAAGTTCCGAACGCGCCACTTATGAAAAACTGGTCCGGGTGCTGGCACATGAAGTCAACAACACTGTGGCGGCCACCAGCTCGGTGCTCGACTCGCTGCTGTTCTACCAGGCGCAGCTGGCCGCCCCCGACGCCGCCGACTTTTCGACCGCGATCGTGGCGGTGCGCCGGCGCAATGTCAGCCTGGGGGAATTCATCGAACGCTTCACGCGCGTGATCAAGATGCCGGAACCGGAACTGCGTCCCACATCGGTGGCGGCCATGATGGACGACATCCTCTGGCTCAACCGCGAACAGTGCAAGAGCCGCGGCATCGCCATCGGCTGGGCCCGGCGCGACGAGGTGCCCGCGCTGCGCCTGGACAGCCAACTGATGGAACAGGCGCTGCTCAATATCGTCAAGAACGCGGTCGAGGCGGTGGAAGCGACCCAGCGCGACACCGGCCAGCCCGGCTACATCCGCTTCACGCTGGCCGATGACGGCGACCTGATCCGGCTGACCATCGTCGATTCGGGCAACCGGCTGGGCGAGGTCCCGGCGCGCCAGCTGTTCACGCCTTTCGTCACCACCAAGAAAGGCGGCCAGGGGATCGGCCTGATGTTCGTGCGCGAAGTATTGACGCGGCACGGCTTCGCCTACCGCCTTGCGCCCTCGGCTGTTCAAGAAACCCACTTCGAAATCTGCTTGCCTGTCCCAAAACGCGTGTTAGACTCCTAGCAAGTAGTGACAGGAAGAAATAGATGACGTGTGATTTCGTTCCACAACCTGGCCGCCTGCTGCGGTCGCTGGCCGCCGGCTTGCTCTGCGCGGCCACCTGTTCGCCCCTGTTCGCCGCCAACAAATTGATGCTGTGTTTCGAAAACAAGGCCGTGCTGCCATGGCGCTCGGTCGAACTCGAAGGGCTCAATTTCGCCATGCTGAAACGGGTCGAAACCAAGCTCGACCTTACTTTCGACTATGCCCTCTTGCCGTGGAAACGTTGCTTGGCCAAGCTCAAGGCCAACGAAGTCGACGGCGCGTTCACAGTCAGCTTCAGCGACGAGCGCCGTCAATACGGGGCATTCCCCGGCAATGAACAGGCGGACGTCAAGCGACGGATGCACTATGCGCGCTATTTCATGATCCGCAAGAAAGGCAGCGCAATCGACTGGGATGGGAAACGCTTTCTCAACGTGGACGGCAAGATCGCGTTCCAGCTGGGGTATTCGGTGGGCGAGATGCTGAACGCGCAAAAAGTACCGGTCGACGAGACCAACGACACCACCTACAACGTGGGCCGCAAGGTCGTGGCCGGCAGGGTTGCCGGCGCCGCCATGATGGACAGTGACGTCACTGAACTGATGCGCGGGCCGCTGGCGGCGCAGCTGGAGGTAGTGCCGGCGCCGCTGGTGGAGAAGGCGTACTACCTGATGCTGTCGAGCGCGCTGGTCAAGGCCAGGCCGGAACTGGCCGAAAAAATCTGGAAGAGTATCGAGGAAGTGCGCAATGGGCGCGAGTACGGCAAGCTGATCCAGGCTGCGGGCGCGGAAAACGCCCGTTAGCTGCACGATGCGTTAAGTTACGCTTTGGCTTTGCGGCCAGCCCGCTTCTTCGGCGCTAGCATGGTCCCCGTGCATGACGGCGCGCCGCAACGGCATTCAAACAGTTTCTTCACCGCCGGCGTATGCCGCTCTTCGTAGATGAGCGCGTAGTTGTAATTGAGTTCCTCGCCTTTCTCGATCTCGTACAGCGAGTAAATGAAAACCTTGCCGTCTTCCTCATACGCCTCGCAGTTAGGCTCGCACGCGTGGTTGATGAAACGCGCGTCGTTACCGCCGCTGCCGCCGTCGATCACATTGCCGTCGGCCAGCGAAAAGAAAAACGTGTGATTGACCGGCCCGCCGCCTTTTTCGGCGCGCTCGGCCGACTCGTCGGCCGTAATGCGCTCGCCCGTATATTCGGTAATGCATTCGCCCGCTTCAATCAGGCGCCGCGCGAAGACGCCGTTGCCATGGATGTCGGAGCGCCGCACTTCGTAGGCTGGGGGTTCGGCCGGGACGGCCGCCGGGGAGGAAATGGGGGATTTTTTGGTCATGGTTCGCTATTCTAACGAAGCTTTCCAAGCTCCGCCCATCGATTGTATCAATGCGACCGCAGTTGTCTGGCGGTCGGCCTGCAACTGCACCAGCGAACGGCGCGCCGACAGCGCGGTCGCTTGCGCCTGAACCACTTCGGTGTAGCCAACCTGCCCTGCCTTGTAGCGGTTGAGCATCTGCTGTTCGACCTGGCCGGCCGCTTCCGAGGCCTGCTTGCGCAAGGCCTGCTGCTGGGCAAGCACCCGGGTGGCGCTCAACTGGTTTTCCACGTCGCCAAACGCTTCAAGCACGGTCTGGCGATAACGCGCCACGGATTCCTGGTGCCCGGCTTCGGCTCCGGCCACGTTGGCGCGCGTGGCGCCGGCATTGAAGATCGACTGCGCCACGCTGGCGCCGAAGGACCACAGCAAGGTCGACGCGCTGAACAGATCGCCCACCTTGCTGCCGCCCGTGCCCACCGAGCCGGACAAACCAATGTTCGGGTAATAGGCCGAGCGGGCAATGCCGATCTGGGCGTTGGCCGAGGCCACGCGCCGCTCGGCCGCGGCGATGTCGGGACGGCGCTGCAGCAGCACCGACGGCACCATCAGCGGAACCTCCGGCACGCTGGCGTGCCATGCGGCCGGCGCCAGGCTGAAATCGGCCGGCGCCTTGCCGACCAGGATCGCGATCGCATGTTCGAGCTGGGCGCGCTTGCGCGTCAATGTCAATGCGTCGACCTGGGCGTTGGCCAGCTGGGTCTGGGCTTGCAGCACGTCCGACTTGCCGACGATGCCGGCGTCGAAACGGTTCTTCGTGATCTGGGCCACCCGCTGGTAGCCCTCGATGGTGGTGGCCAGCAGCGCCTTCTGGGCGTCGTTCATCCGCAGCTGGAAGTAGTTGAGCGCCAGCTCGCCCTGCGCCGACAGGCGCGCCGCCGCCAGGTCGGCAGCGCTGGCCTGCTGCCCGGCCTTGGCGCTGGTGACGCCGGCGCGCAGGCGGCCCCAGATATCGGGCTCCCAGCTGGCGCCGATATTCAGGCGAAAGCTGTCCTTGCTGTCGGTGTCGCGCCCGCCCGAACGGTCGCCGCCGGCGCTCAGCCCAACGCTGGGAAACAGTGAGGCGCGCTGCTCCTGCACCAGCGCGCGCGCCTGGGCGTAGGACGCGACCGCCGCAGCCACGTTCTGGTTCGATACCTCGACCTGCTGCGCCAGCTGGTTCAGCACCGGGTCGTTGAACAGGGTCCACCAGGCGCCCCGTTCCAGGGTGTCGGCCGGCGCTGCCGGAATCCAGCCTGCCGCTTCCTTGAAAGCGGCCGGCGCCGGCGTGGATGGGACCTTGTAGTCCGGGCCCACCGCGCAGGCGGCCAGCATGGAGGCGGCCAGCGCGAGCGGCAGGAGGCGGAAGGTCAGGGTCGGTCGCATAGGATTACTCATTGGTTATTTGGAGAGGGCCGGGTGGTCGGCATGATGGCCAAGCTCGCTGTCGGCGGGACTGCGGCGGCGCAGCTTGTCCATCAATACATACACGACGGGCGTGGTCAGCAGTGTCAGCAACTGGCTGGCCAGCAGGCCGCCGATGATGGCGACGCCCAGCGGCCGGCGCAGCTCGGAGCCTTCGCCGAAGCCGATCGCCAGCGGCAAGGCGCCCAGCGCGGCGGCCAGGGTGGTCATCAGGATCGGACGGAAACGCAGCAGGCAGGCTTCACGCACGGCGTCGACGGCGGAGAGGCCGCGCGAGCGCTCCGCTTCCAGCGCGAAGTCGATGATCAGGATCGCGTTCTTCTTGACGATCCCGATCAGCAGGAATACCCCGATCAGCGCGATGATCGAGAAATCCATATCGAACAGCAGCAGCGCCAGCACCGCGCCCACGCCAGCCGATGGCAGCGTCGACAGCACCGTGATCGGATGGACCAGGCTCTCGTACAAGATGCCCAGCACGATGTAGATGACCACGATCGCGGCCAGGATCAGCAGCGGCTGCTCCTTGTTCGATTCCTGGGCGGCCCTGGCGGTTCCCTGGAAGCTGCCGCGCACATTGGTCGGCATGGCGATGTCGGCTTCGGCCTGGCGCACCGCCGTTTCGCCCTGGGCCAGCTTGCTGCCCTCGGCCAGGTTGTACGAGATGGTCGTGGCCAGCTCGCCGTCCTGGTGGTTCACCGACGTGGGCGTGGCGTTCTCGGCAAAGCTGGCAATAGCCGACAGCGGCACCATGGTGGTCGCCGCGCCGCTGAGCGCCTGGCCAGTGGCGGGATCGCGCGCCGCCGTCAGGTTGGCCGCGGCCGTGGCGCTGCCGCGCGAGGGCACGTACACATCGCTGAGCGCTTGCGGGGTCTGCGCATAGCGCCTGGCCACGCCCATGATGATGTTGTACTGATTGAGCTCGTCGTAAATGGTCGCCACCTGGCGCTGGCCGAAGGCGTTATACAGCGCATTGTCGATGTCGCGCGGGTTGATGCCCAGCCGCGCGGCGCTGTCCTTGTCGATCTTGACGTACATTTCCACGCCGTTTTCGGCCTGGTCGGTATCGACGTCGACCAGCGCGCTTTGCTGCTTCATCGACTCGGCCAGCTTGCCGGCCCACAGTTTCAGGTCGGCGCGGTTGTCGCTTTTCAGCGTGTACTGGTAAGTCGAGTTGGACTGGCGCCCGCCCATGCGCAAGTCCTGCACGGGGTTGAGGAACATCGATACGCCGGTGACCATCGCCAGTTGCGGGCGCAGGCGCGCAATCACCGCCTGCCCGGCCTCCCCTTCGGCCCGTTCGGACTTCGGTTTCAGGTTGATGAACATGAAGCCGCCGCCGGCCCGCCCGCCGCCGGTAAAGCCGACCACGGTGGCCACCGCCGGATCGGCGCGGATAATGTCGACCAGTTGCTTGAGCTTTTCCTGCATGGCCTGGAACGAGATGCTCTGGTCGGCCCGGATGCCGCCGTTGATCTGGCCCGTGTCCTGCTGCGGGAAGAAACCCTTGGGCGCAGCCGCGAACAGGTAGACGTTCAGGCCGATGACGAAAAAGAAAATCAGCATGACCAGCGCCTTGCTGTCGAGCGCCCAATCGAGCGAATGGCGGTAGGTGTCGTGCACCTTGTCGAAGCCGCGCTCGGCCCAGCGCGCGAGGCGCCCCGGCTTGCGTACCAGTCCGCCCGGTTTCAGCAGCCAGGCGCACATCATCGGCGTGGTGGTGAGCGAAATGACCAGCGAAATCATCACCGCCGCCGACAAGGTGACGGCAAACTCGCGGAACAGCCGGCCCACCTGCCCGCCCATGAACAGTAGCGGAATGAACACCGCCACCAATGAAAGGCTGATCGACAGCACCGTAAAGCCGACTTCGCGCGCGCCCAGCAAGGCCGCCTTCATGCGGTCCATGCCCGATTCGATATGCCGGCTGGTGTTTTCCAGCACCACAATGGCGTCGTCGACCACGAAACCGGTGGCGACCGTCAGCGCCATCAGGGACAGGTTGTTCAGGCTGAAGCCCAGCATGTACATCACCCCGAAGGTGCCCAGCAGGGACACCACCGTGGCCACGGCCGGAATGATGGTCGCGCGTACGCTGCGCAGGAAAACGCTCACCACCAGCACCACCAGCAGGATCGAAATCATCAGCGTCATTTCGATTTCGAACAGCGAGGAGCGGATCGAATTGGTGCTGTCCGACGCCACCTCCAGCTTGATGTCCTTGGGCAGCTGGGCCTGCAGCGAAGGGATCAGGGCGCGCACGCCATCGACCGTTTCGATCACATTGGCGCCGGGCTGGCGCGTGACCAGCACCACCACCGCCGGCTTGCCGTTGAACAGGCCGAGGGTATTGACGTTTTCGACGCCGTCGATGACTTCGGCCACGTCGTCAAGGCGAACCGCGGCGTCGTTGCGCCAGGCGACCACGAGGCCGCGATAGTCGGCCGCAGTGCGCCCGCCGGTGGCGGTGTTCGCTTGCGAATAGATCTGCAGGCGCAGGCCGTTGCCTTCAATCGCGCCCTTGGGCCGGTTGGCATTGGTGGCCTGGATCGCCGCGCGCACGTCCTCGGTCGAAACGCCGTAACGGTTCAGCGCATACGGCAGCAGTTCGATGCGCACCGCCGGCAGTGAACCGCCGCCGATCTCCACATCGCCCACGCCCTGCACCTGCGCCAGCTTCTGCTGCACCACGTTCGACACCGACTCGAAAATCTGGCCGGGCGTCTTGCTGGGCGACGTCAGCGCCAGGATGATGATGGGCGCGTCCGACGGATTGGCCTTGCGGTAGGTCGGATTGCTGCGCAAGGTGGCCGGCAGGTCGGCGCGCGCGGCGCTAATCGCCGCCTGTACTTCGCGCGCGGCCGAATCGATTTTGCGGTTCAGGTCGAATTGCAGGCTGATGCGGGTGGAGCCGCTGCCGCTGTTCGAGGTCATTTCGTTCACGCCCGAGATCACGCCCAGGCGCCGCTCGAGCGGCGTGGCCACACTGGTCGACATGGTGTCGGGACTGGCGCCGGGCAGCGAGGCGCTGACCGAAATGGTGGGAAAATCCACCTGCGGCAGCGGTGAAACCGGCAGCACGAAAAATGCGCCTATGCCCGCCAGCGCAATGCCCAGCGTCAGCAGCACCGTGGCGATCGGGCGCCGGACGAACGGTTCCGACAGGTTCACTTGGCCACCTCGGGCTGCGTTGCCCCGTTACGGCCGGACCAGCGCCGCGCCAGGCGGTCGAAGCCCAGGTAAATCACAGGCGTCGTGAAAAGGGTCAGCATCTGACTGACGATCAGGCCGCCGAAAATGGCCAGGCCCAGCGGACGGCGCAGTTCCGCGCCCGCGCCCCAGCCCAGCATCAGCGGTACTGCCGCGAACAGCGCGGCCAGGGTCGTCATCAGGATCGGGCGAAGGCGCAGCAGCGCGGCCTGCTGGATGGCCTCGCGCGGCCCCATGCCCTGCTCGCGCTCGGCCTCGATGGCAAAGTCGATCATCATGATGGCGTTCTTCTTGACGATACCGATCAAGAGGATGATGCCGATGATGCCGATCACGCCCAGGTCCTGTCCGCTGATCATCAGCGCCAGCAAGGCGCCCACGCCCGCCGACGGCAGGGTCGACAGGATGGTCAGCGGGTGGATATAGCTTTCGTACAGCACGCCGAGCACAATGTAGACGCACACCACCGCCGCCAGAATCAGCCACAGCTGGTTCGACAGCGAGTTCTGGTAAGCCCCGGCCGCACCCAGAAAGCTCATGCTGACCGACGCCGGCATGGCGATGTCGACCGAGGCGGCCCTGATGGCATCGACCGCCTGGCCCAGCGAGACGCCGGGCGCGGTGTCGAAACCGATGGTGGTGGCCGGGTACTGCGCCACGTGGGTGATCTGCAGCGGCGCGTTCTGCTCGGTGATGGTGGCCACCGCCGACAGCGGCGTGGTCTTGCCGTTGGCCGCTTTCAATGGCAGCTGGCCGAGCGCGGCGATCGACATCTGGGCGTCGCGCTGCGCTTCCAGGATCACCCGGTACTGGTTGGTCTCGGTGAAGATGGTCGACACGATGCGCTGCCCATAGGCGCTGTAGAGCGCATCGTCGATGGAGGCAGCGGTGATCGACAGGCGCGAGGCGGTGTCGCGGTCGATGCTGACAAATGCGGCCGTACCGGTGGCGCCGGCGTCGGTGACGGCATTGCGCAGCTGTTTTTCGCTTTGCAGGCGGCGCACCAGTTTGGTCGCCCATTCGGTGACCGTAGCATTGTCGGCCCCTTCGATCGACAGCCGGTACTGCGTAGGGCCGGTCTCGGCGTCGATGGTGAGATCCTGGGTCGGCTGCAGGTACAGGTTCACGCCCGCCACCTGCGCCACGCGCTGGCGCAAGCGGTCCATGGTAGCGGCCTGGTCGGAGGAGCGGTCTTCCTTCAGGTTGATCAGCATGCGGCCGGTGTGCATCATCATGTTGTTGGCCGCGTCCACGCCGACGTTGGAACTGAGCGAGAGCACGTCCGGATCGGCCAGGATGGCCTTGGCGGCGGCTTGCTGCAGCTCGGCCATGCGGTCGTACGATATCGCCTGGCGCATTTCCACGCGGGCCTGCAGCTGGCCGGTGTCCTGGGTCGGGAACAAGCCCTTTGGAATGAGCACGTAAAGCAGCACGGTGAGCAGCAAGGTGGCCAGCGCGACCAGCAGGGTCAATCCCTGGCGCGCCAGTACCCAGTTCAGCGAATGGTCGTAGCGCACGATGACGCCGTCGAAGAACGCCTGCGTGCGGCGCGCCATCGGGCCTGGCTTCTCGTCTTCGTGGCTGCGCAGCCAGCGCGCTGACATCATCGGCACCAGCGTCAGGGAGACAACGCCCGAGATCAGGATGGTAATGGCCAGCGTGATGGCAAACTCGCGGAACAAACGGCCCACCACGTCGCCCATGAACAGCAGCGGAATGAGCACGGCGATCAGCGACACCGTCAGCGAAATAATGGTAAAGCCGATCTGGGCGGCGCCCTTGATGGCAGCGGCCATCGGGGTTTCACCCTTTTCGATGTAGCGCGAAATGTTCTCGATCATGACGATGGCGTCGTCGACCACGAAACCGGTGGCAATCGTCAGCGCCATCAGCGACAAGTTGTTCAGGCTGTAGCCCAGCATGTACATGGCGCCACAGGTGCCGATCAGCGAAATGGGCACGGCCAGGCTGGCGATCACGGTGGCGCGCACGCTGTGCAGGAAAGCGAAGATCACCAGCACCACCAGCACCACGGCCAGCAGCAGTTCGAATTCAACGTGCATGACCGAGGCGCGGATGCCCGTGGTACGGTCCGACAAAACATCGAGACGGACCGATGGCGGCAGGCCGGCCGCCAGTTGCGGCAAGCGTTCCTTGATGGCGTCGACCGTGGCGATAACGTTGGCGCCAGGCTGGCGCTGCACGTTGAGGATGATGGCCGGCTTCAGGTTGGCCCACGCGCCCAGCTTGACGTTCTCGGCACTGTCGACCACCTTGGCTACATCCTGCAGGCGGACCGGCGCGCCGTTCTTGTAGGCGACGATCAGGTTCTGATAGTCGGGTACGGCCAGCAACTGGTCGTTGGCGTTGATCGCGTACGAGCGGGTCGGACCGTCGAAATTGCCCTTGGCGCTGTTGGCGTTGGCGCCCGAAATGGCGCTGCGCAAGGTGTCGAGCCCCAGGCCGTACGAGGCCAGCGCCCCGGTGTCGGCCTGGATTCGCACAGCGGGGCGCTGCCCTCCGCTCAAGGTAACCAGTCCCACGCCCGAGACCTGGCTGATCTTCAGCGCCAGGCGCGTGTTGACCAGGTTCTGGACCTCGGTCAGGGGCAAGGTGTCCGAGGTGATCGCCAGCGTCAGCACCGGCGCATCGGCCGGGTTGACCTTGGCGTACACGGGCGGCGCCGGCAGGTCGGCCGGCAGCAGCGAGCCGCCCGCGTTGATGGCGGCCTGCACTTCCTGTTCGGCCACGTCGAGCGTTTGGCCAAGACCAAACTGCAAGGTGACGATGGATACGCCGGCGGCGCTGGTCGAGCCCATGCGCTGCAAGCCGGACATCTGGCCGAAACGCCGTTCCAGCGGCGCCGTGACGGTGCGCGCCATTACCTCGGGGCTGGCGCCGGGGTACAGGGTTTGTACCTGGATGGTTGGAAAATCGACCTGCGGCAGCGCCGACAGCGGCAGGAAGCGGAAGCCCACGATCCCGGCCAGCACGATCGCCAGCATCAGCAGCGAGGTCGCTACCGGACGCTTGATGAACGGTGACGAGGGACTCATTGCTGCTCCGTGCCTTCACGCTGGCGGCGCGGACGCTCGCCGTCGGCGCCTTCACGCTGGCGCCGCGGGCGTTCGCCGTCACCGCCTTCGCGCCAGCGGCGGCGCCGTTCACCGGCTTCCGGCGTCGCTGCCGGATCGGCAGGCGCAGCGCTCGCAGCCGAGGCGGCAGCGGCCGGCGTACGCGCAGGCGCCGCCGTGGTAGCCGGTGCCGCCACTGGTGCAGCGGCAGGCGCGGCGTTTGCCGCAGGCGCCTGGGCTGGCGCGCCTTCGGCCGGACGTTCGCCCCGCCCTGCTCCGCCACGACCGCCGCGCCGGCCACCGCCAGCTCCTGGCTGCGGCTTGTCGCCAGGCAGGGTCACGCGGGCGCCGTCCTTGAGCCGGTCGGCGCCCTCGGTGATGACCTGTTCGCCGGCCTTCAGGCCGGTCTTGATTTCAACCTTGTCGACCGTGGCCTGGCCGCGCGTGACGGGACGCACGGCGACCGTGCGCTCGCCGGCGTTAAGCACGTACACGAAGTCGCCCGTGCTGCTGTTGCGCAGCGCCGTAACAGGCACCATGACCGCGCCCTTGATGGTGCGCATTTCCAGGCGCAGGTTGACGAACTGGCTTGGGAACAGCGACTGGTCGATGTTGGCAAAGCGCGCCTTTGCGCGCACGGTGCCGGTCTGGACGTCGACCTGGTTGTCGAGCGCGGCGAACTTGCCGGTGGCCAGGGCCGTCGTGCGGGTGCGGTCGAAGGCGATGGCCGGCAAGGGCGAACCGCCGCGGATACTGGCCTGCAGGTCGGGCACGCGGTCTTGCGGCACCGAGAACTCGACGTCGATCGGAGAGAGCTGGGTGATGACGGCAATCCCGGCCGCGTCTCCGCTGCCGACCAGGTTGCCCATGTCGACCACGCGCAGGCCCACACGACCGGTGATCGGCGCCTTGATCTGGGTGTGGCTCAGGTTCAGTTTCGCGATGCCCTCGGCGGCGCGGTCGGTCATGCTGGTGCCCTCAAGCTGCTTGACCAGCGCGGCCTGGGTGTCGACTTCCTGACGCGCGATCGAGTCCTGGGCCAGCAAGGTGCGGAAGCGCTCCAGCGTGACGCGGGCGCTGGCCAGCTGCGCCTCGTTGCGCTGGCGTGTGCCGCTGGCCTGCAGCAGGGCCATCTCGAACGAGCGCGGGTCGATCACGGCCAGTACCTGGCCGGCGTTGACCAGCTGGCCCTCGCTGAAGTTAATTTTTTGCAGGATGCCCGATACCTGCGGGCGCACCGTGGCGGTGGCCGCGGCGACGACGGTGCCGAGGGCGTCAACGCTGACCGGGATGTCGGCCAGTTCGGCCGTTGCCACGCCCACCGTGGTGGCACCACCTCGTCCGCCGCGCCCGCCCCCGCCGCCAGGACCGCCGCCCTGGCTGGCACCGGGGCCGCCGGGTCCTGCCTTGGGCTGGTGGGTCAGGTACCAGGCGAGCGCGCCCAAAGCAACCATGACAACGACGGCGATGATGCTGCCGATGATCTTGGCGCGGCGACTGCGCTTAGGCGGGGTGGTCAGGGCGTTCATGCTGTTCCTTGTATTTCGTGTTGATGCCAAAATGCTATTTGCATGGGGAGGACTCTAGCATGGTGGTCTCTTTTCATATGTTTCGTACCGCACATTGGTCTTTACAAGTGTGAAGCAATCACGCGCGCGTTCCATCGTCCGGGAAAGCAGCAAACCGACGTGCCATAGGGGAGGTAAACGAAAACGGGCGCATGATCAAACATGCGCCCGCGTTCTTCCTGCTACAAGACGTTACATACTCGCTACAAAGCCGGTTACGGCGTGCCGCACATGCAGTGCGTAATGGCCTGGAACGGCTTGCGGCCGGCACTCAGGTCGGTCAGCCATGCCAGCTCTTTGCCGACGTCGGCGACCGCGCTTTTCGGCATGGTCGCTTCCAGCAAGCCCAGCTTGACTTCGATGTTGATCGCCTGCGAGGTGCTGGCGCCAAACATTTGCAGCGCGCGCAGGAAGGTCGAATCGTCACGTTCGATATACGCAACCCGGTAATCGTCGCCCAGCTTGGCGCGCTTGGCGGCCGAACGCAGCGCGTCGCCAAAACTGCCAATGGTGTCGACCAGGCCGCGTTCCTGCGCCTGCAGGCCGGTCCATACGCGGCCCTGGCCCACTTCGTCGATCTTGGCCTGGGTGGTCTTGCGCGCAAGCGCCGCCTTCGTGGTGAACTCGGTGTAGATCCGGGTCACGCTGCTCTGGATTAGCTGGCCGAAGCGCGGGTCGAGCGGACGCAAAGGATTGGTGGCGCCAGCGAGCCAGGTGGTGGTGTGGCCGGCGGTGTGGATGCCCAGCTTGTCGGCCACCTTGTCGGCGGTCGGAATCAGCGAGAACACGCCGATCGAGCCGGTCACGGTGGAACGGTCGGCGATGATTTCATCGGACGCCATCGAGATCCAGTAACCGCCCGAAGCGGCAACGCTGCCCATCGACACGACGACCGGTTTGCCGGCATCGCGCGTGAGCTGCAGTTCGCGCCGGATCAGTTCGGAGCCGTAAGCGCTGCCGCCCGGGGAGTCCACGCGCAGCACGATGGCCTTGATCTGGTCGTCCTCGCGTGCCTTGCGAATCAGGTTGGCCGTGGACGCGCCGCCGATGCTGCCAGGGCTGGCCGTGCCGTCGCTGATTTCGCCCGACGCGATAACCACGCCGATGCCGTCGCCGAACAGTTTTTCATGGTGGCGTTCAAGGTAGTCGCCAAATGCGATCTGGCGGAACGACTTGCTTTCATTGTCTTTTTCGCCGCGCTTGATCATCATTGCGCGAATTTCATCGCGCGTCTTGAGGCCGTCAACCAGCTTGTTGGCCATGGCGAGCTTGCCGATATCGCCCTTGGCCTCTTCCATCAGCTGCGGCAAGCCGTTGATGATCTTCATGACGGTGCCGGGCGCCATCTTGCGGTTCTTTTCGACGTCGGCGGTGTAGCCTTCCCACAGCGCTTCGTAAAGGTAAGCTTCGGCTTCGCTGGCCGCCGGCGATGGACCGTTGGCGATGTACGGCTCGGCGGCGCTCTTGTAGGCGCCCACTTTCATCAGGTTGACGGTCACGCCGAGCTTGTCGAGCGCATCGCGGTAGTAATTGCGGTGGCGGCCGAAACCTTCGATCAGGAGGAAGCCCATCGGGTGCATATAGACCTCGCTTGCGTGCGAGGCTAGCAGGTAGCGCTTCTGGTCGTAGCTGCCGCCCCAGGCGATGACGGGCTTGCCGGCCGCCTTGACGCGGTCGATCGCCGAGCCGATCTCGTGCAGCGAGGCCAGGCCGGCGCCGTCGAGTTCGTCCAGCATCAGCACCACGCTGCTGATGTCCTTGTCCTTGGCCGCGGCGTCGAGCACCTTGAGCAGGTCGCGCACTTGCACCGAACGCACTGTATCGCCGCGCACATTGGACATGAAGGCGTCGCGGAAGTCGCCAGCGTGCTGCTCGACGATGTCGCCCTTGATCTCGAGCACCAGCGCTGTCTTGGAACCCAGTGGCTTGGCGCCGCCGCCGAAAATGGCCACCAGCAGCAGGATCACGATGAGCAGGAACAGCAGGTTCAGGATGGTACGGCGGGTGGCGTCGAGCGCGCGCCAGAACATGCCGAAGCCGCGGCGCAGGGAAGACAAGGGTGTGAAAGACATCGAAACTCCGGCATTAAAAAGTGAAAGGTATGGCTGCGACCAGCCAAACGCGTACTGTAAGCGAAATCGCCTGATCCGTGGTTAAAATGATCACGCAGCCAGCGTTGCCGGGGCTGCTGCCGCTGACCGGGAAATCGCAAACAGCCCAGCGAATACCAGTATGCCATTGATGATCAGGAGTTCGAGGCCGAGGCGGTACGTGCCGAGCGGCAACCCTTGATTAGCCTCAAGCAAAGCGCACAGGACCGGCCCGCCGATGGCGACCACGGGCACCCATTTGTCGTTAAGCGTGCGGGTGGTCAATATCCCGAAGGCAAACAGGCCCAGTAGTGGGCCATAGGTATAACCAGCCAGTTTCAGGATCACCATGATCATGCTGGGGTTGTCGGCCAGCTTGAACCACATCACGAGCAGCAGGAACAGGAAAGCGAAGCCCAGGTGAACCCGGTGGCGCCAGCGCACCTTGTCCTTCTCGGACAGGTCGGTGCGGCGCTGCAGGCCAAGCAGGTCGATGCAGAAGGTGGACGTGAGCGCGGTGATGGCGCCGTCGGCGCTGGGAAACAGGGCTGAAATCAGCGCGATCAGGAAAATGAGTTGCACGGCGGCCGGCAGGTGGCCCATGACGACGGCGGGGAATATCTTGTCGCCCGTTGCGGTCACGCCGGCCAGTGGCGCGTACAGGTACAGCAGGCCGCCGAGGAACAGGAACAGCAGCAGCACTGCGACCAGGATCGCGGTCAGGGTCAGCAGGTTCTTTTGCGAATCGCGCAGGGTCTTCACGGAAATCGTCTTTTGCATCATTTCCTGGTCCATGCCCGTCATGGTCAGCGTAATGAAGGCGCCGGCGATGATTTGCTTCAGGAAGAAACCGGGGCTGTCGACGGCCGTCGTGAAGACGTTCGACAGGCCGCGCGCATCCATCTGCGCCAGGCTCTGCCCTACCGTCAGATCGAGCCGGCCCAGCAAAAAGACCACGCAGGCGACCAGGCCGAACAGCATGCAACTCGTTTGCAGGATATCGGTCCAGACGATGGTCTTGACCCCGCCCTGGTAGGTGTACACCAGGATCATGGCCAGGATGATCAGGGTGGTGGCCCAGAACGGCACGCCCAGGCTGTCGAGGATGATGGCCTGCAGAATGTTGACCACCAGGTAGAGGCGCGCGCTGGCGCCCAGCAGGCGCGACAGAATAAAGAAGCCGGCCCCGCTCTGGTAGGCGCGCCGGCCAAGGCGCACGTCGAGATAGTGGTAGATCGAGGTCAGCTTGAGCCGGTAATACAGCGGCAGCAGAATGAAAGCGACGGCGATATAGCCGATCACGTAGCCGATCAGGATCTGGATATAGCCGAAACCGTCATGGCCGACCGCACCCGGCACGCTAATGAAGGTAACGCCCGACAAGGTGGTGCCGACCATGCCGAACGCGACCAGCATCCAGTTGCTGCTCTTGTTGCCGATGTAAAAGCTGTCGTTGGTGGCGTTGCGGGAGGTGGCCCAGGCGACGCCGAGCAGCAAGGCGAAGTAGGCGATGAGGATGCAGAACAGTAAAACCGGGGACATGGCGGGCCAATGAAGTGTGGATCAGATCGCCAGCAATATACACCGCCATGTCCCGGTCGGCGTAGTGCGATCTGCGTCAGAATGAAGAACGGCCCGATCGGAAAACCGATCGGGCCGTCAGGCTAGCTTGCTGCTTTGGCAATTAGGCCTTGATGGCCTTCTTGCGACGCGCATTGAAAACCAGACCCATCAAGCCAAGACCGAACAGGCCCAGCGAAGCTGGCTCAGGAACTTCAGCGCCAACGGTGATTCCGGCGCCCGAATTGTCGTAGGTGTAGCTCTTCAGGGTCTGCGAATAGCCACCGGTGCCGACCGTAGGCAGTTGGAAGTCGATGGTGGCGTAGCCGAAGTAGTTGCCCATCGAGGTGTTGCTGATAGCAAGGTAGTTCAAGCCAGGCAACATTGGAGCCGTTGGCGTGTAGCCGCTGGTGAACGAAACCCAAGCGAGCGAGCCGTCCACGACCTGGCCTGCGTTCATCCATGCATACTGCCACTTCGTCGAGGTACCGCTAACGTAAGTGCGGTTAGGGGAGCAGCAGTCTTCGGACAAGCCGAGGTCGTTCACCGTATCGCCGTCAAGGTCGTACATCGTGACGCCTGAGTGTGGCAGGGCCAGATTGATGCCTACCGTGACAACCGAGGCCGAAGCCAGGGATGGCGCCATGGCGCAAGCAGCAGCGAATGCGATCGACGAAAAAATAATTTTAGAGTTTTTCAAAATAGCCCCTTGGTTTTGGATTGATGCACAAAGAAATTTGCCAACAGGATACACTAAGCAAATAACGGGCCAGTATTCATCAAGCCACATACGAGTATTAATTACTGTTTAAAATCAACTGTTTGCGATACGGAACATATTTTTCAGGATTGCACAGCGTTCAGGAGTGTAAGAAATTCCGACAACGCCGACATAGGCCTCCCCAACTGCTGGCCTCAGCGTTGCATCTCGTTGAACGCCTTGAGCGCCTGCACATATTCCTTCGACGCCTTTAGTTTCGGAAGATAGGTGATCTTGGCTTTTTTGCTGGTGGCGATGGCGTAGTCGCCCAGGCTTTCGCGCGCGCCGCACAGGGCTTTGCAGGTCGACGGCCCCTTTGCCTTGGCGCGGTCGGTCAGGAGCAGTGACTCGCCCCTGGTGGAAATGGTCACCATGCAGGACTGCTTGTCGGTGAGGTCCGGGTTCGGGTCGTTGTACACGAAGGTCCCGTTGGTATAGGTGGCAATAATGCCGAAGCCGCAGCGATGTCCGTTCGCGAAAGTGAGCGAGGCACGAACAAAAATGCTCTCGTCGTTATGCCGGACTATTTCGACGACGTCTTCGGCTTCGTATTTTTCATCGGCCTTTCCAGGCACGACAATTTTAGCGGGGAAGCGGTTCTTGTAGACGCCTTCGACGTCCTTGATCATTTGCGCAGAAGGCGAATCGGCCGCATGCACCGGGAGCGCCAGCACAGCCAGCAGGAGGGCAGTTTTCATCGGGCACCTCAAAGTTCGAGTTCGATTATGCGTGCCGTCACCGACGCGCCATCGACCAGTATTTCGGCCACCGAGACGGGAAGCTTGAAACGCCGCGGTCCGGCACTGCCGGGATTCAAGTAAAGAATACCACTACGAAACTGTTTTGTGGGGCAATGTGAATGGCCGCTGATAATGACTTGAATCCCTGCGGCAAAAGGGTCCAGGTCCAAAGTGGCAAGATTGTGCAGCACGTAAATACTGACCTCGTCCAGATCGAGTCGCGCAGTATCAGCGATGCCTTGCGCCCACGGGGCGTTATCGTTATTGCCGCGTACCACGGTGAGCGGCGCAATGGCGGCCAGCTGCGCAAGGATCTCCGGGTTGCCAATGTCGCCGCCGTGGATCAGGTAATCCGATCCTTGCAGCTGCGCCAAGGCTTCGGGACGCAGCAAGCCGTGGGTGTCGGAAATGACGCCGATACGCAACACCGGTTTCACGCTTCCTGTCCCTGCATGCGGCGAAACGGGCCAATGCAGGCATCGAGCGACTCGGCCGCGCACATCAGGAACAGCGCGCCGGACGGGTGGAAATGGACAAAATGGGTAACCTTGCTGCCCACCTTGGTCACGCTGCCGGTGCAGTCAAGCTTGCCGTTGTCTTTGACGACCTTGTCGTCAAGGCGGTAAAAGCCTTTGACGCTGGGCTGCGCTGGAATGTTGAATTCGCTTTCGGAGATTTCCTGTGCGCTAGTGACCAGACTGGTGCCGTCGCCGCGGAAGCGATAGACCTCGGAGCAGCTGCCGTCGGGCAGCGTGAGCTTCCAGATGCCGAGGATGGGGTGGCTGGCAACGGGCGGAGCTGCCATGAGCGGCGGCGCAAGCATAGCCAGGGACAACACAAGTGCGGTGAGCATGCGCATGGCGTAGACCCCCTCCAAGTCGAAGCAAACGTTAGACACGGGTTGCTGGTGTCAGTTTGCCTGATTTTTCGGGGGCTTGCTCAACGGGCTCGTCGTCCTCGCGAACGCGGGGACCCATA
>JAZKCA010000034.1:31701-40639 GCA_040388275.1 Pseudomonadota bacterium
ATACTGATTATGCTCAGTATGGGTCCCCGCGTGCGCGAGGACGACGGACTATATGCTTTTTCCGGCGTCGCGTAATTTATGCGCTCTCGGGCGCTGCTTTCGGCTTGGCCGGGCGACGCGGGCGGGCCGCCGGCTTGCGCGCGGCCTTCTTGGCCGGCTCGGCCGCATCCACTGCTGCCTCAACCGGTGCTGCGACAATCTCGATCGGCGCGTCGGTCTTCTTGGCCGCAGGCTTGCGAGTGCCGCGGCTGCTACGGCGCTTTTCGGGCTGCTCGGGCGCCGCCACGACTTGCTCCGGCTCGGGCTCGGCCTGCTGCTCGGGTTCGTGGAATACCGCGTCGACCATTTCCACTTCCATCTCGACCGGCTTGCGCCCTCCCCGTCCGCCGCGGCGGCGCGATTCTTTTGCCGGCGCCGGCTCGGCCCCATCGGCGGCCGCATTTTCCTGCACCGTCTGCGCCTGTTCAATCACCGGCACGCTGGCCGGCGCATGGCTGCTGCGATAGACATACGCGCCCGACTTCTCGTCGCGCCCGAATTCAAGCATGCCGCGATTCTGCGCTTCTTCGAGCAGGTTGCCAAAAGTGCGGAAGCCATAATAGGTTTCGTTGAAATCGGGACGGCGCCGCTTCAGCGTATCTTTCAGCAGCGACGCCCAGATCTTGCCGCTGTCGCCGCGTTCCGAGACCAGCGCGTCGAACATCTCGACCACCAGCTCGATTGCCTTGGCCTTGCGCTCTTCAAGTTCTTCCTTGCGGCGGTTGCCTTCGTCCGGCGAACGCTTCGCTGCCGGCTGCTTGCGTTCATCGCGCTTGGCCGCGGCGCGCTTAACTTCGCGCACCAGGTCGTCGTAGAAAATGAATTCGTCGCAGTTCGCCACCAGCAGGTCGGAAGTGGACTGCTTCACGCCCACGCCGATCACCTGCTTGGCGTTCTCGCGCAGCTTGGACACCAGGGGCGAAAAATCGGAATCGCCGCTGATGATGACGAAGGTGTTCACGTGCGACTTGGTATAGCAAAGGTCGAGCGCGTCGACGACGAGGCGGATGTCGGCCGAGTTCTTGCCCGACTGGCGCACGTGCGGGATTTCGATCAGCTCGAAGTTCGCTTCATGCATGGTGGCCTTGAAGCCCTTGTAGCGCTCCCAGTCGCAGTAGGCCTTCTTGACGACGATGCTGCCCTTGAGCAGAAGGCGCTCGAGCACCGGCTTGATGTCGAATTTTTCGTAGTTCGCGTCACGCACGCCCAGTGCGACGTTCTCGAAGTCGCAAAACACGGCCATGCTGATGTTGTCGTTCGATGATGCCATATGATCTGTTCTCTGATGATGGTTGGTTCAATAACCATGGATTATACGCAAGCGGCCAATGCATGGCCGTTCAGCCCGCAGTCCATCCACTTCCGTGCCGTCGGATTCTTAAGATAGCACTCCTTGCAGCGCTTGACGCGCCACGCCGCGCTGTGCGATCCTTGCGGCTTCCCATTCACTTCCACAGGAGATAAACCATGCATTCGAATGACATTGCCCTCCTGTCGGCTGCCTGATCGCACTCCAAGCGCTTGCCCGCTGTTCCTCCTGATCGAGCCTGTGCGTTGATGCGCTGATTGCGCGCCGACCTCCGTTTTCCTTTGCCTGCGCGCGCCGCCGGCCTCACGAATTCGGGACCACACCCTCATCATGATAGATATCGATTTTGAATTACTGCGTCCTATCGGCCTGACCCAGGCCATCGCAAACCAGCTCCATTCGCTCGACCTGACGGAGTCAAGGGCACGCCTGGTGCGCGTCACCGGAGTACATCGCGACAGCGTCACCGTCCACGATGGGCACACCCAAACCAGCGCCCGCACGATTGCCCGGCTTGAAGGGCTCGCCGTGGGCGACTGTGTGCTGGCCGAAGACGCCCGCCTCACGCACCGTCTTGAGCCGCTCACCCAACTGGCACGCCGCAGCCCCGACGGCCGGCGCCAGCCCCTCGCCAGCAATGTCGATACCGCCCTTCTGGTCATGGGCCTGGACCACGATTTCAAGCTGCGTCGCATCGAACGTTATCTGGCGCTGGTCCACGCGGCCGCGGTTGAAGCGGTCGTGGTGCTCACCAAGGCCGACATTGCGCCCGATGCCGGCGAACGGGTCGATCAACCGCAGCGCCGCCTTCCCGGCAGCGTGCCGAGGTTCGCGGTCAATGCATTGGGCAGCGAAGCGCCGCTCGTATTGAAGCCGTGGCTGGGAGTTGGCCAAACGCTGATACTGCTCGGTTCATCCGGCGCCGGCAAATCGACGCTGACCAATACCTTGACGGGCGCGGCGCAGGCAACCGGCGGCGTACGCCAGGACGATAGTCGCGGACGGCACACCACTACTGCGCGTTCGCTGCATTTGTGCGCGGGCGGCGCCTGCATCATCGATACGCCAGGCTTGCGATCGCTGCAACCGGACATCGATGAAGAGGCATTGACGGCCTCGTTCGAAGACATCGATGCGCTGGCCGGCCTATGCCAGTTCCGCGACTGCAGGCACGGGAGCGAACCTCGCTGCGCGGTACGCGAAGCGGTCGATGCGGACCGACTGCGCAACTTCCACAAGCTGCTGCGCGAGGCCCGCCGCGGGCAGCAGACGCCGCTCGAACGGATTGCGGATCGTTCGAAGTGGAAGGCCCTGGTCAAAGCAGTCGGTGCGCGCAACCGACAGAAAAAGACGGGGGTGATGGAATGAGTCGCTAGTCTGCAGTAGTTCAGACCTCAATGACGCTCTGCCTCAGTCGACTGGCCACTTCCCCGCTGGCAGAGCTTGCCATGATCGCCAAATCAAGTCGTCTGAGTTAGTAGTCGATCGGCGTTTTCTACATACGCGACAAAAAATTGTTCAAGTGTTCTTGCCACAAGAAGTGGGTTGCGCCCGTCAAAATAGTCAACGAAAACTGAACTTGTTTCCGCATCGTTGGGCTTGACCCGATAGGCCCACGAATCGAGCAGATAGTCTGAAAACAACACGCCGCATTCATTTGTATCTGATTTTCGCTCGACCACTTCGGAAAGCGGCCAGAGGCGCCACAGCTCGTCGTCAGGAACCTGCATTCCTCCAATGGCTCCGTAAAGGTGCATCAAGTCCTTTGGCGGTTCAATTCCAGCTTCCAGAAATGTCGCGCGGACTATCGATTCACCATACGGCGGCAGCGCCAGTAGATCTTCTTTTCCCCATTTTCTAACGAGTATTTCAAGTGATTTCAAGCGCAAACCCCGGTAAAAATATCACGCCAAATCGAATTCTTAAGTTTCATTCAAACAGGTCCTGTAAGTAGTTTCATTTTTTCCTCAAGTTTACGGTGATCCTTGTTTGGCCTGCCTTAGAGAACTCGAACTCACCTGACTCTTCGCCCTCCTCGCACCATTTTCTACAAATGTCTTATCTCCGCTGGCGCCGCGTCCCAAATATCGTTGCGCCCATCAAGATAGGTGATTGGCGCATTTACCAGTTCTTCGTCGCTGCCGTCATCGAGGCACGTCACATTTACTGCGCAGAATCTGCGATCGATGTCCGCTTCAAACTGCACCGCGCCGCAATGACAACTGCCGTGATACGTCTTCTGCATTCCGCTTCCTCTGCATTTTGCGCTACAGTGTCGCACCATGAAGCCAGAACACCTACAAATGCTGCTCACCCGTGAAATGCCATACGGGAAATACAAGGGCCGATTTATCGCCGATCTGCCGGGCCACTACCTTGGCTGGTTCGCGCGCGAAGGCTTTCCGCGCGGCGAACTGGGCGAACTGCTCGCCTTGATGTACGAGCTCGATCACAACGATTTGCGCAGCCTGCTAGACCCGTTGCGGGCTGGACGGCGCCGCTCATTTTAACTAATAATGGCAGCTCATTAACATTCGGAAAATCAACGGCGGCGCCGCTGCGGGGCTGTCATCACGCGCAGGATCGTTTCGAGCGGTACGCCGTGCGACAGCAAATACCAGGTCGCCACCTCGACTCCCAGCGTGTCGAGCGACACCAATCCCACCGCGATTTTTCCCGCCATCTCCTTGCGTGTGCGCCTGTCGGCCCGCGACACGACGATTTCGCAGCGCATATTCCTCACGCCGCGCTCCTGGCCCGCATGGCACTGCCGATGACCGTCTTGAAGAATTCAAGCAGCTCGGGAACGTGACGGTCGAACGTGAATTCGGCCCGCGCTTCCCACACCCGCGTGCGCAGCGCCTGCATGCGGTCGCGCTCGCGCAGCAGCTGGCCCAGTTCTTCCACGGTATCGTAGAACAGGCCAATCCCAAGCCGCGCCGTCAACGCCTGCGTGGCCACGATTGCGCCCTCGTTACGCCGCTGGATCATCGGCAGGCCGGCCGCAGCCAGCGTGGCCATGCGGGCCGGATAATTCAGGTCGTCCCAGTTGGCACGCCGGATATCGCCCTGGTTGTGGCTGTCGAAGGCATGCAGCCAGCCGGCATCGTAGCGCGAAAATTCGGCCACCCAGTCAGACTGGCTGACGTTCGCGTGCAGGTGCAGATGCGCCGGCGCCAGTGCGCGCGCCTTGTCGATCCACTCGCGCCACTGGCCGTGGGTGAAGTCGCCGTAAAAATGCAGGTGGATGCCCTGTGCGGCCAGTGCCGCCACGGTGTGCGGATGCAGGCCAATGGGCCGTCCTGGCACCACCGTGTGGATTTCGCAGTCGATATCTGACAGCAGCCGGCCCGGCGACTGGGCAAACCAGCTTTCCCTGGGCAGGTCGCCGTCGAGCACATGGCAGGGGCGCGTGCGCGACAGCCCCGGTATCACGGTATCGAACCAGTCGCGCATTTCGGGGCTGGTAAAGATACGCCCGCCGGCATGCTCGAACAGGTCGACCAGCTGCGGCCACGTGCCCTTCTCAAGGCAGATGAACGGGCCTTCCTTGAAGTGCCATACAAACGGAATATCGGGCGTGGCCAGCATCACTTCGTGGGCGAACGGCACCGCCTGCCAGTTGAGCTGCGCGTAAATCAGGTCTGGCTGCAACTGCTGCACGGCCTCGCGCCAGTGCGCCTGCGGCAGATCTTGCACGTGGCCGAAGGGAAGCGGCCCGACCGTGTTGTACCAATACGGCTGCTCCATCCACAGGCCGTACAACTGGTGTCCCTGCTCTTCCAGCGCCAGCACACGGTCTGCGTTATATGCCAGCTCGCCTACCAGCAGTATCTTCATGCCACCGGCTTGCGCAGCGTGGGACGGACGTTCGCGCATGGCGCGGTATTGCTCTACCTCGTCGATCGCGTTGCCCACGGTGGTGTGAAAGCGCAGCGGCTGGCTGACGCGGTAGTGGCGCCGAAATGGATTGATGCCACCCACCGGTTCCTGCATCAGCTTGTGGCGCTGGTGCGGATGGTCGACCCATTCGCAACTTGCCGCGCCGCTGCCGATGAACGCACCTTCGGCGCGCAGCCTGGCCCAGAACAGGCGCTCAAGGTCGTCGGACTCGAGCTCGTCGCGCGTGATCCAGCGCAGCTGCGTGCGCCGGTGCATGCACTGCACCAGTTGCAGCGCATGGCCCGGGATCTGCCCGCTCGCTTCACGGCTGTAGTGATGGCGCGCGCCGGCAAAAGCCAGCACGGCTTGCGCGTCGGCGGCCAGGCAGTCGCACAGCTGCTGCAGGTGGTCGCGATAATAGATGTCATCGCTGGGCAGGTAGGCCAGCAGCGGCGCCCGCGCGTGCGTCATTGTTTCGTTGAGCGCATGCCCAAGGCCATGGTTGTGCAACATGTGCAGGTAGCGGATGCGCGGGTCGGCCAGGTAGGGTTGCAGCGTAGCTGCGGTCGCGTCCTGCGAGCCGTCGTCGATGACGATCAACTCCCAGTTTTCAAGCGTTTGGGCCAGCAAACTATCGAGCGCGCGCCGAATGAAGTGGCATTGCTCGAACGTCGGCATGACTACACTGACCTGCGGCATCGGATTCACGGCAGCGCCCTCCCCGCTGATGGAACAAGCAGGAAATCATGCGCGAAAAGGAGCCGCTTTGTTTGCGCTGGAACAGCAGTGTTCGGGTCAGTGCCGCTTGTTGCTCAGCCGATAGGGCTGCCGTGGCTGCCGGTCACCGCGCCGATCATCCAGTGGTTGGCCTCGACGATGGCGTCGTTGAAGGCGGTGACGTCGATATTGAGTTCTTGCAAGCAGGCAGCCACGGCGCCGAAATCGCCTTCCTCGGCCGCTTCGCACAGGCGCAGCGCCACGCCCAGTTCGCCCTTCGATTCGAGCAGCGCTTCCTGCACCACTTCGTTCATCGACAGCGGCGCCAGAACCTCGGGCAGCGGCATGCCGAACAACACGCCCAGCAGCGAAAACATGCCGGCGATAAAGGCCTGGTCCTGGGCTGCCTTGTCCTGGCCCAGTGCCTTGGTCAATTGTTCGAGCAGGCGCCCGCGCACGGCCACCCTGGCCAGCAGCATGGCCGAGCGCGGATCGCCCTGGCGGGCCGCGAACAGCATCAGGTTGACCCAGCGCCGCAATTGCTGGCGCCCGAGAATGAGGATGGCCTGGGAAAAACTGCTGATCTTGCGCCCGGCGCCGATGCCCAGCGAATTGACCAGGCGCAGCAGGTGATACGACAGCGTCGGATCCTTGCGCAGCAGCGCTTCGATGTCCTGGGTGTGGGCGTCGGCAGCAACCAATTGCGCCAGTTGCAGCGCCAGCGCGCGCGAGGCGGCCTGGGCGCCAGTGGCCTTGGGCGGCGCTGCCATGCACCAGTCGCCTTCGATCAGCATGGTGCCGGCTGGCAAATCTTCCTTGACCAGGCGCTCGTCTTCACGCAGCAAGCTGCCGGGCACCAGCTGGCTCCAGCCGGACGCGGTCAGGACCTCGACCAGTGATTCGGCCAGGCCTTCGCGATAATAGGCGGGCATTTCAAGGCCAAAGGCCTGGAAGCCGGGGGTCTGGAACAGTATAAGCAGCGCGGCTTCATCGCCGCCCCCCACGTCCATCAGCAGACCGGCAGGGATGCCGCCCTTGTTGGACAATACGCGGAATAATACCAGTGGCGCCGTGCTCTGATTGGTCATCGTCTTGTCGGTGTGGGTCCAAGTTTTGCTATGGTACTCCGAATGTATTGGTTTTTGCCAAGGGCTTTTCGTCACTGGCCTGGCAAATGGGTGCACAGGCGCTCGAAAAGTCCAGGCTGCTGAAGGCGCTCGCGCCACCATTTCAGCGCCGCGCCCTCTTCCCCGCTGCGCCAGGCCAGGTAAAAGGTTTCGGGGGCGCGCGGCTCCTCCACCTGCTTTTCGACCAGCAAGCCGGCTGCGCTGGCGCGTTCAAAGCATGGGCGGGGCAGGAAACCGAAGCCGAAGCCGGCCACCTGCAGCGCAAACTTGGCCTGCATGGTGGGCACCGTCAGCGCTTCCTGGCCGGTCAGCAGCCCCACGGTGCGCGGAGCCATGTTGCGGGCCGAATCGGCCACCACCACGGCCCGGTGGTCCTGCAACTGCGCGCGCTCGAGCGGGCCGTCCACGGCCGCCAGCGGGTGGCCGGGCGCGACGGCGAACACGAACGCCATCTGGCCGATGGCACGGGTAACGTAGCCGCCGCCGGCCGGCCCCTCGCCGGCCACCCCCACCAGCAGATCGACCCGGCGGTCGAGCAGGGCCTCCCAGGGGCCGGACAGGGTTTCCTGGAGCAGGCGCAAGCGCGTGTGCCGGGCCACCTGGTAGAAGGCATGCATGTCGTCGATCAGCGCGCTGGTCGAAAACATCGAATCCATGCCGATGGCCAGCTCGGTCTCCCAGCCGGACGCGATGCGCCGCACCCGGTGCTCAAGCTCGCCGGCGGCCTTGAGCAGGAAGCGCCCTTCCTTGAGCAGCTCGCGCCCGGCGGGGGTGAGCAGCACGCGCGGTCCGTTGCGCTCGAAAACCTGGACCGCGAGGTCCTCTTCCAGCTTGCCGACCATATAGGAGATGGTCGAGGGCACCCGGTGCAATTCCTGCGCCGCCTTGGAGAACGAGCCCCGGCGGTCGATTGCGTCGATAATCTGCAAAGCTTCAAGGCTGAGTCTTAGCATTCGATTTTTTCGATCATAGATGACGAAATTTTCCGTTTTTCAAATCCTGAGCACCCTTTTATACTGGTGCCATTGCAGTCGAATCTTATTCGAAATTATTGCACATTAACTTCAACAGGGAGCAAGTCATGCTACAGATCAGGAAAAGCGAAGACCGCGGCGCAGCAGACCATGGCTGGTTACAGTCAAAACATACGTTTTCGTTTGGCGACTACCGCGATCCGCACCAGATCGGCTTCGGACCATTGCTGGTCATCAACGAAGACAAGGTGGCACCAGGCCAGGGTTTCGGCACCCACGGCCACCGCGACATGGAAATCATTTCCTATGTGCTCAGCGGAGCCCTGGCCCACAAGGACAGCCTGGGCACAGGTTCGGTATTGCATTATGGCGACGTGCAGCGCATGAGCGCCGGAACCGGGGTGCAGCATAGCGAGTTCAACGGGTCGACGACGGAGCCGGTGCATTTCCTGCAGATCTGGATCGAGCCGAATGTGAAGGGAATTCCTCCGAGCTACGAGGAAAAACACTTCGCGCCTGAGGCCAAGCTGGGCACATTGCGGCTGATCGCCTCCCCCGACGGGCGCGACGGCTCGGTACTGATCCACCAGGATGCGGGGATTTATGCAGGCCTTCTCAATACCGGCGACCGGGCCGAGCATGCCGTGGGCGCGGGGCGCAATATGTATGTGCACCTGATCCGGGGCCGGCTCACGGTCAACGGCAATGCGCTCAAAGGCGGCGACGCGCTCAAGATCACGGGCGAGCCCCTGGTGACGCTGGAGCAGGCCGAAGGGGCCGAGGTGCTGGTGTTTGATCTGCCGTACTAATTGCGCGGAGACCCGGGGTCAGGTCCCCCATTACGACACGGGCTCAGCCGCGCAGCGGCTGAGCCCGTGTCGTAATGGGGG
>JAZKCA010000035.1:0-5142 GCA_040388275.1 Pseudomonadota bacterium
CGCACGTACGGTGGTGTGAGAGGGCGGCGGGAGTAATTCCGCCCCCTACTCGATTTACAGAATTCCCATCATGCCAATCCGCCTGATTGTCGGGCTCGGTAACCCGGGCCCCGAATACGAACTTACCCGACACAACGCCGGCTTCTGGCTGGTCGACAACCTGGCCAACAGCCTGCCTGGCTGCCGTTTGCAGCGCGAGTCGCGCTTCAATGCGCTGGTCGCCAAGAGCGTCATCAAGGGCCAGGAAGTGTGGCTGCTCGAGCCGCAAACCTTCATGAACCGCTCCGGCCAGTCGGTGGGCGCCCTGGCGCGCTTTTTCAAGATCAATCCCGACGAAGTGCTGGTCGTGCACGACGAACTCGACCTCGAGCCGGGCATCGCCAAGATGAAAAAGGGCGGCTCGTCGGGCGGGCACAATGGCCTCAAGGACATCACCGCCGCGCTCGGGACCCAGGACTACTGGCGTTTGCGGCTCGGCATTGGCCATCCGCGCACCAGCGAATCGCGCCAGGCGGTGGCCGACTACGTGCTGCACCGGCCGCGCAAGGAAGAGCAGGTGCTGATCGAAGAAGCCATCGAGAAGAGCCTGCGCATCCTGCCGCTGGCGATCGAAGGCAAGTTCGACACAGCCACCATGCAGTTGCACACCGCTTAGTGGCCAACGACTAAGGCCCGCTGACGATGACCTGGCTTTTCAGGTCGCGGATCATGCGGTCCAGCAGCGGCTGCATGCGCTGATAGTCGGCGGCGCTGCACACCGCGCCGGGATTGCGAAACGCCAGGCTGCGCTTGACGACCACGGTATTGCCGCGCTGCAGATACTGCGCGCGGTAGCTGAAATTGCGGTCCTGCAAAGTCAGCGCCATTGGCAGCGCGATCACTTTCACTCCTTTCGGAAACACAAATCCGGTTTCATCCTCGGCGTCGATGGCCGGGCACAGGAAATCCTGGCTGCGCGCCTTTTCCTTGCCGAACGTCATCAAGGTATCGCCAAGTCCTCCCCAGAAATTGTAGGTCGTTGCCAGCCCGACAGGGCCGGGCAGGTTGGCGAAGTTGTCGCTGGTGCCGCTCAGGCGCAGGCTGTATTCGTTGCCGTTGCCATCGACTTCTCCCGCATCGAATACGCCTTTGCCTTTTTGACCCAGGCCTTGCAGCATATGCTCGACAAACAATTCGCGGTCGGCCGGCTTGGTGTCGCGCACGGCCTGGCGGTAGGGCTCGGCGATGGCCCCTTCGGTGATCTTGGCCACGCTAAAGCTGCTGCTGCCGTCACGCTGCAGGCCGAACCAGGTAATGGTGCGGTGCCGGTTGGGCTGCTCCGACGGCGTGCGCGCCACAGCGCCGCTGGCAGCGAGCAGCGCAGGCTTGCCCATCAGCGTGGAAGGCAGGTAGCCGGCCGCGATCGATTCGGCGGTCGAGTCGAGATACAGGTCGAGCGCGGGCACATAGGTGATCACATGGTTGAAGATGCCCAAGGTGGGCACGGACGGCAGGCGATAGGCGCTGCCGCTGTTGATCAGTACCGCGCTGCTGTCGATGCCGGCCGCGCGCAGCAGCGCTTCGAGCAGGATGGCGTGGTCCTTGCAGTCGCCATAGCGGTTGGCCAGTACCGTGGCGGCCGGGTGCGGCACCACGCCGCCAGGGCCCACGTACACGGCCACGTAGCGGATGTGCCGGCGTACCCAGTCAGACAGCGCCAGGGCGCGCTCGCGCCGTCCATGGAGGCCCGCCGTCAATTGCATGGCCAGTGCCGTCACCGGCGCGCTTGGCGCAGCCATTGCCTTGGCGCGCTGCGCATAGGCGCGCGCAAAGGCAGGGTAGCCGGCGAAGGTGGACACCGCCAGGCGCTTGCCGTAATCGAGATAGCTGACCGACTCGTCCTCGATGCGGGCGTTGGACCCGTTCACATAGCGCCACTGATAGCGTTTCCGGCCGGGCGAGCTGGCGATCGGTACTGCGTCGAAGCCGGCGGCATCGGCATACAGCGGCATGCTGGCTGGCATGTCGTAAATCAGGTTGAAGTGCTTGTTGTCGTAGAACTCGGATGAGGTCAGGTCTTCGAAGTGGCCGGGAAACAGCGGCGCCAGGCGCCGGAGCGTGTAGTGCACGATCAACTGGTCGCCTGCCTCCAGTTCCGGGAAGACGAGGATTTTCAGGCGCGTGTCCTGGAACATGGGGGCGTCGGCGGAGGCCGCTTCCTGCTGGTCCTTGATGTGCTCTGGCAGCACCGGCACGCGCCGCCCGTCCGGCTTGCGCGTGTAAGCGTCGATGCGGCCGACTTCATCGAGCGTGCGGTTGTAGCTGATGTAGTACTGGCCGTGCGCCTGCAGCGCACGCTGCAGCACGATGGTCTTGGCGTGGTCCACGGTGAGCGTGTAACTGCCGTCGGTGGCCACCACGAAGTGCTGGGTATAGTAATTGACGACCAGCGATGGATCGGTATCGTCGGCCGCGGCCAGGCTGCAAAAAAGCAGCGAGCACAGCGCCGCGACAAGGCGAAAGGACATGGGGACTCCAGGCAAAAGGGAGGGCGGGAGCGCTTGATGTTACGCAGGCGATAGGCCGACTTCTTGAGGCCACGCAATCGCGCGCATGTGTGCGCACTGGACGGTACCGGGCCCAGCCGTGATAATTGGACGATGAATGCACTATCCTTCCATGCTGGCCCGCGCGCGCTGGCCCATATCCGCAAGCACGGCCTGCGCGCGCGCGACGTGGCGATCATTCCCGCCGCCGCTGGTGGCCCCAAGGGCCTGATCTTCCAGGCGCTCGACCAGTGGCTGTTCGGCAGCTGGCTGGCCGATGCGCCGCGTGAACGCGCGCTGATCGGCTCGTCCATCGGGGCCTGGCGGATGGCTGCGGCCTGCCATGCCGATCCGGTGGCCGCGTTCGCGCGCCTGGGCAAGGTGTACAGCGGCCAGCGCTACAACAGCACCAAGCCGACACCGCAAGAAATTGCCGATGTGTGCCAGCGCCTGCTCAGCGATTTCGTGGGCGGCCATGAACAGGAAGTGGTCAATCATCCGCACAACCGTTTGCATCTGCTGACCGTGCGCGGGCTGCGCGGCCTGGCCAATCCCGCGCACCGGCGCGCGGAGATGGCCGGCTTCGCGCAGGCGTCGTTGCTGAACCTGGCGTCGCGCGACCGCCTCGGTCACATGCTTGAACGCGTGGTGGTCAGCGCCGGGCAGGGCGGCCCTGCGTGGATGGCGCCGCGCTTCGACGCCTTCACCACCCATTTCAGCACGCTCAGCGAGGCGAATCTGGGTTCGGCGCTGCTTGCCTCCGGCACTTTGCCGCTGGTGATGAAGGCGGTGCGCTCGATCGCCGACGCGCCGCCAGGCACCTACTGGGATGGCGGCATCATCGATTACAACCTGGCGCTGCCGTATTCGCGCCTGGCCGGAGGCGAACTGGTGCTGTACCCGCATTTCAGCCAGCACATCATTCCCGGCTGGCTGGACAAGTTCCTGCCGTGGCGCCGCACCGGGCGCGGCGCCAACCGTGGCTGGCTCGACAATGTGCTCATCGTGGCGCCCACGCCGGCCTTCCTGAACACTTTGCCTCGCAACAAGCTGCCTGACCGCCAGGATTTCGTGCATTACGGGCTGGACCACGATGCCCGCATCCACAATTGGGGCCTGGCGGTAGGTCAGGGCCAGCGCCTGCGCGATGAATTTGCCCGTTTTGCGGAAAATCCCGACCTGTCGCGCATCCAGGCTATCTAGAAGATTCTTCTTCAAAATCGACGAAATGAAGAAGAAATCACTTTCCCAGTCGAATGCGACGGTAATGCTTCTTTCATATTAACTATTGACGCATTAATCCACTGCGATGCCCCAATCTTGGGCAGCGGACCCTACACGGGGTACAATATGGGGTTACGGGCTGCCCATGTTCTGGCGTGCCCCTCGTCCATCGAATTAGAAAGCTTTCCCCATGAGTCTCCAATGCGGCATCGTCGGCCTGCCCAACGTCGGCAAGTCCACCCTTTTCAATGCGCTGACCAAGGCTGGCATTCCGGCTGAAAACTATCCGTTCTGCACCATCGAGCCGAACGTCGGCGTCGTCGAAGTACCGGATCCGCGCATGGATGCGCTGGCGGCCATCGTCAAGCCTGAGCGCATGGTCAATGCCATCGTCGAATTCGTCGACATCGCCGGCTTGGTAGCGGGCGCGTCGAAGGGCGAGGGCCTGGGCAACCAGTTCCTGTCGCACATCCGCGAAACCGACGCCATCGTCAACGTGGTGCGCTGCTTCGAAGACGACAACGTCATCCACGTCGCCGGCAAGATCAGCCCGCTGGACGACATCGAAGTGATCCAGACCGAGCTGGCGCTGGCCGACATGGGTACCGTCGAAAAAGCCATTCACCGCGAAAACAAGAAGGTCCGTGCGGGCGACAAGGAGGCTGCCAAGCTGCTGGCCGTCATGGAGCGCATGATGCCGTTCCTGAACGAAGCCAAGCCGGTGCGCGCGATGGGCCTGGACGCTGAAGAAATGCTGCTGATCAAGCCGCTGTGCCTGATCACGGCCAAGCCGGCCATGTATGTGGCGAACGTGTCGGACACCGGTTTCAAGAATAACCCGCTGCTTGACCAGTTGACCGCCTACGCCGCGGCGCAGAACGCGCCGATCGTGGCGATCTGCGCATCGATCGAATCGGAAATCGCCGACCTGGACGACGCCGACAAGGGCGCCTTCCTGTCCGACATGGGCATGGAAGAGCCGGGCCTGGATCGCTTGATCCGCGCGGCCTACAAGCTGCTGGGCCTGCAGACTTACTTCACGGCAGGCGTGAAGGAAGTGCGCGCCTGGACCATCCACGTGGGCGACACCGCGCCACAGGCAGCCGGCGTGATCCACACCGACTTCGAACGCGGTTTCATCCGCGCGCAGACCATTGCCTATGACGACTATGTCACCTACAAGGGCGAGGCCGGCGCCAAGGAGGTCGGCAAGATGCGCGCCGAGGGCAAGGAATACGTGGTCAAGGATGGCGACGTGCTGAACTTCCTGTTCAACGTCTGATCCCGGCGACGCAATCAAAAAGCCCCGCGCATCCTCAGGATGGCGGGGCTTTTTTCCGGTGCGCCCGGCAGGGCGCACTTACTTGGAGGTGCAAGTCCTCTACTCACCCGA